>JAICTV010000222.1 GCA_025936175.1 Phycisphaerae bacterium
AAGAAGGTGTAAACCTGGCGGAGATTGCTCAGGCAGTTGACGCGGCGGCTGGCTTCCTGCGCGCGGGCGATGGTCGGCAGCAGGATTGCGAGAAGGATCGCGATGATGCCGATCACGACGAGCAGCTCGACGAGCGTGAATCCCGAACGTTTCCACATGGATCAGCAAAAGCGTAGCGTCTGCGCTGTCAGGCGGCTATGGACGAATCGTCTCGCGGCGCCGGCGCGGCCGCGGAAGGCTTGCCGAAGCGGTTTTCGGTCCCCGCGCGCAGGCGGGCGATATTCCCGCGGTGCTTCCACACGATCAGGATCGCTATGACCAGAGCGAAAATGAGCAGGGGGAGCTGGTGGCCAAACACCGGCCATCCGCTTGCCAAGCCGATCGCCACGTACACGATCGGAAACAGGGACGCCCCGACCATCGACGCCAGGCTGATGTACCGCCAGAGATAGAACACGATCAGGAACACGACGATCGACACGACGCCCGGCCAGGTGAAATAGGGGAAGAGCCCGAGCATGACGCCCGCGCTGGTCGCGACGCCTTTGCCGCCCTTGAACTTCAGGAACAGGCTGAACATGTGCCCGATCACCGCGGCGAACCCGACCAGCAGCCAATGGATGTAGACGTGCTCATCGCGCTGCGCCGCCGGCACGCGCAGGACAATCGCCGACGCGATCGCCATCGGGATGAGGCTCTTGAACAGGTCGAGGAAGAAGACGATGAAGAAGTACTTCTTGCCGCCGAGCACGCGCGCAACGTTGGTCGCGCCGATGTTCCCGCTGCCGCTTCTGCGCGGATCGACGCCGTTGGCGAGACCCACGATCAGGCCGAAGGGGATCGAGCCGGCGAGGTATGCCAGCGGGATGAGGATCAAGAGCGAGGATTGCGCGCTCACGGCGGGATCGGTTTTACGACTCTTGCGTTGGTTTCGCCAGTTTCAGCGATAAAACCGGCCGGTCGTAAGGCGGTATTCGGTCTCGCGCTCGTCGAAGATCGTCCAGTGCAGCGCGGTGAAGACGATTTGCGTAAGGACGATCGCCATCAGCACCTTGGCCGCGCGCGGACGGTCGCTGCGGCTTTTGAGAACCGGCCAATCGAGCGCCAGGCCGAGCGTCAGTGGCGAGAGGAACGCGACCCACAAGCGCGGCAATTCGTACGTCAGCCCGGCGATGAAATAAATGAAGAGCATCGCGGCGACGGTGCAGATCGCTAGTCGCGCCCCGAACGTAAGGCGCGGGCGGCGGAACTTCATGCCGGCGAAGGTCCACAGACCGGGGCTGAGGAACAGGAGGAAGATCGGCAGGCCGATGAGGTACCAGGTCGATCGGTTCATCGCGAAGGTGGCTTGCAGCGACGACCATCGCCGCGAGACCGCCCAGAGCGTCAGCGGGATGTTCCAGCCGGTGGCGAGGTAGACGACGAGGCAGGTAATGACCGCGCCCAGCGCGAACGGTCCGGCACAATCGCGCAGGACCGCGCGGACGCGACGGCGATCATGCCACATCACCGCGGCGAGCGTGATCAGCGCGATCCAGATCTGCACGAGGCTCATCACCGCGCCCAGGATCAAGACGATCCCCGCAGCGAAGGCCGGCCAGACGGATCGGCGCTTCCACGCCGCGAGAAACGCCCAGAGCATCAGGTTCACGAAGAGCAACTGCGCCGGATCTTTGCCGGGCACGAAGAGAATGGTGCACGGGTTGAACGCCAGCACGATCGCGAAAACCGCCGCGCCCGCCGGTCGGAGGAACAATCGGCCAAGCGCGTATCCGCTCGCCGCCGCCAGCACATAAAGCGCCGACAGCACGAAGCTGACGCGCAGCGCGTTGGCGATCGAATGTGCATCGTCCGGCTCGACCTCCTGCTGCGAAATCAAATAGCGTTCAAACGCGTCCGGCGTCGGCGCCGCGCCAGACCGATGTGCCGCGTCCATTACCCATCGCGAAACGATCGTCATGCCCGGGGGATTCGAGAGCACGCGCGTCCCGCCCATCTTTTCGACGCTCGCCTCGAGACGCTTCGGAAAGCCGCGCAGGTACGCCGGCAGCGACGGAAACTGCGCCGCCTCGAAGACGAACGCGCCGTCGCTGGAGAAGCTTGTCATGTTGAACATCTGCTGCGCGAACGGTTTCGGCGGCGCCCACCAGCTCCAGATGCCGGTCGCGAGCGCGCAGATCGCCAGCAGCAGAATGCCGACCTGTCGCGCCCGACGATGAACGCCGGCGAGCTGCCTGATCGCTCCGCACGCGACGGCGCCGACCAGCAGCATCGGAAACATCCGGATCGTCCGCTGGTTGCGGAGGGGCGAATAGCGGTAAGCGAAATAGCCCTCACCGAGCCGCACGTCGAGCGCGGCAAGGATCAGCAGGATGCCCATGGTGACGACGAACGAGCCGCCAAGCCAGGCGAGGAGCCGACGTGACTGAAGTGGAGCGGCGGGCGCGACGCGACGGCCCTGCGCCGACTTCGGCTTCGCCTGCGCCAGACGCGATCGTCGCGCCAATCAAGCCTCCCGCGGAGGAAGCGCCAATGACCGCACGCGCACGATGTTCGGTCGAGCGCGAAGCCGGTTCAGCAGCGCCGCGGGCGGCTCGCTGTCAATCTTGATCACCATCAGCGCGGTCGCGCTGCCGTCCTCGTGCTTCTCGCGGCTGATGACCATGTCGGCGATGTTCACCTTTTCTTCGCCGAAGCTGGAGCCGACCGTGCCGATCACGCCCGGCTGGTCCTTGTTGACGATCACCACCATCTGCCCTTCGGGGATCATGTCCATCGCGAAGTTGTCGAAGCGGAGGATGCGCGGGAGGCCGTCGGCGTAGACGGTGCCGAGCACGCGGTGCGATTCGCCGTTCGGCTGCTCGACGCGGATGCCGACGATGTCGCCGATGAGTCCCGACGGCGGCTGGGGCTCGTGCACGGAGACCAGCTCGATGCCGCGACTGCGCGCCAGGTGTTCGACGTTGATGACGTTCACCGGCGTGTCGAGGTGCGGCTTGAGCAGCTCGACCGTCGCCAGCCGCAGCAGGGTGCTCATGTGCTTGGGCGCTTTGGTGCCGCTGACGCGCAGCGTGATCGTCTTGTAGCCGCCTTCGCAGAAACCGGAGAGCAGCGCGCCGATCCGGCAGGCGAGTTTGGCGAACGGCGCTTCGTCGGCGGGCAGATCGAGCTTGATCCCGCCGGCGTTGACCGCGCCACGGATCTCGCCACTCTTGAGATATGCGACGATCGCCTTCGCCGCCTCGACCGAGACCGCCGTCTGCGCTTCATCGGTGCTGGCGCCCAGGTGCGGCGTGAGCACGGCGTTCTCCAGGCCGAAAAGCGGATGATCCTTGGCCGGCGGCTCGGTCTGATAGACGTCGAGCGCGGCGCCGGCGATCTTCTTTTCCTTCAGCGCGTCCGCCAATGCCATCTCATCGACGACTTCGCCGCGCGCGTCGTTGACGACGAGCAGGTTCGGCTTCACTTTCCCGCCGAAGAGACGGTCGCGGTTGAGCAGGTGTCGCGTCTGCTCGCCGCCGGGGACGTGGAAGGTGATAACGTCGAGCTGCGACAGAAACTCGTCGAAATCGCGGACCATCCGTACTTTGCCGTCCAAAGCGGTTGGCGCGGAAAAGTACGGGTCGAAGCCGAGCACCGTCATCTCCATCGCGACGGCGCGGCTGGCGACGGTGCGACCGATCCGGCCCATCCCGACGACGCCGAGCGTCTTGCCGGCCAACTGTGTGCCTTGGAATTGGCTGCGTTTCTTCCAGTCCAGCGCGCCGCTGCGAAGCGATTGATTGGCGGCGGGAATCTTTCGGGCGAGGCTCATCATCAGCGCCAGCGCATGTTCCGCCGTCGATAACGTCGAGGCTTCGGCCGTGTTCAGGACGAGAATGCCCTTGGCCGTGGCCGCTTCCAGATCGATGTTGTCCACGCCCACGCCGGCGCGGGCGATCGCCTTGAGCCTCCCTGGCTTCTCCAGCACCTTCGCGGTGACTTTCGCGCCGCTGCGGACGATCAGCGCATCGTATTCGCCGACCGTCGACGCAAGCTCGTCCTCTTTCAGGCCGATTTTCGTGTCGAATGTCGCGCCGGTTTGCTTGAGATAGTCCAGACCTTCTTCGGCCAATTTATCGGCCACGAGAATGCGCTGCTGTTGTTGCGCCGCCATAAACGTCCTTTTTCGAGAAAACGGGCGGGTGATGGTAAGGGGGGGCGGTAATGCAGGCAAGAAGTGTACGGGTATGATGGATTTCGGCATGGTGTGGGGTTTCATCTCGATCATCGGGATGCTGGCGGTGGTGGGGATCGCGCTGCTGATCTGGTGTTTTCGCGGCAAGCGGATCGGCGATCACCCCGTCTGCCGACGATGCGATTTCGATCTGACGGGATTGCCAAAGGAAAGCGGTCGGTGCCCCGAATGCGGCGCGGACCTGTCGCGCACGCGTGCGATCCGGATTGGCCATCGACACAGGAGGCCGGTGCTCGCCACGCTGGCGACGTTGATGATCCTGCCTGTTCCGGGCGGCGTCGGCGCCGTCGGCTGGCTGCTCGCGACCGGGCGGGACTTGAGTCAGTACGAGCCGGCGTCCCTGCTTCGGTTCTCAGCCCTTCATCTCAATGCTGCGGCATCCGACGCCGCGCTGCGAGAGCTGATGTCGCGCGCGGCTGCGAAGAAGCTGACGCGCGCGCAGGTCGATCAGGTCGTTGCCGACGCGCTGGCGATCCAGGCCGACGACCGCCGGCGGTGGTCGCCGCTATGGGGAGATTTCATCGAAGGGGCGTCGTGGCTGAAGATGCTTTCGGACGAGGACTGGTCGCGGTACTACGTGCGCCTCGTCGAGACCTCGCTGGTGTTCGACGTCCGCGCGAAAGTCCGCCGCGGCGACGTGCTGCCCCTGCGCTTCTCATCGTGTACCGGTCGTGGCGGGACTCGGACCTCTGTCGTTCTCCCGCCGGTGGATGTTCGACTCACCGTGGATGGGGGCACCGTCGTTTACGACCGGAAGGACCCGATGTCGGCCAAAGAGGGACCGTGGGTTACAGGGCCCAGGAGCATGGTCATCGCGGTGACGCCGTGGAAACTCGACGCGCTTTCCGATGGCCCCCACACCACCACCCTGGACTTTCTCGTCACCACCCCAAAGTACTGGCGCGGGCAGCGCGCCCAGCGCCCGTTGAGGGTGACGCGCCCGTGGAGGCTCGTTTCCGCGGATGTTACGACGGTGACGCCGCATGATGAGCCGGACCTCAAGCCCAAGGTCGCCGGCGCCATCAGGGTCGTTGGCGCGGTCGCCAACGGCGAATCGCTCGTCCTGACGATCGATGTCAGCGGGTGCCCCGTCGACGTCAGCTTTCTCGTTTTCGCGCGATACGACGGGATCGAGTGCCAGCTCGGATCTTTCGCCGCGCCGGCGTCGCCGTTGACGACGCGCATCGACTTCGGCGCACAGGCGCGGAAATTCACCGGCAGCCGGATGGACCTGATCCTTCGCTCCGATCCCCGTGCCGCCGTCCGGACGATCGACGTCACGCAGTTCTGGGTCGGCCAGATCGAGTTGAAGGAAATCGCGGTGAAGCAGAAGTCGACGCCGCCGGTCCAGCGTTTTACCCATTCGTACGATCTTGCAACGCCGCCGAAGTAGCGGGAACAATACGGTGATGCCCGACAGCACCGTCGTCGTCGTCGAACGCGCCGATCGTCCGGCGCAGCTCGGCGAATCGCCGCCGCTACCGCCTCGCCCTGCGCGTTATCTCTCCGTGGACGCCGTCCGCGGCGTGGTCATGTTCGTGATGCTCTACGTCAACGACGTCGCCGGCGTGCGCGGCGTGCCGTGGTGGATGAAGCACTATCACCCCGAGACCGCCAACGGGATGACCTTCGTCGATTGGGTCTTCGGCGGGTTTCTCTTCATCGTCGGCGTGTCGATCCCGATCGCGTTCGCCAACCGCATCGCGCGCGGGACTTCGCTGCCGCGATTGCTCGGGCACGTGCTGCTGCGCACCGCCGCGCTGCTGATGCTCGGCGTGTTCATGGTCAATGGCGAGACCGGACCGGATCCGAAGCGCATCGGCTGGCCCGACCACCTTTGGGAAACGCTGGTCTACTTCTT
This sequence comes from Phycisphaerae bacterium, assembly GCA_025936175.1. GTDB lineage: Bacteria > Planctomycetota > Phycisphaerae > Tepidisphaerales > Tepidisphaeraceae > JAICTV01. The sequence continues at coordinate 6,099 of JAICTV010000222.1, forward strand.
CGCGATCCTCGCGTTTCTCCCCGTGCCGTCAAAGCACAGCGGTCGCGCCGCGATTCGACTCAGCTCGTCGAAGTCAGGCGCACCCGTGTTCGTGAGGATTCTCCGCGCCTGCGCCTTCGCCGGCTTCATCTGTCTCGCCCTCGTCTACCGCGACGATCACGGCCAGGTCATGCAGACGAGCTGGTGGGGCATCCTCGGCCTGATCGGCTGGGCGTATCTCGTCGCGTCAGTCGTCTACCTGTTGCTCCGCCGCTCGCGGACCGCGCTGCTGCTCGCGATGGGCGCACTGCTGGCCGTCTTCGTGCTTGATCAGAACAAAGACTTCTTCGGCGGCTGGCCGCTGCACGGGCACGTCGATTACGGCACGATGCTCGGTTCGCAAGCCGCGATCTCCGTCGCCGGCGTCGTGCTGGGAACGCTCATCCTCGACCCGAAGCTGACGAGCGGCCGCCGACTCATCTGGGCCGGCGCGTTGACCGTCCTGTTCGCGCTCATCGCGATCGCGATGTACCGCTCCTGGGGCATCAACAAGAACGACGCCACGCCCGCGTGGTGCATGATCTGTGCGGCGATCACCTGCGCGCTCTGGATCGTCCTCTCGCTGTTGGTCGACGCCGGCGGCATCGTCCGCCCACTGCGGCTGTTTACCGAGGGCGGTCAAAACGTGCTGTTTGCGTACCTCGTGATGCCGCTGTTCCTGCATTTCATCTGGTGGCGCGGCTATGAGTGGTACGGACATGTCGGCCGCATTTCCGTGGGCGCGGGCATCACGCGATCGTTGATGATGGCGGCGCTGGTGCTGTGGCTGGCAGGAATCGCGAAAGATCGCGGGATGCGATTGCGGCTGTGACGGTCGATCCGTCGGGTCGAAGGGCCCGGGGACTGATGATCATCCCGTCTGCCGTGAACACGCTCGATCTGTTCGAGCCGTGGGACGGCCAAGTCGTCGTGCACAGCGTGCGGTTGAATTAACCGTCGAGCCGGTCGCAGCGGCGACGGGGGATGAGCGATATCAGCCTTGCTGCTGTTGCGGCGCGAAGACCCACTGCTCGCGGTTGAAATAGAGCGCGCCGTCGAACCAGCCGTCGGAGATCTCGCGGCAGCGGAAGAGCGTGCCGTTCACCGACACCGTCCGCCCGGTGCGCGGCGTCGGAAGCTGGATCACGCCGCCGTATCCCAGGGGAAGTCGGTGCGCGGTGATGAAACCGACGCCGCGGGCGCTCACGTCGCGCGTGTACAGCCGCCAGCTCGGTGTGCCGGGTTGATCGGAAAAGAGTCGCAGCTCCGCGATCGTGCGGTAGCTCATGCGCGGGTGCTGCCGGCGGTTGTCGTGCGGGTTGCCCGCCGCCTCCAGCGCCGAGAGGATCAGCTCCACCTCCGCCGGCCACGTCTCCGTGGCCGCGACGGCGCGATCAACGAGGACGTCGTTTCCTCCGGTTTGCATCATGGCAGACATCGCGGGAACTCCTCCTCCCACGCGTCGCGCGCATCGCGCGGCACGCGTCAATGTGACCGCTGATGACTTACGATAAAGTTTCCCTCCCCGGCAAATCGCAAAGAGTCCAACGCGCAAACGCTGCAAGGCATCGCGCATGAAAAAGCCGAGGGATTGCAATCCCCCGGCGTTCTTATCGGTCGCTGCTGATATTTACTCGGGCATCATTCCCGGTGGCAGTCCCATATTGCCCGCGAGCTTGTGCATCTCGGTCTGCATCTCGGCGGCGGCCTTCGCCTGCCCCGCCCGGACCGCCGCGACGATCAGATCCTCGAGCATCTCCGTGTCGTTCGGATCGACCTTCGACTTGTCGATCTTCAGCGCGGTCAGCTCGAGCCGTCCGTTGACAGTGACCGTGACGATTCCCGCGCCCGCATCGGCGGTCACGGTGCGCCTGGCCATCTCCTCCTGCATCTGCTGCATCTGCCGCTGCATCTCCGGAAGCTTGGCCATCATCTCGCGGATGTTCCCGAGGTTCTTCAGCGCATCAAACATCACGACACCTTCGCTTCGGGGGCTGTTGTAGTTGAATCGGGCGGTTCGACTTTGACGATCGTCGCGCCAAGCTCGTCCATCAGCGTTTTGATCAGCGGTTCGGATTCGCGGAGCTTATCGACGAGCTCGGGGGTCACGCGAACGGTATTGACGGGCGCGGAAGCAATCGCCGCAGGTGAACTTGCCTGCGTGGCTTTCTCGATCGAGCGCTGCGGAACCTCCCGACGCACGACGGGAGCGCGCGCGACCGGAGGCGCTTCCATCACTGCGACCGGTGATTGTTCCAATGATGACGACGCGTCGATCTCGAACTTCACGCCCAACGGCTCCCCCACGATCTTCGTTAACGCGTCGCTGACGACGTCCTTCTTCCCGTTGCGATCGAGAAGTTTCACGAACGTCTCGTGCTTCTTCTCGTAGCGGATGATCGCGCGCCCGTCCTCGATCGACGCGAGGTTCCCCTGCGAAACGAGCGAGAGCAGCGCCGGTCCGCGGGCGGCGAGGGCGTCGAGCAGTTTCTGCCAGACGTCGGGGAGATCGCGGACGTTCACCGCTTCAACGTTGGACGCGACCGCAGCCGGCGGTTCCATCGAAGGCTCCGCTTTCGCTTCGACAGGAGCGGACGATCTTTGCTTGAGCAGCTCGCTCAGCGACGGGCCGGTGTTGTCCCAGACTTTGCCCGGCGCGGGGAGGTCATCGTCCTCGTCTTCTGTAGTGGCGACGCCTGCGTCGCCCGCATCGGATGCCGGAGAGGGCGACGCAGGGGTCGC
>JAICTV010000062.1 GCA_025936175.1 Phycisphaerae bacterium
CCCGCCGGCGACCATCAGGCGCTTGTTCGCATCGCTGCGGAGGATGCGCAGTCCGCGGATCGTCCGCCCGCGTCCGCCGGACGCGGACAAAAAGGGGGCACTTCCCTTTTTGTCCGCGCTCTTGTTGTCCGACTTGTGGTCCGCGCCGGACGTGCGGAATCGCGTGAAGATCCGATACCCCGTCAGCACGAAGCTCTGTCCGAACAACCGTCCCGGCAGAAAGCTCGGCCGCAGCCCGCGCGTTTTCACCATCGCGACCGCGACGAACCCGTACTCGCCGAACGTATCCAGCACGAGCCCCGGCGGCAGCAGCGGCTCGAGCGCCTGGCGCGGCAGCGCGTACGTCAGCACCAGGCAGTGCTCGAAGTGCGCCACGATCGGAATCGGATGCCGGCGCAGGCGCCAGATGATTGGATGCGACTTCAACGGAATTCTCCTACGGCATCACCGCCGCCAGGGCGTAGGTCAAAGTGAAGTACGCGAAGCACAGGGTGAGGCCGTGATAACCCAGCTTCAGCAGCGGTTTGGTCATGTGCGGCCGCGCGTCGAAGAGGACGAACTGGATGATCAGCCGGATGCCCCAGAAGAGTGCGATGAACCCGCACACCGCGCGGGCAAGCGGCGAGCCGGACGCCAGCGTCGTCGGCAGCGCCAGCGAGACAAGTCCGAAGGCGACGATCGTCATCAGCACGAACAGCGCGTGCGTCCAGACGATCTCGCGCGTCAGCGCGCAGAGCGGCGCGAGGTTCTTCCGCCAGTCGAGCACGAACGTCATCAGGATGCCCGCCGACGTGATCGACAGGTGAAGCAGCCCCGCGACGAACAGCAGCAGCGGCAGCTTGTGGGGCAGCATAAAACCTCCTCTTGCAAATGATCCGATCGAATCGAGGAACGGCAGCATCACGTTCGCGACGAACGCGTCATGAAACAGCAGCGGAAGCGGGACGATCGTCACGACGAGCACGTACAGCCGTCCCGAGCGATGGCGCGCCGCGCGTAGGCCGAAGCCCGGCATTTTGTGCCGCGACACCTTCATCCGCTCGATCGCGATCGCACCAAGCTGGGTCATGAAATAGAGCGTCGGTTTTCCAAACCCAGACCGCGCGGGAAGCGAGATGACCAGCTCGTGGATCAGACCGGAGACGAGGAACACCGCTGCAAACGCGAGCGTCGAATTGATTCGCGCCATCGGCTTGAAGACGACCTCGTTCGCGATCGCGCTGAAGGCGGTGTTCCACCGACGAGACCAGAAATCGGCGAGCGATCGCGCGGCCAGCGGCCGGTTCATCAGCGGCGGCGCGTTCACGCCGGCGACGTTTCGCCACGCGGTCGAAAGCAAGTTCAGCAACCCGAAGTGCAGCAAGAGCACCAAACCGATCATCCCGCACCAGCCGGCGAGCAAGGGATGCGACGCGATCAGCAGTCGCGGGACGACCCAGATCAACGGCAACGCGACGACGATGTTGATCGAAGCGGCCAACGCTGCGTTTTGACAGGGCGAGGCTCCCGCCGAGCCGCCCTTACGGTCGGGTTGTTCCTTGCCGAAGAACGCGTCCGCATCCATCCCCGGCCACGCGAAGAAAAAGCCCAGCGTGCGCGCGAGCGAAGACCGATCCCGCCGCGGCCACCACGTCAGCCATTTGCAGCCGAAGTAAATGCCGATCGCCAACGTCCACATGTACGCCCACGCCGGCAATCCACGGCACAGCGTCGCGACGAATGCGATCGGCAGCAGCGCGGGCGCCCAGCGCAGCTCGCGATCGAGATCGGGATCGATCCTGCTCCGTTGGCGCGAGGGCGTCGTGCTCAGGTTGCACGAGAGGCGATACCGATTGCGGGCGACGAGGCGGTACACCGCGTCCATCCCCCGGCGTACGATCGGCACGCGAGCGGCCAGGCGAATCGGGAATGTCCAAGAGAATGCGGAAGCGACGTACAGCACGCCGTCCACGCCGCGAAGTGTGCGGCCGTCGCACGTCACCACGTGCATCTGCGTCATCAGCTCATCGCGGGATGCGCTCGCGAGGGCAATCGCTTCCTGGGACTGCAGCGACAAGAACCGAAATCCGCGTGCGACCAGCGCGTCGCCGAAGCGGACGACGGTCCTGGCACACAATCCGCAGCCGGCGTCGAACAGCACCGTTCCGCGTCCCGCATCTCGATGATCTGCAATTTCTGTAATCACAGAACTCACCTGGCAAAAAAAATTCAAGACCTCACGTCCCCACGCCGAGCATCTTCGCCACCTTGTCCCCGAGCTTGCACATCCGGATCACCGCCGGCGTGGGCATGTCCCTGGTTGCCTCGTACCACTGCGTCATCAGCTCGAAGAACGAGAGCATGTCAGCGAGTCGCTCGCGCACGTACGGCTCGGCCTCTCCCTTCTTCCGCGACTGCTGGTTCAGCTCGCGCAGGAGATGAAGCGTCGGATCGGTCTCGCGTTTCTTGCGCTCCTCGACGATGACGCGGAACATCTCCCACACGTCCTTCATCGACTCGAAATGATCCCGCCGGTCGCCCAACTCGTGAGCGACGCGGACGATGCCCCAGTTCTGCAGCTCTTTGATGGAGGTCGAGACGTTGGACCGCGCCACGCCAAGCGTTTCGGCGATCTCCTCGGCGTGCAGGGGCCTGTCGGAGAGGAACAGCAGCGCGTGGATCTGAGCCACGGTGCGGTTGATCCCCCAGCGCGTGGCCATCTCGCCCCAGTGGAGGATGAACTTCTGCATGACCGGCGTGAGTGTCATCGTTGGCTTCCGTCGTTTCTGTCTTACCAGAAATTACTGTACGGATCCGCTTCGGTCAAGGACGAAACCTGATTTGACATTGCCAGGCCGGGTGAGACAAATAGCGCGATGCTCCATAACTCGTTGATGCGCCGGGACCTGCTGCTGGCGATGAACGCCAACGCGCTGGTGTTGCACCGGCGCGAGCTGCATCGCAACGTCGCGCGACGCGGCAAGGCTAAGCCGGCGGCGGGGGAGATCGAGATGACCGGCGCGTGGAGCGTGCGCACGGCACGCGACGGCGAGGCCGAGCGCGCGGTCGCCGACGACGCGGCGGATTTCCTTCAGCGCATGGAGGTGACGATCGATCCAGCAGCGCCGCGGCAGGTGTTGCTTGAGATCGGATCGGAAGACAAAGGCTTCCGCTGTGTCGTCGCCGGCGATCGCGTCGAGGTCCACGCCGCCGACGCGGGCGCACTATGGGCCGGATGGGTCCATCTCGAGAACGCGATGCGCGCTGCGGACGGCGCTATCCTGCCGGCGGGTGAGCTTCGCCGTCGACCGGCGTGGGAAGTTCAGATCGCGCCGCCGACGTGGGGTGCAAACTATTCCGTGCCGGATCTGTCGGATGAATTCCTCGGCGACGACACCTTCCGCTCGCTCGCCCACGCCGGGGCGAACGGGCTGTTTGTCTACGGCGATTTTCTCCTCTACGCGCAGGACACGCGGCTGGCGGAACTGAACCGGGAAGACGCGGCGAAAAACATCGCGACGATGTGGGATGCGAGCGAACGCGCCATGCCCTTCGGCGTCAAACTCTACTTCGTCGCCGTCAGTCCCAAGCTCCCGGCGGATCATCCGCTCTTCAAACGGCTGCCGGAGACGCGCGGGGCGCAACTCGCGCATCATCCCGGCAGCGCCGCGCCGCCGCTTCACTGCCTCTGCTCGAGCAGCGCCGACGCCCTCGGCTTCCACGCCGACGTCTTCGCCAACCTCTTCAAGCAGGCGCCGCTGCTCGGCGGCGTCATCCTGATCATCGGCGGCGAGTCGTACTACCACTGCTTCATGCGCGCCGGCGGCTCGAAGCTCGGCCACACCAATTGCCCGCACTGCGAAGGCAAACTGTCCGAAGACGTGATCGCCAACTTCCTCAAGATCACCGCCGACGCAGTGACAAGCGCGAACGCGCGCGCGAAGGTGATGGCCTGGCCCTACAGCGCGCAATACTTCTGGTCCGATGAGCCGAACCAATTGAAACTGATCGAACGCCTGCCCGCGAACGTCGCGCTGCTCAGCGAGATCGACAAGGACCAGACGGTTTTGCGGGGCGGCTACCCCAAGCGCATCTGGGACTACAGCGTCGATTACGACGATCACTCCGATCGCATCGTCGCTCAATCGCTCGCGTGCCGGGAGAACGAGCGCGACCTGTTCATCAAGACCGAAACGTCACACGGCATCGAGCTGCTGCACCTGCCGTATGTCCCGGCGATCGGACGCTCGGCCAAGCAATGGCAAAGCGTGCGCGCGCTGCGTCCGCGCGGCGTGCTGCAACGCTGGGGCTTCATCGGCATGTTCGATTCCGCCGCCGAGCGGATCGGATATCTGGCGCGCTGGGATCCGAATTTCGCGCCGGAATCGGCGACCCTCGCGGTCGCGCGCCAACTCTTCGGCGGCGAGCTTGCGCCGCAGATCGTCGCCGCGTGGAAACATTTCGACGACGCCGTGCATCACATTCCCCTGCTGACGACCGGCGCGTACTACACCGGGCCCGCGTTCCTCGGCCCGTGCCACCCGCTCCCGGTCTGGGATCCGAAGGCGCAGGTTCCCGATGCATTCAAAGGCAACCTCTATTACCTCGCCGAAAGCGAAGCCACCTTCAGCAGCGCGCGCAAGAACGCGAAGGACGACCTGACGCTCACCTCAACAAAACAGCTCGGCCTCTTCGGCGATGAAGGCCCGATCGCCGCGGTCATCTCCGAGTTCTCGCTGGCGCGCGACGCCGCCAGGGCCGGCCACGAGGTGCTGGCGAAGATCGACGCGCCGGCTCAGCCGCCGACTGTGCGGGAAGAGGTGATCGAACAGCAGGCGCTGGGCGAATATCTCTATCGCACCTTCGTCGCCACCGTGAACACCATCCGCTTCATTCGCGCCGTCGAAGTCGCTAAAGGCGATCGCCAGAGTATCCGCGCACAGCTGGTCGAAATCGCGAGCGACGAGCTGGCGAATGCGCGAGCCGCCCGGAGGATCTACGACGCCGCCCCGTGGCTGAATCACAAGCTCCGCCTGGACGTCGGCGCGCCGGACAGCCTGGCGATGATCGAGGAAAAGGTGCGACTTTTGGAGGCTTTCGTTTCATAGCATGGCTGTCCGGGGCGTGCCGTCGCGGTTTGCTCTCGCCGCCACCAACGTTTTGAGGCTACAATGGTCTAGCGTCGATACAGAATCATCGACGCGATGCTCTAACCGAAACGGGGGTCTGCCATGCGTTGGTTTTCGATCGTTCTTCTCGGTGCCATCACGCTGCCGGCTGCGGCGGACGTGGTCGTTCTTAAAGACGGAAGCAAGCTCGAAGGCGACATCAAAAAAGGCGCCAGCGGCTACGTCGTCAGTCAGAAGGACGGCAAGTACCAGGTGGTGCCGTTCGACCAGGTCGTGTCGCTCGAAGCCGCGCAAACGGGCGCGACCACGCCGGACGGCGCGCGGCAGAAACTCGAATCGCTCCGGCGATCGGTCGAGTACCTCGACGATCTTCATAAGATCATCGACCGCTACGAGACCTTCATCGCCAACAACGCCACCACCACCGCAGCCGCCGATGCGACCAAGGACCTGGCGACGTGGCGCGAACGGCTCGATCAAGGCCTGGTCAAGGCGGGCGGCAAGTGGGTCACGGTCGAAGAGCGCAACCGCATGCGCGAGGAGGCGATCAGGATCGCCAACGACGCGCGGCGGCTGATCAAGCAGGGACGATTGGCCGAAGCGGATTCCACGATCCAGCAGGCGCTTGCGCAGGACCCGCAGAACGTGTCGGCGTTGTATCTAAAAGCGCTGCTTCAGTATCGGCAGGATCAGTTGCAGGCGGCGCGCAAGTCGTTCGAGCAGGTGAACGGACTCGTGCCGAACCACGCGCCGACGCTGAACAACCTCGCCGTCGTTCTTTATCGCACGAACCAGTTGCCGCAGGCGCTGGCGACGTACGACCAGGCGATGATCTCCGATCCGAAGGAGCCGGCGGTGCTGAACAACGTCGCCGAGGCGCTCAACGCGCTGCCGGACGAGCTGCGCGGCTCCGCGATCGCGCAGAAGGTTGCCCGGCGATTCACCGAGCAGGACATCGATCTCCAGCGCGAGATGGAAAAGCAGGGGATGCATCGCTGGGGATCGCAGTGGGTGACGACCGATCAGCTCAAGGACTTGAAAGCCGCCGAGCGGCAGGTGCAGGACAAGCTCGATCGCCTCTCCGCCGAGTTCGATTCGGTCAAGGTGCGCATCGACAACATCGACCGCGAGATCGGCGAGAACGAGCGCGCGATGCGTCGGCTGGAGGCGAGCAGCTACGTCCGCGACTTCAACGGCAACATCTACCAGACTGTTCTGCCGGCCACGTACTACCAATTGCAGGATGACAGCGCCAAGCTGCAGCGCGACCGCGCCGATCAGTTCGTGCAGCTCGAGCGCCTGCGTCAGCAGGCCAAGGTGGTGAACCAGGACCTGCCGGTGCCGAAGTACACCGGGATCCAGCGATTGATTGACGTCGAGGGTACGCCCGTGCAGCCGCCGGATCAGCCCACGACGAAACCGTCATCCGCTCCCCCGACGACGGCACCGGGGCAGCGGACGGCATAGGAGGGAAAACACGTGGATAGTAGATAGTGGATAGTGAGGGCGCGCAATCACCATCGTCTATCTACGATCCACCACCCACGTTTTAGGAATACCAACAGACGTGAATCGGGCGAACGACGGCGGCGGCGCTCATGCGTACGAGGCCGCGTATCGGGCCGGCTCGTCGGCGACGTCGATCTCGAGTTCCTCGAGGATGCAGTTGGGCGCCATGCCGAGCCGGGCTTCGTCGCGGTGGGTCTCGACCATGAGCTGGAGGGCGTCTCGGAGGTTTTGTCGGCACTCGTCGAGGGACTTGCCCCCGGTGAGCGTGCCGGGGACTTCTTCGACCCAGCCCACGAACCATCCGTTCGATTCCGGTCTGATGATGGTGTGGTATCGCTGCTTCATGGGGGCATGTTTGCAAAACTGGGCTACCTGGGTCAAGAAAAAGTTTGTGAGCCAACTGACGAAAATTTGCCGAAAAATCCGGGTAGATGAGTTCGCCTGGCGCGTTGTTTTGACTTTGGCAACGGCTAAAATTTCGAAGCAGTGACAAGTCATTGAATCCCCGTCGCCGCGCGGCAGCGGACGATCCGGGGGCCGGGCGAAAGTACCAAGAGTCGGGCGGCCGGGCGCTGCCGAGCGGGTCGCACATCTTTTTTCGCGAGCGGGCGGTTCCGAGCCGCACCCTTGTCTCAGGCGCGATTTTCTTTCCGAGGCGCCTGTCTCTGAGAGTGTGTCGAAGGCGTTGCCCGAAGACGTGCTCATGAGCCTTACAACCGAACCTGCGGCACCTTCCTCCAACGGAAACGGCAAACCTAAACCAGTCACGATGCTGTCGGGAGTCACCGTGCGTTTCGCCGGCGACTCGGGCGACGGCATGCAGCTCGCCGGGACGCAGTTCACCGACACCTCGGCGCTGGTCGGCAACGACATCAGCACGCTGCCGGATTTCCCCGCCGAGATCCGCGCCCCCGCCGGAACGCTCGCGGGCGTGTCGGGTTTCCAGATCCACTTCTCGTCCAACGACATCTACACGCCGGGCGATGACGTGCACGCGCTGGTCGCGATGAACCCCGCCGCGCTGCGGACGAACCTTCGATCGGTCGTCTCGGGCGGGATCGTCATCGTCAACGAGGACGCTTTCACGCCCAAGGACGTCACCAAGGCGGGCTACGCGAAAAACCCGCTGGAAGACGGCACGTTCTCGAACTACCGGCTGATCAAAGTCCCGATCAACAAGCTCACCGCCGCCGCCGCCAAGGACACGGGGCTGGGCGCCAAGGACATCGACCGCTGCAAGAACATGTTCGCGCTTGGCTTGGTTTATTGGCTCTACGGCCGGCCGGTCGAGCCGACGGTCAACTACATCAAGAGCAAGTTCTCCAAGAAGCCGGCGGTCGAGCAGGCGAACACGCTCGCGCTCAAGGCCGGCTACGCCTTCGGCGAGACCACGGAGCTGTTCAACGAGCAGTACCAGGTCCCCAAGGCCAAGCTCGCGCCGGGGAAGTATCGCAAGATCACCGGCAACGAGGCGGTCGCCATCGGCATGGTCGCGGCGTCGAAGCTGGCGAACAAGGAGCTGGTTTACTGCTCCTACCCGATCACGCCGGCCAGCGACATCCTGCACAACCTCTCGACCTTTAAGAATTACGGCGTGGTGACGTTCCAGGCGGAGGACGAGATCGCGGCGATCGGCGCGGCGATCGGCGCATCGTTCGGCGGCGCGCTCGGTGTCACCGGAACCAGCGGCCCGGGCATCGCGCTCAAGGCCGAGGCGATCGGGCTCGCCGTGATGACGGAACTCCCGGTCGTCATCGTGGACGTCCAGCGCGGCGGGCCGAGCACCGGTTTGCCGACCAAGACCGAACAGGCGGATCTGCTTCAAGTGATGTACGGCCGCAACGGCGAATGCCCGGTGCCGATCATCGCCGCCTCGTCACCCGCGGACTGTTTCAACGCGACGATCGAAGCCTTCGCTATCGCGACCAAATACATGACGCCGGTCATCCTGCTGAGCGACGGGTACATCGCCAACGGCTCCGAGCCCTGGGTCGTGCCGCAGTTCGATAAGCTCGAGAAGATCAAAATCGAGCACCCGACGCAGAAGAACGATGACCGCGGCTTCATGCCCTACAAGCGCAATGCCGACGGCGCGCGGCCGTGGGCGATTCCCGGAACCGCCGGCCTCGAGCATCGTCTGGGCGGTCTCGAGAAGCAGGACGTCACCGGCAGCGTGAATTACGAGCCGGCTAACCACGAGAAGATGGTCCGCCTGCGGCAGGCGAAGGTGAACAACCTCAAGCCCGCCGGGCCTGACATCCTCTGGACCGGCCCGACCAGCGGCGATCTGCTCATCGTCGGTTGGGGCAGCACCTACGGCGCGATCAAGGCGGCGACGCTCGAGCTTCGCAACGCCGGCGTGGCGGTGGCGGCGTGCCACATCCGCTACATGAACCCGCTGCCGGCGAAGCTGGCGGAGATGCTCAAGAACTTCAAGCACGTGATGGTGCCGGAGATGAACCTCGGGCAGCTTCGCCTGCTGCTGCGGAGCAAGTATCTGGTCGATGCCAAGGGCTTGAACAAAGTCCGCGGCCAGCCCTTCACGATCGGCGAGGTCGTCGCCGGCGCGAAATCACTGCTCGGCGGCGAAGTGCCGGCCGGCGCGCAGGAAATCGCGATGGCCGGTGCCGAAGACGCCGGTATCGGTGGCGGCGGGTGATCGAATGCTTTTGTAGCATGGCCGTCTCGGCCATGCCGTCGGGTCAGTTGAAGATGGAAAATGCATGGGCGAGACGCCCATGCTACTGAAGGAAAATGATCATGAGTGTTGCACCGACTTCTCCACTGCCTGTTTTGAAAGCGGCCGATTACGCGACCGATCAGGACGTGCGCTGGTGCCCGGGCTGCGGCGATTACTCCATCCTGATGCAGACCAAGAAGGTCCTCGCCAAGCTCGGCGTGGATCGATCCAAGACGGTATTCATCTCCGGCATCGGCTGCTCGAGCCGGTTTCCGTACTACATGAACACGTACGGCTTTCACAGCATCCACGGCCGCGCGCCGACCTTCGCGACGGGCTTGAAGCTCGCGCGGCCGGAGCTGGACATCTGGGTGGCGACGGGCGACGGCGACGCGCTGTCGATCGGCGGAAACCATTTCCTGCACGTCATCCGCCGCAATCTCGATGTGAAGATCCTGCTGTTCAACAACCGCATCTACGGGCTGACCAAGGGCCAGTACTCGCCGACGAGCGAGCACGGGAAGAAGACCAAGAGCACGCCGATGGGCGCCCCGGATTATCCGATCCGCCCGCTGTCGATCGCCATCGCCGCCGGCGCAACGTTCGCCGCGCGATCGATGGACGTGGACGTCAAGCACCTCGAGTACGTGCTCGAGCGTGCGGCGAAACACGTCGGCACGGCGGTGGTGGAGATTTATCAGAACTGCAACATCTTCAACGACGGCGCGTTCGATTACGCGACTGACAAGACGACCAAGAGCGACACGACGATTTATCTCGAGCAGGGCAAGCCGCTCGTGTTCGGCAACGGAACCAAGGGCATCCGCCTGCGCGAGATGAATCCGGAAGTCGTCGATCTGGCGAGCACGCCGAAGGACGATCTCCTGGTTCACAACGAGCAGGCGCAGCCCGCGGTCCCGTTCCTGCTCAGCCGCATGCGTCAGCCGGATCTGCCTGAGCCGATGGGGATCATGCGCAGCGTGGAGAAGGAGCGTTATGTCAGCGTCGTCCGCGCGCAGAACGAGGAAGCGCTCGCCAAGCAGGGCCCGGGCGACATTCAGCAGTTGCTGGACGGGCCGGAGACGTGGACGGTTTCCTGATCGTCTGGTAACCCGTGCGCTCACGCAGGCTTGTAAGAACCTTGCGGCCGGAAGCGAAGCGTTAGCCCCGATAAACCCAACGGCACCGCGTCCGATAAGGCGCGGTGCCGCTCTTTTGTCGCTTACCCCACCTCTCAAGTCTGCCGACCTCACCGTGGGCTGCCTCACCGACCGCGTCGATTCGTGGTGTCGAGTGCGGCAGCCAACGCAACATGCTGAGGTTCGCTATGACGCGCCGCTCGGTTCTCGCCACTGCCGTCTTGGAGACGCTCGAATCCCGCCGACTGCTTGCCGCCGGTGGCGGCGGGTCGTCGTCCGGTAACCTTGCTCCGGCCAAACCCATTCATGCTCCGCAGAAGCCGGCCAAGCCAGACCTCCAAGCACTGAGCGACAACGGCAGCAGCAGCACCGACAACGTCACGTCGGTCCTCAAACCGGTGTTCGACGTCGATAAGGTCGACGCGGGGACGACGGTCCAGTTGCTCCGCGACGGCGTCGTCGTCGCCAGCGTCTTCTCCGCGTCCGGCGGCACCGTGGCGATTCAGGATCCGGCGGCGACGGCCGGCACCCACGATTACAGCGCGCGCGTGGTCAGTCCGACGACCGGTTTGAGCAGCGGCGACAGCCAGGCGTTGCGCGTGCAGATCATCGCGTCGGCGATTCCGCCGGCGACGCCGTCTGCGCCGGATCTCGACGCCGCCAGCGACGCGGGATTGCTCAACAACGACAACCTCACCAACGCGACGAGCCTCTCGTTCACTGTCGCCGGCGTGCAGAGCGGGCTGACGGTTCAGCTCCTGCGCAACGGCGTGGTCATCGCCAGCGGCGTGGCGAACTCGACGTCCGTCACGCTCGTTGACGGCGCGGCGCTGGGCGACGGAAGCTACAGCTACACCGCCGTCGCGGTCGACACCACCAGCGGGCTTTCGAGCGCCGCGAGCGGTGCGGTCGTCGTGACGATCGATAAGACAGCGCCGGGCGCGTCCTTGACCCCCGATCTTTCGGCGTCGAGCGACACGGGCGCGAGCAACACCGACAACATCACGTCGGTGACGAACCCGCTGATCAACGTCAGCGGCGTGGAGAGCGGCGCGACGGTGCAACTCCGCCGCGACGGCGTCGTCATCGCGTCGGCGATCTCTTCCGGGGGCGCGGTGCAGTTCCAGGACGTGGGCCTCGCGGACGGCGTGTATCACTACAACGTCCGCCAGATCGACGCCGCCGGCAATGTCGGCGCGACCAGCGCGACGCTGGTGATCACCGTCGATACCAGCGGCGCCGCGCCCTCCGCCGCGCCGGATCTGCAGGCCGGCAGCGACAGCGGGATGGACAGCACCGACAACCTCACGAACGTCACGTCGCCGGTCTTCGACATCGTCGGCGTGGAAGACGGATCGACCGTCCAGCTTTTGCGCGACAACGTGATGATCGCCAGCGGCGTGGCGTCGGGCGGTTCGATCACGCTGTCGGATTCGGCCGTGCTCGACGGCGTCTATCACTACACGACGCGGCAGATCGACAGCGCGGGCAACGCCAGCGGCGTGAGCGCGGAGCTGGCTGTGACGGTCGATACGGTCGGCGCGGCGACGCCGTCGGCCCCGGATCTCCGCAGCGCCAGCGACAGCGGCGCCAGCAGCAGCGACGAAGTGACCAACGTCAACACGCCGATCTTCGACATCGCCGGCGCCGAAGCCGGTTCGACCGTCGTGCTGCTGCGCGACGGAGTCGTCGTCGGCACCGTCTATACGCCGTTCGGGGGCGTCGTCTCGCTGCAGGACACCAGCGGCCTGGCGGACGGGACGTATCACTACACCGCGCGCGCGGTGGACCTGGCGGGCAATGTCAGCGCCGGCGAGAGCGCGGCGCTGGTCGTCACCGTCGACGCCACGCCGCCGTCAGCAACCGCAATGCCCGATCTCGAGTCCGGCAGCGATACCGGCTCGAGCAACAGCGACAACGTCACCGCGTCGAGCAGCCTGACGATGGACGTCGCCGGCGCCGAGGACGGCGCGATGGTCGAGCTGCTCCGCGACGGCGTCGTCGTCGCCAGCGGCCTCGCCTCGGGCGGGTCGGTTGCGCTGAGCGACCCCGAGATGCTGGCCGACGGTGTTTATCACTACACGTCGCGACAGATGGACTCGGCGGGCAACGTCAGCGTCCTCAGTGGCGTGCTCGCGGTCACCGTCGATACCGCGGCGCCCGGCGCCCCGAACACGCCGGTCCTGGCGCTCTCTTCCGACAGCGGCATCGTGGGCGACAACACCACCCGTAACCGCATGCCGGTCTTCTCCGTCACCGGCGTGGAATCCGGCGCGACGGTGCAACTGCTCGTCGATGGCGTCGTCATGGGCAGCGCGGTCGCGGACGGCTCGGGCAGCGTGAACGTGCAGTCGGCGTCGATGCTGACGCCCGGCACGCACAGCTTCAGCGTCCAGCAGATCGACGCCGCGGGCAACGCGGGAGCGGCGAGCGCCGCCGCTTCGGTGAAACTGATCAACGCGCTCGCCTCGAGCGACTTCGACGGCGACGGCATCTCCGACGTCGCCGTCTACAACGCAGGCACGTGGACGATCCAGCTTTCCAGCGGCGGGACGAGCGTCCAGTCGCTCGGTGGCGCCAGCGACGTGCCGGTTCCCGGCGATTACGACGGCGACGGCAAGACCGACCTGGCGACGTATCGCCCCGGCGGGCGGTCGTTCACCATCGTCAACTCCTCCGACGGCTCGGTGCGCCTGCAGTTCGTCGGCACCGTCAATCAGATTCCCGTCGCGGCGGACTACGACGGCGACGGCAAGACCGACGTCGCGGTCTACAACAACTCGACCGGCGTGTTCACGATCGTCAAATCGACCGGCGGCTCGCGCTCGCAAACCGTCGGCCCGATCGCGGGCGCGCTGCCGGCGCCGGCGGACTTCGACGGCGACGGCAAGGCCGATCCGGCCGTCTACGACGCCGCCACCGGAAACTGGACCCTCGTCAAATCGACCACCGCCGGCTCGGTCACGACGCACTTCGGCGCCGGCGGCGGGGCGGATCAGCCGATCGCGGCGGACTTCGACGGCGACGGGTACGATGATATTGCCGTTTACGCGACCGGCTCGGGTCAGTTCAGCGTCCTGGCCAGCGGCAGCGGCTCGACCCTCACGGAGAGCGCGCCGGCCGGCGGCGTCCCCGTCGCCGGCGACTACGACGGCGATCACAAAATCGACTTCGCGGTCTTCGACCGCACGAGCAGCACGTGGACGATCCTCAAGTCCACCGGCGGGTCGTCGAGCTTCGTGTTCGGCAGCGGGACGGGAAGCGATCAACCGCTTCCGTTGTCCTCGGCGCTGGCGCGCAAGGACGTTCTGGGGTTCTGATGTCGTGAGTTCTGGCGCAAATGGGCCCGGCATAGAGTGCCGGACTTTCCGCTGCGCCGATCGCTTTTCATTCCATTTCAAACCGGCTACAACTGCGGACGTAGAATTGAGCTGAGCATACTCCCGCCGTCGCCGACGACGGCCGGGGCCGATGCAAGGGTCGGCTGCGAACCGGGTCAGGTCCGAAAGGAAGCAGCCCTAAGCGGTTACCGATTCTGTGCCGTCGTACCTCCGGTCGTCTTCCGCGGCGGCGGGTTCTTTTTCGCGCCGATGCGGTACGATTGCACGCCGGATGAAACTGTTCATCGTTGCCAACCGCAGTAAGCCCAACGTCGGCAAGGCGCTGGACGATTGGCTCCCGTGGATCAAGGAGCGCGTCGACGTCGCGGGCCTCGACGAAGACTGCGCGACGAACCTGGCGAGCGTCGATTGCGACGTCATCCTCGCCCTCGGCGGCGACGGGACGCTGCTCGCCGCGGCGCGGCGACTCAACGGCCGCGCGATCCCGCTGATGGGCGTGAACTTCGGCCGCCTCGGGTTTCTCGCCAGCTTCTCGCCGGAGAAGTTCAAGAAGGATTTCGACCGCCTGGTGGCGGGGCAGTTGCCGACCAGCTCGCGGCTGGTACTCGAGGCGTCGGTCATCGGCGCGGCAGACAGTGTCGATTGCGCCGATCCCGCCAAAGTGCTTGCGCGGCGGCGCTGGCACGCGACGGCGTTAAATGATGCGGTGATCACCGCGGGGCCGCCGTTTCACATGATCTCCCTGGAAATCCAGGCCGACGGCGACGGGGGCGTCAGCTTTTTCGGCGACGGCGTCATCGTCGCAACTCCGAGCGGATCGACCGCCTACAACATTTCCGCCGGCGGGCCGATCGTGGATAACGGCGTGGAAGCCTTCTGCATTACGCCCATTTGCCCGCACAGCCTCTCGTTTCGCCCGGTGGTGGTTTCTTCGCGGAACAACATCGTGGTGATCGCGTCCAAGGTGAACGCCGGCACGACATTATTCTGCGACGGGCAGGAAACGGCGAAACTTTCCGAGGGTGACAAGGTGGTCATCCGCAGGAGCCCCAACGATGTTCGGCTCATCGAAAACCCTCAGGCAATGCAATGGCGCAACCTGGCCGAAAAGCTCCACTGGGCGGCGACGCCGCGGTACAACCGGCAGGATTAGCGATTCGTCGCAACTTTCTAACGGGGAACAATTTGTGTCCCGCCGGGGCGATTCTGTATAAATGCGGCGGGTTGTTGCGGACGGCTGGTCCTAAACCGGGGGAACATCTCTCATGGTCGATGAACTCAAAATGCTGTTGAACGAAGTCAGCAAGCTGGCTCCCGATCAAAAGAGCACGTATCAGACGTGGCTGATCGTGAACCTGGTGCGCGACCTCGCCTACTACGTCGTCGCCGGCATCGTCGCCTGGGCGCTGGGGCGGCGGCTCATCCACGCCGTGCTCACCGCCTATCGGGAGAGCAAGCGTGCTGCTTGAGTGGGTGTTGATCCTCGAAGGATTAACCATCGCGATCCTCGGCGTGCTCGCGGTCGTCGGCATGATCATGGGCCGGCAGGAGGTCGACGAGACCGACCTCGTCTCCGTCTTCGTCTGGACCTTCTGGAAAGAATTCCTCTGGCCGCCGGAGGTGATGGGCATCGACACCGAGCGCCTGGTCGCGCGCGAGCCGATTCCATCGGGCCCCGCGCGTCCGTCGGCGGCGACGGACGAGCCGGACGAGGAAGACGAGTTCTACGGCCGCACCCGCAAGACCGCGGACGGACGCGAGGTCAAGACCGATCTCGCCGTCATCGTCATCCCGCACGCGCCCAGCGACTCGGTCCTGGGCCGCGACGGGGACGGGATCAAGCTGCAGGTCACCGGCGAAGCGGGGGACAGCAAGTCGAACAAGGCGCTGATCGAGCTGGTCGCATCCGCGATCGGCGTGAAGCCGTACCAGGTGACGCTCACCAAGGGTCACTATCACCCGCGGAAGACCGCGCAGATCCAGGGGCTGAGCTTCGATGAGTTGCAGATCCGTCTTTCGGGTCTGAACGAAGCGGAGTAGCACACCCCGGAACCCGCCGCCTGTTGTCATCCCGAGGTACTCCGCAAGGGATCTCGGAGTATGACAACCGTTCGACTCCGAGATCCCTCGCGGAGTACCGCTCGGGATGACATCGCTCGTGACATAGAGCGCGCATCCTTCCTGCCTTGTCACGCCGGCCGACGCTCGCAGCTTCCGATCCTCTCGATTTTCCGGCTTCACTTATCGGACGTGCTAGACTCCTCTCTAAGACCCATTTACCCAGAGGAGTGAAGAAGATGTTGCGTCATCTCGCCGCCGCCGCGGTTTGTGTTCTAGTTTCATCCTCCGCCTTCGCGCAGGTGCTCTATCAGCCGGTCCGCTCGCAGTTCGACAGCGGCTACGGCGACCGAAAGTATTACTACGGGGGCACCGACCCGCACGTACACGCGTTCGCGCACGTCCTGGTCAACTACGGCTACGCCAACAATCTGCACCGCTTCGACGGCGGGAACAGTTTTGGTCAGCCTTCGCCGCTTTACGACCGCGACGTGATCTTCACCGATGCGATCCCTTTCCAGGACGCATCCCGCTTCGGCTTCACGCCCGCCGATGCGCAGAACGAGGCGAACGCGAACGCGCCGCTGTACTTCCGCAAGCGCGATCTGCTGAACAGCGCGGTGGTGATGCCGGACGGCTCGCGCGTGGTGCCGGCGAACGGGCCGATCTACGTTGCGCCCGCGGTTGCGCCGATGTACGGCGGGGCGAGCACGCAGCCGATGTCCGCCGCGCTCAACCCGGCCAAGCGCGGGCAGATCATCATCATCCCCAAGAAGTATCTCGATCAGCCGCTGAAGAATTTCGAGAAGCCGCAGCCGCAGAAGGTGGCAGCCGCGAACTAAGAGCCAGGGCCGAACCTGCAATTCAATCCGCTCCCGCTCAATCGGGAGCGGATTCTTTTTTGCCCGGTGGATATGATTGGGCGGATGGAATCGCCGAGGAAGCGAGCGTTGGTCGTCGCCCTGATCGCAGTGCTGCCGGTGTCGGGCTCGTGGCTCCTGGCGCAGGTCACGGTGTCGGGAAATCCGACGACGCATCCCACTGCGGCGCCGGCGGTCAATCCGCTCCAGCAGCAACAACAGCGCTCCGCCGAGGAGATGCTGCGGCAGATGCTGCAGCCCTCGACGCAGGCGGCGCAGCCACTCAAGCCGTTGCCCGATGAACCGGTTCCCGCCGACGTCACCGGCGGACCGAACGCGGTCGCGCCGGCGGCGACGACGCAGCCGCTCATGATCGAAGGCTCGCTCGTCCTCGACCGCATCGGCCGCCTCACGCGCTGCGCGGTGCCGGGCACGTGGGAGTTCACCTTCGATTCTGACGGGCGGCAGATGACCGATGCGCCGCTGATCCTCCTGCCCAATAAAAGCCTGAGCAAACTCGAAGATTTGTGGAACAACAGCTACCGCGACATGCGCCTGCGCGTGAGCGGGGAAGTGACGGAATACCGCGGCCGGAATTACCTGTTGCTCCAGAGGTGGGTGCAGGTCCCGGACGTTGCGCTGCCGCTGAGGTGAATGAGAACGTGAAGGTGCCGCGCTACCAGCGTCCCGCCGCGTGGCGGTTCATCCGCCGGGCGATGGCGCTGCGCTGCCCGGAGTGCGGCGTCTCGCCGATCTTCGTCCCCTGGCGAAAAGTCCGCAGCCTCTTCGACTGGTTCACGCCGCTCGACGGCTGCCCGCGCTGCGGCTACGCGTTCGAGCGCGAGCAGGGATATTTCCTGCTCTCGATCTGGGGACTGAACTACGGCCTGGTCGGCGGCATCTTTCTGCTCGTCGCGCTGTGGATCCAGCACCGCTACAACCCGCCGGTCCGCAGCGCGTGGTGGCTCCTGCTGCTGCCGATGCCGGTGTTAAGCTTCCTCTTCGCGCGGCACGCGAAGTCGCTGTTCCTGGCGATGGATCACTACTTCGATCCGCATGTGAAGCCGCCGTCCGCGTTCGCTCAAGACGGCCAGGCGGACGAGCGCGATCTCGATCGGCCGATCGACGACGATGAGGACGGCCGCGAGCACTTGAGCGGCTCGTGAGTTCGCTGGGCATCACCGCCATGACCTTTGCCGCTCCATTGTGGCTCGCGCTGCTGGTGCCGTGGGCCGTGTTGGCGGCGTGGTTAATGCGCGGCCGCCGGGGCGCGCTGCGGGTCCCGTTCCTCGATCTGTGGCGCAGCGCCGTCGAAGCGCCCAAGTCGAGCGAGGTACGGCGTCCGCCGCCGATCGCCATCGTCGCGGCGCTATCAGCGATCGCGTTTGCGGTTCTGGCCGTGGCACAGCCGCGCGTGCGGACGCCGGTGCCGCTGGACGATCGGGCGGTGAGGATCATCGCCGACCGAGGCGTGACGATGTCGAGCGCTGCGCGACTGAACGACGTCACCGCCCAGGCGGATGAGGCGATCAAGCGGCTCGGCGTCTCTGCCGTCACGGTCGTCAATGTGCCGGACGACGAACATGAGACGCGCGTGGTCGCGCGGAACTGGAAATCGGCGGTCGCGCCGGCGACGGCGATCGACAGCTCTGACGCGGTGCGCGCCGAGGTCGCGAAGTCGCTGGCGCGGTCGCAGGGTCTCGTGCTGTTGCTGAGCGATCAGCCGGTTGCAGCGTCCGACCCGCGCCTCATCGCCATCGCGCCGTCAAAACCCGCGGAAAACATCGCGATCACCCATTTCGCGCTGCGCGATCACCCGACGACGCAGGCGATGGTGACAATCCGCAACGACTCGGCGCAAGGTCGAGCGAAACTCACGATCGAGTCCGACGGGCTAACGATCCGGCGCGACGTCGGCCTGCCGACGCGCGGGACGGAAGAGTCGACCTTCGTCGATCTTCCGCGCGTCGGCGCGACCGCCCGCGCGACGATCGAAGCGGCCGACGACTTCGATGTCGACAACGCCGCCTATCTCGCGCGCCGGCACGCGTGGCCGCGGGTCGAGGCGCGCGGCAACGTCCCGGAGGAGGTCGCGCGTGCGATCGAAGCGTATCGAGCCGCTCGTCCAGCCGCCGAAGGAGCAACGACGGTCGCGGTGACGTCCGACGCCACGCTCGACTCGAACGAACCGACCGTCGTCGTCACGCCAATGCTTTCCGAAACGTCGAGCAGCCCGAGGCTTGATGTTCGCGAGCACGCGATCACCGCGAATGTCGATTGGTCGAAGGTGAAATTCGCCTCCCCGGGAGAGGCCGGCGCTTCTCCGCCCGGAGCCGGTTGGGAATCGATCGTCTCCGCCGGCGCGACACCGATCATCAGCGTCCGCGAAACCCCGCCGCGTCAGGTGTTCGTCCGCTCTCTCTCCTCCGACTTCGCCCGCACGAGCGACTTCGTCATCCTGTGGACGAACATCTTCGACTGGCTCGGCGGCGGGGCAGGAACGGAGGCGTTTGCATCCATGCCGATCGCACGCTTCGGCGACGAATGGAAACCTCAATCCGGCCGGCGCAATTGGCCCGGCTTCTACCAGCTTTCCACCGGCGCCGTCCGCGCGGCCAACGCCGCGCCGCTGCGCCTGATGCCGCCACCCGCGGTCGATTGGCGGCCGCGCCTGGCGCATCAGTTGTCGAGATCACCCACGTTTCTCAACCTCTTGCCGTACCTCGTGATAGCATCCGCCGCGTGCGTGCTGGTCGCCGCGTGCGCCTGGCCCCGTGCCGCCTTGACACCGTTTTGGGCCGCTCGTACCGTTTGAACGGTCGTGCCTGATACTTCAACCCCCGGGACATCACCCATGGCCGATACCATTCCGCCGCTTTCCGTGACGGAGCAGAAGGGCATTCGGATCGTCGAGTTCACCAACAACAAGATCCTCGACGAAGCCAACATCGCCTCCATCGCCGACACGCTCACCGCGCTGATCGATGAGAACGAGAACCCGCGGCTGCTGCTGGATTTCGGCACGGTCGATCACCTTTCCTCCGCCGCGCTGGGGATGCTCATCAACATTAACAACAAGGTGCGGCAGAAGAACGGGCAGCTCCGCTTAGCCAACATCAAGCCGCAGATTTATGAAGTCTTCGTGATCACGAAGCTGAATAAGTTGTTCAAGATCTTGCCGACGCGGGCCGAAGCGTTGACGAACTTCACGGCGCATTGAAGCGTACACGGCAGCGGAGCGATCGCTTCATGGCAGCCGCGAACGGCAAGTTTCCTCTGCAATTCACGATCCCGTCCGACAAGTCGGCCCTCCATGAGGTGCACAAGCGGATCATGGACGAGGTCGAGCGCCACCACTACGGCGAGCAATCGTCCTTCGCGATCCGGCTCGCGCTGGAAGAAGGCTTGATGAACGCCGTCAAGCACGGGAACAAGCTCGATCCGACCAAGACGGTTCACGTCGAGGCGAAGGTGACTGCAAAGCAGACGGAGATCGTCATCGAAGACCAGGGCGCCGGCTTCGATCGCAAGCACGTCCCGGACCCGTGCGCGGAGGAGAACCTGCTCAAGTGCAGCGGCCGCGGGCTGCTGCTGATGGAGGCGTACATGGACAAGATCCAGTACACCCACGGCGGCCGGCGGGTGAAGATGATCAAGAAGAACGACGCTGCATAACCGTTGCGCCACCACACACGTCATCCTGAGCGGTACTCCGCGAAGGATCCGGGTGCGGGAAGGCAGATGCTTCGGAGTACCTCAGCATGACACGTTCGCGGGCGCGCGGGCGTGCGATCGGCCGTCATGATCCCCATCCGCACTGACAGCCGCCTGCGCAGCACGCCCTGGACGAACTGGGCGATCATCGCGCTCAACGTGCTCGTCTTCCTGATCCAGCACCGCATGCCGTCGCTGACGCATCGCTTCGAGCTCAACCCGCGAGAGCCCTCGCTCTGGAACTTCTTCACCTATTCCCTCGTCCACGCCAACGGGCCGCACATTGCCTCCAACATGCTGTTCCTCTACATCTTCGGGAACAACGTGAACGACAAGATGGGCCACTGGGGATACTCGGCGTTCTATGTCGCCGGCGGGATCTTCTCGGGGATCTGTTATGTGCTCTTTGAGAGCAATCCGGTGATCGGCGCCAGCGGCGCGGTGTCGGCGGTGACCGGCGCGTACCTCGTTCTTTTTCCGCTGGCGAACGTGACGATCATCTTCTTCCTCTTCTATTTCGCGACGTGGGAGATCCCCAGCTTCTGGTTCATCGGCTTCTTCTTCGCACAGGACCTGCTCTTGAACTTCTCCGGCTCGGCGACCGGCGTGGCGCACCTCGCTCACATCGGCGGGACGCTGTTCGGCTTCTCGATCTGTTTCCTTCTGCTGACGTTTTACCTTCTGCCGCGCGATCATTTCGATGTCGTCGCGATGGCCAAGCAGTGGAACCGTCGGCGGCAGTTCCGCGATCTCACCTCGAAGGGTTATGACCCGTTCGGCTACGCCGGCGCGAAAAACCGCGTCGGCGTCGAGCGACGGCTGCCGGCGCAGGCGGTCTCGCGGGAGCAGGAGAAGGTTCAGGATCTCAAAGCGCAGATTTCCGACCTGCTCTCGAACCATCATCACGCCAGGGCCGCGGAGCTGTACCTCGAGATCAAGGCGATCGACCCGGAGCAGGTGCTCGCGCGGCAGGCGCAGCTCGAGGTCGGCAACCAGCTCGCCAGCGAGCAGCGCTATCCACAGGCCGCCGAGGCATACGAATCATTTCTTCGTCACTACAGGGGCTTCGAGCAGGTCGAGCAGGTCGAGCTGATGCTCGGCCTGATCTACGCGCGCTACCTGAACCGCTACGATCGCGCCAAGGAGTACCTGCTCCGTGCCATGGCGCGACTCCACGGCGACAAGGAGTTGTCGCTGGCGCGGACCGAGTTAAACCGCATCGAGCCCTTCGCCGGCGGCGCATAAGCTCCTGAGCCCGCCGCCCGGCACAAATCTTGCATTGATGGCCTCGTCAGGAGCATCTCATGCAAGCCAATGCCGTTCTGCCCCTGCTGAAAACGTCCTTTTCCGAATGGTCCGAAGACAAGGCGTCGCGTCTGGCGGCGTCGCTGGCGTATTACACCGCCATCTCCATGGCGCCCCTCCTGGTGCTGTCGGTCACGCTGCTCAAATATCTCGGGCTCAACGGGCAACAGATCGTCGTCGGACAGCTCGGCGCGCTCATGGGTAAAGTCGGGCAGGACGCGGCGAATACGATGATCGCCGCCGCCAAGCACCAATCCGGCACTCTCGCGACCATCATCAGTCTGATCATCCTCCTTTTTGGTGCCTCCGGCGTCTTCGCCGAGCTGCAGGACTCGATGAACACCGTCTGGGAAGTGAAGCCGCGCCCCGACATGAGCTGGTGGGACACGATCAAGAAGCGGTTCTTCTCGCTGGCGATGGTGTTCGGCGTGATCTTCCTTCTCCTGGTCTCGCTGATCCTCAGCACGGTCCTCAGCGCGCTCGCCACGCATTTCGCCGGCAACGGAAAAGTGATGGGGCTGATCCTGGACGTGATTTTTTCACTGGTCGTCTACACCGGCGTGTTCGCGATGCTGTTCCGCTACTTGCCGGACGTGCAGATCCGCTTCCGCGACGTCTGGCTCGGCGCGATCGTGACGGCAGTGCTGTTCACGATCGGCAAATACCTGCTGACGCTCTACCTGAGCAAGGGCTCGACCGCATCCGCCTACGGCGCGGCGGGCTCGCTGGCTGCACTGCTCATCTGGGTCTATTACTCCGCGCAGATCCTGTTCTTCGGCGCGGAATTCACCCAGGTCTACGCCAAGAAGTACGGCAGCCGGATTGTTCCCGACAAGGACGCGGTGCCGGTCACCGATGAAGAGCGCGCCCAGCACGGCATGCCGCGGAAGAAGGACGTGGCCGAGTCCGCGGCGGCGCAGGCAAATGAGGCGGCCAAGCGCGGCGGGTTCTACGTTCCCGGAAAGCCGACCGTCGCGGGCCCGCGCGTCGTTACCATCACGCAGCCCGGTCCCGACGCGCGCAAAGCCTATGCCGTCGCAGGCGCAGGTTTGGTTGCCGGCTTCGTCGCCGGCGCCGCGGGATTGCTCGCGGGCCGCAAGTACACGGCCGGCGGCCTGGAGCAAATGAGCCTGAGCGATCGGCTGGACCGGATCGAATCTCGTCTGGGTCACGGGCGGCAGCTCAAGATCCGCGCCAAGGAGCTGGACCTGAAGGAGCGGCTCGACGCGATGGAAGCCCGCGTCCGCCACGCCACCGACACGCTGCGGCGGCGCTCGCGGCATTACGCATCGACAGGCGGCTCAGGTTGGAACTGGTGGAATCGCTCCTGACGTTCTCGGTTCGGACTTAAATAAGAAAGCGGCGGCCGATGGACGGCCGCCGCTTCCGTTTGGAGAGAGAGCACGTTCGAAAGTTATGCGCTTTGCCGCCGACGACGTCGCAAGAGCGTCGTCGCGCCCAGCGCCGCCAGACCGATCGATGCCGGCTCCGGCACCGCCGTCACGCCCGACAAGGCGCTGGCACTGATCCCGCCGCCGGTGGGAATCGCTGCGCCCTGGGCCGGGAAGTTGGAGTCGATGATGAAGTAGTCGTCGCCGTTGACG
>JAICTV010000196.1 GCA_025936175.1 Phycisphaerae bacterium
CGACACTTGTGTCGCCCTCTCCGGGCGGCGAGTTCAAAGCGGGCGACACAAGTGTCGCCCCTACTTGGATTTTCTCAGCAGCCGCACGCCTTCGATCACCATCGTCTTGTCGATCGCCTTGCACATGTCATAGATCGTCAGCGCCGCAACGCTGACGGCGGTGAGCGCTTCCATCTCGACGCCGGTCTTGGCGGTGACGCGCGCCGTCGCCTCGATGCGGACGCGGTCGTCGCGCATCTCGAAATCGACGATGACGCTGTCGATCGGCAGCGGATGACAGAGCGGGATCAATTCGCCGCAGCGCTTGGCGGCGAGGATGCCAGCGATGCGGGCCGTGTTCAACACCTCGCCCTTGGGCACCGAGCCACCGGTGATCGCGCGCAGCGTCTCGGCGGCGACGATGATGAATCCCTCGGCGACCGCCTCGCGCGCGGTGACCGGCTTATGTCCGACATCGACCATTTGCGCTTTGCCCTGATCGTCGAGATGCGTAAGTTTCTTTCCCTCGGCCATGACGGCGATTGTAAACATGCGCATCTGAAGGGGCGACGCCTGCGTCGCCCTCTTCACGCCCCGATCAGGACGACGCAGGCGTCGCCCCTACGGGCCACCGAGCTGGTTCAGAAGTCCCTGGGCGTCGGAAAAACCCGGACGGATCTCGAGGGCGCGTTTGGCGGCGGCGATCGCGTCGGCGCGGCGGCCGAGCCGGGCGAGGATCGTCGCTTTGGCGTACGGAATGAGCGGATCTTGCGGGTCGGCGGTCTCGCCGTGCTCGAGTGCGGCGAGCGCCTCGGTCGTCTTGCCCGTCCCTTCCAATGCCAGGCCGAGGTTGTACCACGCGCGGGCGTGGGCGGGATTGAGCTTCACCGCCTGCTCAAGTCCTTCGATCGTCTTTGAAAGCTCGCCGCGCTCGTTGTACGCCAGCGCGAGCAGGTAGACGTACTCGGAGTCATTGGGCGCGAGCCGGCAGGCTTCCTCCAACTGCGCGATCGCCTCGTCGGTCTTGCCGGCGCTGCTGAGGACAACCGCGTATTCCTGCCGCATCGCTGCGGATGACGGATCCCACTTCACGCCGGTCGCCAGGTGCGCCAGCGCCGCCGGCGTGTCGCCGCGCGCAAGCGCGAAATGCGCCGTCTGCAACTGCCCGAGCGGCTGATCGGAATTGACGTCGAGCATCCGCCGCAGGTCCTTTCCGGCCGGCGAGCTCGGATCGATCCGATCGCGCAGCGACCACGCCGCCGCGATCCGCACCGCGCGGATCGGATCCGCAAGCAGCTTCCGCACCGCCTCGCGCACGTCCGAGCGCGATTCGATCAGCGGTTCGAGCGATCGCGCCGCCTCGCTGCGGACGAGCGGATCGGGATGAGCGAGCTGCGCGGAGACGGCGCCCGCGACCGCCGGCTCGCCGACCCATCGCGCCAGCAATCCGGTCGCGACGGCCTTCCAGTAGGGCGTCTCCTTCGAATTCGCCAGGAGATCGACGAGCGGGCGCCACACGGCCGAACGAAACGGGGACGCAGCTAGTTTTAAACTAGCTGCGTCCCCGTTTTCGTCGTCCCCGCGCTTCGCCGCGGCGATCCACTGGGCGCGCTGCCGCGTGTAGCGTTGCATCTTGGCGCCGTACCACTTATCCACCGCCGCGATCGACCAATCCGCGTCCTTGTCGGTGTGACATCGATTGCACGCGTTGGGGATGCCGAGTTGTTTCGTGAGCAGCGGATCGGGAACGGTCATCCCGTGATCGTGCCGCGCATGTCGCTGCATGTAGACCGTCTGCGGCATGTGGCAATTGACGCACCGCGCTCCGGCGGAATCCGGTTTGTGAAAGACGTGCTCGGCCGGCTTGATCACCGGCGCGGTCGGATAGGTCGCCATGCCACCCTGGTGACAGCGCATGCAGAGGAAATCGCCTTGAAGCACCGTCTTGGCCGAGTGCGGGTTATGGCAATCGACGCAGCGAACGCCCGCCGCGTGCATTCGGCTGCCGAGGAACGCGGCGAGCTCGTAATCCTCCTCGCGCACCTGACCGTCAGGGAAGTAGACGTCGCTCTCGTCGACGATCGAGAGGCGATAGTGATCGTGGTAGAGCGTGCCGGGAACGAAGTCGCTCGTCAGCTCGCCGCGGCGGGAGTGGCATGAGCCGCAGGTGTCGAAAGCGAGGTCGCGCGACATCGGTTTGATTGTCGGATCGCGCGGACGAGTTGCCGGTTTCGTTGATTTGGTTGTTACGGCTGCATACTGCGTCGTCGCAGGATGCGACCGCTGCCAGACGACGTGATCCTTCATCGGCCCGTGGCACGATTCGCAGCCGATGGCGACTTCCGCCATCGACGTGGCGTAACTGTCGGCGGCGGCGTCGTAGTTTTTCTGCAATCGTGTGTTGTGACACGCCGCGCACATCGAGTTCCAGTTCATCCCGCGGCCGGTCCAGTGTCCCCAGTCGCCGGGCTTGCGCGCGTCCGAGCCGAAGACGTCGAACCACTCGTTGCGGTGCGGGTCGAACGCCGCCTGCACCGCCTGATCGCGACCGCCCGGAAAGCCGACGAGGAACTGGCGGAGCGGATCGTGGCCGATCACGCGCGTCGGCGTGAAGTCTTGCTTCGATCCGTCCGCCTGCTCGATCTGGAACAGATGCGGCGGCGAAGCGGTGATCGTCTCGCCGCCGGCGGTCTTCAAAGTCCTGGGCGGCGAGAACGCGGACGCCTCGAGCTGGTCGCTCACCGGTCGCTCGGCCAGCGCGTGATGCGATGACGCCCACGCTTCATACGCCTCTTTGTGACAATCGCGGCAGGATTCGGAGCCGGCGTACGCGGCAAAGGCGCTCGGCGCGGTGGAAGGAGTCGTTGTCGGCGTGACGATGATCCGGCCGGAGAAGGTCGTATCCTTCGGCCGCATCCACAGCACGACGACGAGCCCGCACCACGCGAGCAACCCGACTGCCGCCGCCCATCGCAGTGCCGATCCGCGGCTCATGACGTCACTTCCACGTCCGCCGCAGCCCGGCGAGCTGCGCGCACTGCGCCAGCAGCGGCTCGACGTCCGCGAGATGCATCATCGTCGCCGCGTCGCTCCTGGCGTTCTTCGGATCGGGATGACATTCGAGAAACAGCCCGTCCACGCCCGCCGCGACGGCCGCGCGAGCGAGCAGCGGCGAGTACTGCGGATTCCCGCCGGACTGATTCCCCATCGCCGCCGGCTGCTGCGTGCTGTGCGTGATGTCGAAGACGACCGGGCAGCCGAAGCTCTTCATCACGGCGAGCCCGGTGAAATCGTTGACCAGCCGGTTGTATCCGAAGAAGGTGCCGCGCTCGGTAAGCATGACGTTCTTCCCGCCCGCCGAGCGAATCTTCTCGATAGCGTTTCCCATCTCCTGCGGGGACATGAATTGTCCTTTTTTCACGTTCACCCAGCGACCGGTGCTTCCGCACCCGGCCAGCAAATCGGTTTGACGCGCGAGGAACGCGGGGACTTGCAGGATGTCGACGATTTTCGCGACCGTCTCGACTTGCTGGGTCTCGTGTACGTCCGTCAGCACGGGAACTCCGAGCTCGCCCTTCACACGCTCGAGGACCCGTAACCCCTCGGTGACACCGGGACCGCGGAAGCTCGCGTTGCTCGAACGATTCGCCTTGTCGAAGCTCGCCTTGAAGATGTACGTCAGCCGGAGCGTTTCGCAGACGCTTTTGACGTGCCGCGCGATCGACAGGCACAGCTCCGCCGACTCGATCACGCACGGGCCGGCGATGACCAGCAGCGGAGATTGACTCAGGTCGAGCTCACTCATCAGCACGTCCGCAGCTTGTCCTGCTCGTCCGCTTTGAACTGCTCCCAGCGCCGTCGCACCATCGCTTCGAGCGGCTCCGGATAATCGAACCCCAGCCGGCCGGCGAGCTGTCGGCCGACGGTGCTCATCTCGTTGCGCAACTGCTCGATGTGGACGATCATGTGCTCGCGGCTGGAGAGCGGCGCGCCCAGGATCTGCATCGCCCGCGCGCCCATCTCGCGGCGGACGACGCGATAGCGCTCGCTCAGCGAGAAGATGTTCGGCCGCGCCTCGCCGCCGTCCAGCCCGGTGATCAAAGCGTACCACAGCCGCAGCAGCATCGCGCGCTCGACGTTGATCCCGACGCTGGCGAGCAGGTCGAGCCCGCGCGCGAACACCTTGCGGTGCTTGTGCGTGTTGAACCAGAACGCGCGGATCAGACGCGCGATCTCCTCGCCGTCCGCCGGCGTGGGATCCACGTCTTTCTGGCCCGTCGCGAACGTCTTCAATCGCACGGCGAACGTCGCATCGCGGCACCCGAGGATCAGCACCGCGTGCTCGTGCTTCTCGTGCTCGGTGCTCTGGACGAACAGGTCGTAGATGTCGCCGTCGGCGAGCAGCGTGTGATGCAGGATCGCGAACGGGCCGTAATCCGCGCGCTCGTGAGCGAGACACGGCTGCCCGAGAATGTCGCACAACGCCGCATCATCGAGTGCCTTCCAGGCGGCGATGGCGTCGGGTGATACGGCGATGCGAAGATCGATGTCGCTGTAACGGTCGGCGGTTTCGTCGGCGAAGCTTCCGCCGAGCCAGAGCGCGACCACCTCATCGCGCTTCCAGAGATTCGTCGCGACCTCCCGCAGGCGCGCCGACTGTGGCAGCTCCGCCGGCAGCTTCTCCAAAGACAACCCGTCGCTCGCGACTCCGCTCACGCGGGCACGATAAAAGGCACCCGCGCGGGAAGCAAGCCGATGTCGAGCGGCGTGTGACCGGCGGCTTCGCCGTCGATCTGCACCGGCGCGGGCTCGGCGGAAGTGATGCGGACGGTCTTGCCCTTGGTGTAAATCGCGCCTTCGGCCGACAGATGTTCGCCCGCCGCGGCGCGGAGCAGGTGCATGAGCGCGTCGCGCCGATTCGCGCACGGCAGCACGCAGACGTCGAGCAGCCCGTCGTTCGGCAGCGCGTGCGGGAGCATCGGGAAACCGGTGCCGTACTCTTTGACGTTGCCGACGAAAGCGATCGCCGGAAGATCCGAGCAGATCCGCCGGCCGTTCACGCTGACCGTGAGCGCGGGATAAGTGTAAAAGCCCAGGGCCAGCGCGGCGGGCACCGCATAACTCGTGTAATCGATCGGCCCGTCGCGCATGCGATCGAGCTCGTGCACCACCTTCGCATCAAGCCCGATGCCCGCCATCAGCAGGAACAGCTCATCGTTCGCGCAGGCGGCGTCGAGCCCGATGATGCGCCTTTCACGCAACGTCGCCGAGACTTTGCCCGGCACGTCGCGATCGCGCCAGATCGTGCCGAGGTGCCGGCCGAGCAGGTTGGCGGTGCCCATCGGGACCACGAGCAGGGGCGGCATCTCGGCTTCGAACGCGCCGTAAAGCCGCCGCGCGACGCCGCGCACCGTTCCGTCTCCCCCGATCGCGACGGCGGCGCTACTGTCCGCCAAATCATCGTCCTTGATTTTGTCCGGGCGATGCAGGACCAGCCTGGGCTCGAACCCATCGCGCGAGAGCCGCGCCGCGATGCGCTCGGCGGTGGCTTTGCCTTCTCCGTGTCCGGCGATCGGGTTGACAAAGATGAGGATGGATTCACTCATGCGGGTGCGGGTGGAATTCTAGCGACCTTTCGCTTGGAATGATCGTTCGACGATGCCTTTCGAGATCACCGCCACCCGCGAGTTCGCCGCCGCCCATCAGCTTCGGCTTTACGATGGATCGCTCGAACCCTTGCATGGCCACAACTGGAAGGTCCTCGTGACGATCGGTTCATCGGAGCTCGATGCGATCGGGGTGGTCATGGATTTTCACGAGCTCGAGCGCCTGCTCGATTCTGTCATCTCGCCGCTGCACAACGCGCACCTCAACGACGTCGAGCCGTTCAAAACATCGCTCAATCCGACGACGGAAAACGTCGCGCTGCACGTTGCGCGATCGCTCAAGTTGCCGGCGAACGTGAGGCTCCTCTCGGTGCAGATCTGGGAGACGGCGCAGAATTCTGCCAGTTACCGGCCCGATTAGCCGAAATAGTTGATACGTGCTCACGTCGGCACGTTGTTAGTGTCAATTGACGTAGGGTTTTGCGCGAATAAGATTCGATCGTGGAGGCGGCGGTCTGGCCGATCCTCCATCACGCTTATGCTCAAGTGCGATAACTGCAACAAGCCTGCGACGGTTCACCTGACCGAGATCCGCAACGGCAAGAAGATCGAGAAGCATCTCTGCGAGCAGTGCGCCGCGCAGAACGAGGGCGTGCCCGTGAAAGGGCACACGCCGATCAACGAGCTGCTCACCAACTTCGTGATGGCCCACAGCGGCCTCCAACAGCAGAAAGAGCTCGGGACGACGTGCGAAGCCTGCGGCATCACCTGGGCGGAGTTCCGCCAGGGCGGGCTGTTCGGCTGCGCGAACGATTACACGCTGTTCGAGAAGGACCTGACGCCGCTGCTCCAGCGGGCGCACGAAGGCGCGACGCACCACGTCGGCAAGGTGCCCACCCGCCGCGGCGGAACGGGTGTGCCGATGAAGCGGCAGGTGGACCTGGCCAAGCTCCGCAAGGAGCTGCAGCGCGCGGTCGAGGCCGAAGACTACGAGCGGGCCGCGAAGCTGCGGGATCAGATCAAGCAGGCGGAAGGATGAGGAGATTGCCAACTTGCGATTTGCAATTGACTTCAATTGCAAATTGCAAATCGCAAATCGCAAATGAGCATGAAGCTTTCCGACCTAACCAATCACGCCGGCGAATGGCTTCGCGGCTCGGGGCCGATGAGCGAAGTGGTCATTTCTTCGCGCATCCGCCTGGCGCGCAACGTCGCCGGCTACCACTTCCTCGCGCGGTGCACGCGCGGGCAGCGGTCGGCGCTGGAGCGGAAGATTCGTGACACCATCCTCGAATCCAACGTCGCGCCCAACATGTTCTACGTCGATCTCGAAAGCGCCCCGGAGATCGACCGCCAGCTCCTCGTCGAGCGCCACCTGATCAGCAAGCCCCACGCCGCCGCCGAAGGCGCGCGCGGTGTCGCCGTCGGCGAACATGAAACCGTCTCGATCATGATCAACGAGGAGGACCACCTGCGCATCCAGGTCCTTCGCTCGGGCCTCCAGCTCGAAGAGGCGTGGGATCAGATCAACAAGATCGACGACGTGCTGGAGCAGAAACTCGACTACTGCTTCCACCCGCGCTTCGGCTATCTCACCGCCTGTCCGACCAACGTCGGCACCGGCATCCGCGTCAGCGTCATGCTTCATCTGCCG
Organism: Phycisphaerae bacterium; assembly: GCA_025936175.1. GTDB lineage: Bacteria > Planctomycetota > Phycisphaerae > Tepidisphaerales > Tepidisphaeraceae > JAICTV01. The sequence goes on from JAICTV010000196.1 coordinate 7,240, forward strand.
GCGCTGAAGCTGACCGGCGAGATCGAGAAGGTCTTCCGCGCCGCCAAGGACATGCGGCTCGCGGTCCGCGGCCTCTACGGCGAAGGCACCGAGGCGACGGGCGATTTTTATCAGATCAGCAACCAGACCACGCTCGGCAAGAGCGAAGACGAGATCATCAGCGACTTCAAGCACCTCGTCATCCCCAAGATCATCGACTACGAGCACCACGCCAGGCGAACGCTGCTGAACGACCGCACGCTCGCGCTGGATGACAAGGTCTTCCGCGCGCTCGGGCTGCTGCGCTCGGCGCGGCTGATCACCAGCGAGGACACGCTGAGCTTCCTCAGCCATCTTCGACTGGGCGTGAACCTCGGTCGCACGAAGGACGTGGAAGTCAGCACGATCAACGAGCTTTTCCTCCTCACCCAGCCGGCCCATCTTCAGAAGCTTCAGGGCAAGAAGCTCGACGGCGACCTGCGCCGCGCCGCCCGCGCCGATTACATCCGCCAGCGCCTCAGCGCGGCATGATTCCGTAACTGAGAAAATCCTTAGGTTCCCATAGATTGGGCGTTTACCACCCGCTCGCCCGACTTATAGAATCACCCGGTGACGTCGTTGCGTCGCCGACTCCCGAACATATTCTCGCTGCGCGCTGGAACGGAGGGCGCGGCGGTTTTCTAAACAGCGTTTTTGCGCGGAATCGCCTTCGTGAGCTCATCCGAATCCAAGCCCGGCGCGCCCCTCATCCCGACCAACGCGGAAGAGCAGCGGATTTACGCACAGCTCCTGCGGCAGGAAGCACAGGCGAAGCTGGCGGCGATCGTCGAATCATCGGACGACGCCATCGTCAGCAAAACGCTGGACGGCATCGTCAACACCTGGAACACCGGCGCGCAGCGGATCTTCGGCTTCACTGCTGACGAGATGATCGGCCAGCCGATCCTCAAGATCATCCCCCCCAATCGCGTGCAGGAAGAGTACGACATCCTCGCGCGGCTGCGGCGGGGCGAGCGCGTGGATCACTTCGAGACGATCCGCCGTCGCAAGGAGGGCGCGCTGATCGACGTCTCGGTGACGATCTCGCCGATCCGCGATTCGACGGGTCGGATCGTCGGCGCGTCGAAGATCGCGCGCGACGTGACGGCACAGAAGCAGATCCAGCGCGAGCTCGCCGCCGCCAAGGCCGCCGCCGAGGCGGCCAACATCGCCAAGGACCGTTTCTTGAGCGCGCTGTCGCACGAGCTGCGCACACCGTTGACGCCGGCGCTGGCGACGCTCTCGTTTCTCGAGCACGCCGGCGGTTTGTCGCCGGAGCTGTTGGAAGACATCCGCGTCATCCGCCGCAACGTCGAGACCGAAGCCCGGCTGGTGGATGATTTGCTCGACCTCACGCGGATCACCCGCGGAAAGATGGCGCTGCACTTCGAAGTGGTTGACCTTCACTCCATCGCGCGCAACGCGCTGGCAATGTTCCAGACCGACATCGATCAGAAGGGGATCGAGGTCTCGATCGCGCTGCGGGCGCGCGACAGCCACGTCTGGGCGGATCCCGGGCGGCTCCAGCAGGTGCTGGCGAACCTGATCTCCAACGCCGTGAAGTTCACGCCCGCCGAGGGCGCCATCTTCGTCCGCTCGGAGAACAACGACGAGCAGCGCATCCGCGTGGAGGTGCGCGACACCGGCGTGGGCATCGACGATTCGATGCTCCAGCGGCTGTTCAACCCCTTCGAGCAGGGCGATCACCGCTCGATCCGGGCCGGCGGGCTGGGACTGGGTCTTTCGATCAGCCGCTCGCTGATGGAGATGCACCACGGGACGATCTCCGCCGCCAGTCCGGGGCCGGGCAAAGGCGCGACGTTCGTCGTCGAGCTGGGAACGGTTTCCGCCGCGCAGGCGAACAGCGCCGCGTCCGCCGACGACGCGGCCGCCGACCGCATGGGACTCCGCGTCCTGCTCGTCGAAGACCACGACGACACGCGCCAGATCATGACCCGGCTGCTCGACAAGTTCGGCTGCAAGGTCAAAACCGCGTCGAGCGTCGCCGAAGCGGTGGCGCTGGCCGATCGCGAGCCGTTCGACCTGCTCGTGTCCGATCTCGGCCTGCCCGACGGCAGCGGGATGGAAGTGATGCGCCACGTGCGCTCGCGCGGGCAGACGATTCCGGGCGTTGCGCTCAGCGGTTATGGTCAACCCGAAGACATCCGCCGCAGCGAAGAAGCCGGGTTCGCCACGCATCTCACCAAGCCCATCAACCTGCACAAGCTGCGGGAAGTGTTGCAGAGGGTGACGAGGTAGGGGCGTTTAAGGCGTCCCGGCAGCGAGTGCCGGCTTTGCGCTGCGCGATTCGCTTGACGTGTCAGTCGACAGTCGTTCCGGTCGGTTGCTCTTTTCCGATCGGGTTTCCCGTTCCCTTGATCGAGAGCATGCGCTCGAGCGCGACGGTTGCCCATTTGCGGGTGTGAGGGTCCACCTTGATCTCGTTGACGACCTTCCCTTCGACCAGATTCTCCAGCGCCCAGCACAGGTGCGGCAGATCGATGCGGAACATCGTCGTGCACAGGCACTGACAGTCGCTCAGCACGATGATCTTCTGCTCCGGGTGCTGCTCGGCGAGGCGATGGACGAGGTGCACTTCCGTCCCGATGGCCCATTGCGAGCCCGGCGCGGCGGCTTCGATCTGCTTGACAATGTAAGCGGTGCTGCCGGCCATGTCGGCTTTCTGCACGACTTCCCATTTGCACTCGGGATGGACGATCACCTTCATGTCCGGGTACTTGTCGCGCACCTGATCGACGTGCTCGGGACGGAACAGCGCGTGGACGGAACAGTGGCCCTTCCACAGGACAAAGTCCGCGTCGCGCAGCGCCTGCTCGCTGTTGCCGCCTGAATCTTCTTTCGGATCCCAGACGACCATGCGATCGAGGGGGTAGCCCATCGCGTACGCGGTGTTGCGGCCGAGGTGCTGGTCGGGGAAGAAGAGGATCTTCACCTTTTCATCGTCCCGGGATTGCAATCCCGGGGCTTTCGAGAGCGCCCACTCGAGCACGTTCCGACAATTGGAGCTGGTGCAAACCGCGCCGCCGTGCTCACCGACGAACGCCTTGATCGCGGCGCTCGAGTTCATGTACGTGA
>JAICTV010000204.1 GCA_025936175.1 Phycisphaerae bacterium
ACGCCCTCGAGCATCAGCATCAGCGCCATCACGCGCCCGGGCGCGGGACCGGTGGTGAAATACGCAACGCAGACCGCGGCGATCAGCAGCGCGCTGATCGTGCTGTAGATCTGCGCATTGTGCACGGGCAGCGATCGCTCCGTCGCCGCGATGGGCCCGAGCGCCGGATCCGCCTTGAACTCAGGCCCCGCCGGATCGAGCAGGATCGGCTTTGCGCCCGGCCGCAGGCTCGGCCGCGTCAGCTCATCGGGCGGCGTGATCTCGCCCGCCGCGTACTGATCGATGTACGCGTTGCTGTAGTACGGATACGTCACCGCGCCGGGGAAATTCGCCCGGCATTCGGCGCCGTAGCAGCAGCCGTTCAGCAGGCAGCCGACGCGCCCGAACGCCAGGCCCACCATGATGCAGGGCGCGATGATGTCCATCCCGCGGCGAACGGGAACGCGCTTCATGATTCCGTACGCGATGCACGCGGGGAACGCGAGCAGAAGTCCGCCGTAGAACGTCAGCCCGCCGCTGCGGATGTTCACCGCGTCGAAAAAATTGGCCAACAAGCTGCGGCTCGGGTCGGTGTATTGATGAATGTTTTCCAGCACGTGCGACAGCCGCGCGCCGACCACGCCCGCAACCAGCGCGATCATGCCGGCGTTGATGAACAACTCAGGATCAAACCCGACGTGCTTCGCAAGAAACTTGGCCAGCTCCAGCGCGAGCAGGAAGCCGACGACCATCATGACGCCGTAGCTGTAAATCGGCAGCCCGAGCCCCGGCAGGTGGAACAGCACTTGGTGCATGCGGGAACTTTAGGCTCGCGTCGGACAGACTACAACGTGTGCTGGCGGCGGGAGGGCGAGGCTCCTGCCGAGCCGATTGTGCGCGCAACGAACAAAGACCAGCTCGGCAGGAGCCTCGTCTTCCCGCGTTACTTCGACTTCTTCCGATTCGTCAGTCTCCGCTTCTGATCGCGCACGAAGGAGACGACGCGCTTGCGGACGCGCTGCTCCGGCGGGTCGATGCCGAGGTGGTAATCGACGGCGCGATTGCCGACCGCCTGGATCTCCAGCCAGTTCCACGCCGCCCCGATTCCCGCGCCGACGACGGGAACGGTCTTGGAGGCGACCGCCTTCTCGCTCAGGCGGATGCCGAGGAATTTGACGGCGCGCTCGCCGATCTCCTTGCCCGCCTCGTGCGTCGCGATCCGGCGAACCGCGGCCTTGGTCATCTCCTCGCCCGCGCGCACGCCGAGCTTGCGCATCGCCTGGCTCACCGCGCCGGGGAAGACGGCGCGGAGGATGTCGCGGCGGAAGGCTTCCTTGTCCGCGAGCGAATCGGGATCGAGCAGGGCGGCGACGGTGCCGGCGAGTTTGCCTTCGAGCCTGAGCATCGCCGCCGCGTCCGCGGCGGCGGCGGGGAGCATCGTCAGCGGCGACGCCGCGACCCCCGTCGCCGCGCCGACCGACGCCGCCCATTTGCGCGAATCTTTGACCGCCTGCCGCGCGAGCTGCTCATCTGATTGATTCGGATTTCCCAGCCGCAGCCGCTCGGCTTCCTGCCGGCACTCTTCGGGCCGGGGAATGAGGAGCGAGAGGATCTGCTCGAGGTCGAACGACGCCATCAGCCCATTGTAGTGCCGGAAGTCTTCTGGCGCGACTGGCGATGCCGCTCGATGAGCCTGTCGAACAACTCGCGCGGGATCCGCCGGCCGTTGGCGATGCCGAGGTTGATGTCCTTCTTGTTCGACCCGTGAAAATCGCTGCCGCCGGTCTTCACCAGGCCGTGCTTGTCCGCCAGTCGTGACACCTTCTCAACCCACGCGGCGTCGTGATCGCTGTGGATGATCTCCAGTCCCGCGAGGCCGTCATCGACGAGATTCTTAACGATCGTTTCGAGCTGCGCATCGTTCTCGGTGCGAAGCTGGATCGGATGCGCGAGCACCGCGATTCCGCCCGCGGCCCCGATCCGCTCCAGCGCCTGCCTCGGCGTCAGCCGCTCCTTGTCGAAATATGCCGGCGCGCCCTGACCGATGTATTTGTCGAACGCCTGCTTGATCGAGGAGACATACCCCTTGCGCATCAGGATCGCCGCGAGCTGCGGGCGCCCCAGCACGTTTCCCTTCGCTTCGTTCTCCCACTCCTCCATCGTGACGGCGACGCCCGTCTCGTTGAGCTTGGCGACGATGCGCGGGTTGCGATTGTCGCGACCGGCGAGCAGCGTCTCAGTCAGGTTCTTCAGCGCCGGATTATTCGGATCCACGCCGTAGCCGAGGATGTGCATCGTGCCGGGGTGCGGGAACTCCGCCGAGATCTCGATCCCGCAGAGAAAATCGATGCCGAGCTTCTTCGCTTCGTCGCCTGCTTCTTCGCACCCCGCAACGGTGTCATGGTCCGTCAGCGCCAGCGCCGTGAGATTGTTCTGCTTCGCGAGGCGCACGACGTCGCGCGGCGCGAGAGTTCCGTCGGACGCGGTCGAGTGACAGTGGAGATCGACAAAGGACATGAAAGCTCGTCGTCAGGCCCGAAGGTAGCCGCCGCGCTCGAGGTGACTCAGGATCTGTTTCGCGGCGTCTTCGGGTTTCGTTTTCTCCGTCTCGATCACGATTTCCGCCTTTTCCGGCGCTTCGTACGGATCATCGATGCCGGTGAAACCCTTGATCTGCCCGGCACGCGCCTTCTTGTACAGTCCTTTGGGGTCGCGCATTTCAGCCGTCTCGAGGCTGACGTTCACGTACACCTCGATGAACTCGCCGCTCTTCATGCTGGCGCGCACGGCGTCGCGGTCCTTGCGATACGGGCTGATGAAGCTCGTGATGGCGATCACGCCGGCGTCGGTGAATAGCCTGGCGACCTCGCCGATGCGGCGGATGTTCTCCGCGCGATCTTCGGCGCTGAAGCCGAGGTTCTTGTTCAAGCCCATGCGGATGTTGTCCCCGTCGAGACGGTACGCGTGCTTCTTCATGTGAAGCAGCATCTGCTCGAGGATGACGGCGATGGTGGACTTGCCTGAGGCGCTCAGGCCGGTCATCCAGACGGTGACGCCTTTCTGGCCCAGGAGCTTCTCGCGCTCGTCGCGCGTGACCGACCCCTCGTGCCAGGTGATGTTCGTTGCCTTTTGTTCTGACATGGGATTAGTTGCCAGTTGTTAGTTGCCAGTTGCCCGTAAGACCCGCCGCCGTTGCTTTCACTGGCAACTGACAACCGGCAACTGGCAACTCTTCGATCTCACTCTTCCTCAAAAAGCGGCGTGCTGAGATACCGTTCGCCGAAGCTCGGGAGCATGACGACGATCATCTTTCCCTTGTTCTCCGGGCGCGCCGCGACCTTGGCGGCGGCGGCCATGTTGCCACCGGAGCTGATGCCGCCGAAGAGGCCCTCTTCCTTGTGCAGGCGTCGCGCCCATTCGAACGCCTCGTCGTCGGTGATTTGAATGACCTCATCGACGACGTTGGTGTGCAGGTTCTGCGGCACGAAGCCGGCGCCGATCCCCTGGATCTTGTGCCGGCCCGGCTTGATCGGCTCGTTCTTCAGCGTTTGCGTGATGACCGGCGACGTGACCGGCTCGACCGCGATGGACTTGAAGCTTGCCTTGCGCGGCTTGATCACTTCCGCCACGCCCGTGATCGACCCGCCCGTGCCGACGCCCGCGATGAAAAAGTCGACCGCGCCGTTGGTGTCGGCCCAGATCTCCTCGGCGGTGGTTGTGCGGTGGATCTCCGGGTTGGCCGGGTTGTCGAACTGCATCGGCATGAACGACTTCTTGTGCTCCTTGAGCAGCGCCTCGGCCTTGTTGATCGAGCCGCGCATGCCCTCGGCCGCCGGCGTGAGGACGACTTCGGCGCCCAGCGCCTTGAGCAGCCGCCGCCGCTCGACACTCATCGACTCCGGCATGGTGAGGATCAGCTTGTACCCCTTGGCGGCACAGACGAACGCCAGCGCGATGCCGGTGTTGCCGCTGGTCGGCTCGACGATGACGGTGTCCTTGTCGATCTTCCCCGACTTCTCGCCCGCCTCGATCATCGAGACGCCAATGCGGTCTTTGACGCTCGCCAGCGGGTTAAAGAATTCGCACTTGGCCAGGACGTGCGCCTGCCCCGCGGGAATCAGCCGATTGATCCGCACGAGCGGCGTCCCGCCGATGGTTTCGGTGATGTCGTTGAAGATGCGTCCTTGAGGCTTGAGTGGCATCAATGCTCCTAGCGGTGCTTCGTCCTGAGATGTCGCGAGTTAATCGCACTTCGGCGCCGCGGGCGTGGCCGCGCCTTCGCCTTTTTCGATCGGCGCGCCGACCAGGTTGCCCCATTCCGTCCACGACCCGTCGTAGTTCTTCACGTTGTTCTGCCCGAGCAAATACCTCAGCACGAACCACGTGTGGCTCGATCGCTCCCCGATGCGGCAGTAGGCGATGGTCGGCTTGCCGAAATCGACCCCGGCGTCGGTGTAGATCTTCTTCAGCTCATCGGCGGTCTTGAAGGTGCCGTCGTCGTTGACCGCCTTGCTCCACGGGATGTTCTTCGCGCCGGGAATGTGCCCGCCGCGCTGCGCCCCTTCTTTGCCGATCAAGGCTTCCGGGGCGAGGATCTTCCCCGTGAATTCGTCCGGCGAGCGCACGTCAACGAGGTTGATGTTCTTGCCGCCGACGCTCTTGATCACCTCATCGCGATACGACCGCACCGTCTCATCGCTCGACGGCACGGGATAGTTGCTCTTGCTGATCGCCGGCTTGTCGGTCACGTACGGCCGGCCTTCGGCCTCCCACTTCTTGCGCCCGCCATTCATCAGCTTCACGTCCTTGTGGCCGTGATACTTGAACTGCCAGAACGCCCAGGCGGCGAACCAGTTGTTCATGTCGCCGTAGAAGACGACCGTGTCGTCCGGCTTGATGCCGGCGTTGCTGGCGAGCTGGGCGAACGCCTTGGGATCGATCAGGTCGCGGATCGTCGTGTCGCACAGATCCGTCTGCCAGTTCCAGCCGATCGCGTTCTTCACGTGACCGACTGCATAGCCCTTGGCCGGCTCGACGTCGACCTCGACGATCTTCACCTTGGGGTCGCTCGCGTGCTCCGCGACCCAACCGGTGCTCACCAACGCCTCGGGATGTGCGTAATCCGCCATAGTCTGCCTCGTTTCCTGCCTGTCAGTTAGAGACTTCGATCGACTGCTCATCAAATTGTTCGGTCTGCTCATTCAGCAGCCAGCAGGTCATCTTTGCCGGCGTGCGCTGCAGGATCGAGACGATCACGTAGCTGTAGAACGGCCAGCCGTGCTCGCGATCGTACTCGCTCGGGCGCGCGGGGTGATCGGGATGGCTGTGATAAAACCCGAGGACCAGCCGGCCTTCCCGCGCCGCCTTGCGCTCGGCACGCATCAGCGTGTCGGGCGTGATGAGGAAGCGATGATAGCGTTCGCCGGCTTCAAATTCATTGCTGACCGGTTCGAGTTCTTTGACGATCCGCCGCCCGCCTTCGTCATTGCCATACATGATGCCGCAACATTCGTTCGGGAAGGCTTTGACGCCTTCGTCTTCAATCTGCTTGTGAAATGCAGGCGTGAGAACGATCGGTGATAGCGCGGGGGGGGTCACGGCCAGATCTCCGCTTCTCCCGTGCCGGCCCAGAAATCTTCCGAGAGATACTTGGCCGCCGAGTCGCAGAAGATGGTGACGACAACGCCTTCTTTTAGTCGCGACGCAACTTGCAGCGCCGCGGCCAGATTTCCGCCGGAGGAGACGCCGACGAGAATCCCTTCCTCGCGCGCCAGCTTTACGCACATTTGATGGGCCGCCTCGGTCGAGATCTCGACGCACTCATCCGCGAAGCTCGGATCGTAAATCCCCGGCACCAGCGCCGATCCCATGTGCTTCATGCCTTCCAGCCCGTGCAGCGGCCCGTCGGGTTGCATCGAGATGCACTGGACCGCGGGATTAAACTTCTTCAGCCGACGTGAAGTTCCCATGAACGTGCCGCTCGTTCCCATCCCGGCGACGAAATGCGTGATCCGTCCGTCCGTCTGCCGCCAGATTTCCGGACCGGTCGTTTCGTAGTGCGCCTTCCAGTTGGCGTCGTTGTTGTACTGATCGGGATAGAAGTATTTGCCGGGGTTCTCATCGACGATCTTGCGCACGTGCCGCTGCGCGCCGTCGGTGCTCTCGGTCGGATCGGTCAGGATCAGCTCCGCTCCGTACGCGAGCATGCTCTGCTTGCGCTCCATGCTCGCGTTGCGCGGCATGGCCAAAGCGACCTTGTATCCGCGCTCGGCGGCGATCATCGAATAGGCGATGCCGGTGTTCCCGCTTGTCGCGTCGATGATGATTTTGTCCCGGGTAAGCAGCCCCCGGCGCTCGCCGTCGAGGATCATCGCCATCGCCGCACGATCCTTGACGCTTCCGCCCGGGTTGTACCACTCGGCCTTGGCGAGCACGCGCACGCCGCTCGGCAGCGATGCGCCGATCCGCTTGAACGACAACAGCGGCGTGTTGCCGATCAGATCGAGGAGCGATTGCCCCAGTTCGGTGTGATGTTGTTCGCGGAGACCAAGCGTCACGGCTTCAAAATCCCTACCAAAGCTACAGGAATATAGGCGACGCGGGGCGAATCATCCAAGTCATCGCCGGCTATCGGGTGATTACAGGCGCAAGAGCGAGGATAAACCGCTCGACGTTCTCCGCGGCATCGCCCACGCCACTCTTGCTCTGCTTTTCGATCTCCGTGAGCAGATCCAGCGTTCGTGCCAAGCCACGGGGGCCCATCGCCTGCGCGGCGGAGATGAATTTCGGCAGATGTTCTTTGTATTTCCAGACCAACCGTTTAGCAGCACTTGGGCCGGCGCGAATGACAAACGCGACATCCTGGAGCCATGTCACCAAGATGCCAAAGACCGCGTATTCGATGCTGCGATCCGTCTCCAGCAATTGACGCCATCGGCGCAATGCTTCCTCGGTATGTCCCAGCGCCAGCGCATTCGTCAAATCCCACACTTCGCGCTCGCGAGTGAAGACGACGTTTTGCTCAACATCTGCGACCGTGATCTTCCCACCCTCCGCGGTGATCGCGAGCTTGGCGATTTCTGTATCAAGTCGTCCCAGATCATCCCCGATCAACTCGACGAGCAGCCGCGCCGCATCCGGCGTCATCGTCACCTTTTGGGCGCCGCTCGCGTGCTTCACCGCCCAACCGACCAGATCCTTCGGCGGCTCGCACGCGATGACCGCGCCGTTCCTGGCGATCAGCTTGTGGATCTTCTGATTGCCCGGCAGCGAGTTCATCCGCAGCACGAGCACGCCGCTGCTCGACGGCGCGGCGACGTACTCCTCGAGCTGCTCGCGATAGGTGCTGACGAACTTGTCCGCGTTCCGCACCACCACCAGCTTTTCGCCGCCGCCGAACATCGCGAAACTCCGCAATTCATCGAGCACTTCCGCGAGCTCGGCCGACTCCCCGTCGAAATCGCTCCGCTGCGCCGGCAGCGACCGCAAAATGGCGGCAAGCTCCTGCAACTGCAGATAGCTGTCGGCGCCCACCAGGGCATAGACGGGCTTAGCCATAAACACCGTTGTAGACGGCAAATCCGACAGGTCAAACGAACACGAACCGACCCTCTTTCGTCTTAGCATCGATCGGCTACACTCCGGTGGGCTGATCGACCGATAACAAAGATAGACGGACGCGCACGTTTCTTTTGTCGCGTGGGTGTTTTGAGGCGCACCGTTTAGCGACTTCGCTCGCGAAGTTTTCGCCGTCGAGAGTGCGAAATCGGTCACAGGGCTTTCCGGGGTTCCGGGAGATCGTATGGCAAACCCATTCGGCGCGTTCTGCGAAGATTTCTACGTCAACATGCGGCTCGGTTCCCAGATGAACCTCCCGCACAACCGCGAAACGCTCCTCCATTTCTTCGAACGCATCCAGCGCCAGTTCCCCGGCATGACGCGCTTCCGCAAGAGCGACAACGGCGAGCTCAATCTCGAAGAAGATCGCTCCTCGGAAAGCTATCGCTGGGTGAGCGTCGAACAGAAACGCATCTCCGCCGGCCACGTCAATCCCGGCACCATCGAAGAGTCGCTCAAGATGCACACGATGCTCCTCGAGCACGCGCCGCACCTGCTGGGCATCTCGCCGGTCGAGATCGACTACCTCGACGTGCTCTTCGGCTTCGACCTGGGCTTCAGCGGCAACCACGACGAGATCATCGCCGACAGTTTGCTGTGCGATTCGCCGCTCACCTGCCTGACCGAAGAGCGGGGCGCCAAGCCCGTCGATTTTCAGCCGACCGTCACCGTCGCGCTCAGCGACGACTGCCGACTGCAGGCGCGCATCGACGTCGTCACGCGCACCAACAGCTACCAGGTCCGCACCGGCGACTACAGCGACGACGTCATCAGCGTCTACCTCATCCTCCGCCGCTACTGGGGCGATCGTCCCAAAGAACCGATGGAGAAGCTCTTCGCCGGCATGGCCGAGCGCGCCGACGCGCTGTGCCACGCGCACATCCTCCCAAAGGTCGTCAAGCCGATTTCAAACGCAATCGCGTCGCGTTCGTAACGCCGTCCGCCGACGCTATAATCGGCGCTCTTGACCGATCCGAAGGACTTGCCGGCGGCGGATGCGATCGCGAAGGCTCGTCGCCTGGTCGCCGAATTGGAGAAACAGTCGGCGGAGATGGACGTGCCGTCGGCGCCGGCGGAAGGCAAACGAGGCGTCGCCGATGCCTTGGCCGCCGCCCGGCGTGTGCTTGAAGCGCTAGAGGACGAATGAGCGAACCGATGACCGATACCGAAACGACGCCCCCGGGCGCCGCACCCGCAGCCGCCGGCACGCTGATCGCCGATCCCGATCCCGGCTATCGCTGGAAGCACCTGATCATGGCGGTGCTGATGATCGCGGGCGGGTTCTGGTTCGGGTACGACGGGTGGGTGCGCTGGCCCGCCGAAAACCGCCACGCCGGTCAGGTCCAGCGCGATCTCGACGCCGCAAAAAGAGAACGCGACCAGACCAAGGAAGATGCGCTGGCCAAGGAGCTCTCGCAGATCAGCAAGCACACGGAACTGGACATCCTGATACAGAAGCTGCTCGCCTTCGCGCTGCCCGCGTTCGGTTTGTTCTGGGGCGGGTGGACGCTGTGGGAAACGCGCGGGCACTACGAGATGGCGGGCGAGACGGTGCACGTCCCCGGCCACCCGCCCATCACCTGCGACGACGTCCGCCGCATCGACAAGCGCAAGTGGGACCGCAAGGGCGTCGCTTACGTGCACTACGAGCACGGCAATCCGCCCAAGCCGGGCATCCTCAAGCTCGACGATTTCGCCTACGAGCGCACCACGACCGACGCCATCCTCGAGCGCATCGAGCGCAACGTCATCCCCGCCGAATCCACCGCCGCGCCGCGGAATGCCTAAGGGACACGGCGCTGTAATCTCGTGGCGGGAGATGTCCAGGTTGTCGCCGTAGCTTCCGCCGCATGCGTAAGGGACAAGGCGCTGTGATCTCGTGGCGGTGCCTGCTACGATTCTCCTGCCATGAGCACCACCGACACCCTTGCGGCGCTGCCAGCCCTCAAACCGGAAGACCGGCGACAGATCTACCAGCGGCAGTGTGAATTGCAGGAGCAAGACCTGCTCAACGGCGCCGGTGCTACCGAGAAAGAAAAACATCTGCTGGACGCGGCGCTGGAGGAATATGCGAACGACCACGACGGCGGCCGCCCCTGGCGCGAAGTCCTGGGCGATCTGCGGACGCGCCGTGCCTCGTGAGCTGGCAAGGCACGATACGTCGCGCGGCTCAGGCGGATCTGCGTAAGGCCCACGATTGGTATGATCGCCGGCGGGACGGTGTGGGCAGTGAATTCCTCCTCGCGTTCGCCGACGCGATGCTCGTGCTCGAAGAAGCTCCCGACCGTTGTCCGCTCTACTACCGCGACTTTCGCCGCCTGCTTACGGAACGCTTCCCCTATAAAATCTTTTATCGGCATTGAGGCAGCTTCAGTGATGGTCCATCGCGTTCGTCACGCATCACGCGAGCACTCACGCGAACTGGCGCGGTGAACGCCGAGAGCTAGCCGCGCACGACGTCATATCGCAGCCACAGCACGTCGCCGTCGCGACGATCGACGGATTTGATTTTGAGCTTTTTCGCACTCCACGACGAGGCGTCGGCGCCGTC
>JAICTV010000289.1 GCA_025936175.1 Phycisphaerae bacterium
GCCGAACCTCGCGAGAAGCCGCACGTTCACGCCACACCGGTGCGGAGATGTTCTCCGCACCGCACGATGGTTCTTGCCGTGGCTGATCAAGCCTCGGAAGGAGATTCAAATGTTACGATGGTTAAGGCAACTCGCCCCTCCAGTGGTGGCGATTGCCCTAATCGGCTTCGCGCCGATCGCAGCGAAGGCTGCACTGGTTACCTACTCAACGTCCGGTGTGTTCACGGCCGCCGGCACCGATAACGCCAGCGTTTCGGGGGACGATTCGCACCTGGAAACGGCCAGCGCCCAAACGACGCTGGATTATCTGCACAAGGGTCCGACTAACCTGAACACGCTGCCCTCCGGGTCGGTCAGCCTTGGCACCGTCACGATGAACGCGTCCGCTGCCAGCCAGCTGTTTGATGCTGGCGACCTGTTCACGCTGACGATCAAGCAGACGTTCCCGGGCAATGTCAACGGCAGCTCGAGCGCAAGCATCGTGGGTTCCGTCACCTTCACGCCGGCGACCTCGGGCGGCACCGATGCCGGGACACTGTCACTCGCGTTCAGCCCCAACCCGGTGGTCCTGAACGGCATCTACTACCTGATCAAACCGTTCAACCTGAACTTCAGCGTGGATCAGCCGGGTGGCGCGGTTGGCACGATTCAGGCGACCGTCGCCGCAGTTCCGCTTCCGCAGACCGCCACCATGGGCATCGCGCTCATCGGTTGCGTCGGTGGGATCGGCGCCTGGCGTCGGATGAAGAGCGAAGACGGCGTCCTCGCCTGATCGCTCTTCGTCTTGTCTGAGGCTCGGAGGGTAGTTCCACAGCGAGGGCAGCGGTGGCGGAGGTGCGGACGTCCGCTCCGTCACGCGTCCACAATCCTCGTCGACTTTTCCTGGAACCACTCGCGTGAAACAGACGCATACCGACTCCCCGCTCGGGAAACCGGGCGGGGCGTCTTCAAGTCCGATGATTTTGAAGCACCTGGAAAAGCCCCTACGTCTTTTGTGCAGCTTGCTGCACGGAGAGAGTGTTATGCGACGCACCCGTTCCCTCTACGCCGCCGCAGCTTTGACAACGGCGGCCGCGGCGGCAGTGATCCCGGCGAACACCGCCGGCGCCGAAACCGTTAACGTGCAGGTCGGCAACGTCACCGTTGCCGCCACCTGGCGCGCGCAGCCGGCGGCCATCAACGAGGGTGATTCCACCACCTTCAAACTGGCGCTGACGGCAAGCGGCAACGCGGCCACGACGAACATCAAGTTCGGCCAATCGACGTTCCACTTCAGCTCCGGCTCGGCCACCTCCGATCCGCTGACGAAGGATGTCGTGCTCAACGCGACGTCGCCGTCGTCCGGGAACACGCTTTCGACGGCGCTGCCGAGCTTCGCCGTCACCTATTTTCAGGACGGGGCGTACAGCGCCACGATGAGCACCTCCGCCGCGCCGGTCTCGTGGAAGCAGGGGGCGGCGAGCCGCAGCGGGACGTACTCGCTGAACATCGCCACCACCGTCAGCGTCGGCGACGTCCTGCCGTCGATCCAGAGCGCCAACGTCCCGGTGATGATTACCAAGGGCGAGGGCTTCAACTTCTCGGCGCTGGCGACGGATCCCGGTCTCTACGACTCGCTCAGTTACCGGTGGGACTTCGATTACGACGGCACGTTCGCCGCCGACGCGACGCAGCAGAACCCCAACTTCGCCTACGGCAAGACCGGGCTGCACCAGGGGATGCTGCGTGTGTACGACGATCACGGTTACACGCCGTTCGAGTTCGCCGTGAACGTGCTCGAGCCGCCGCGGCCGCAGGCGGTTCCGCTGCCGGCGGCGGTGTGGGGCGGGCTGGGGTTGATGGCGGCGGTGGGGATGATCCGCGGGCGGATGGCGCGCCGCGGCGGCAATGATTCCGATGGGGATTGATGGACGATTGCGGCCGCCGCGGAACTTCTCGCGGTTTCTCTTTTGAACGAACAGTCAAGCGGGGTTTGTCCAGAGTCGTTGACCAAAACCGACCCGGGCGCACGCAGGTTCGTGTTTCTGCAACCGACGGGCATACTCGAAAGGATCCACATGAACGACATTTCACGTCGTGGGATGTTGTTGCTTCAAGGGGGCGTGGTGCTAGTAGCACTGGTGGCGATGTTCGCCGCGACAGCGCACGCTGACACCTTATTCACACCGCACGCGGACACCTTATTCTCCGTTACAGCCGAATCGCCGCAGAGCTTTGTGGACGGCGTGTGGACCTACAATTATGACTCCGGCGCCGGGACGTTCAGCGGCGGCGACCCCTTCGATTTCCCGTCCGCGGATCTGCTTCTGGCATCGGCAACGTATTACCCCAATTTGAACGATGTTTCGTTTGAACTGAGTGCGTCCGGGCTGAACACGGCGACGCCAAGTGGCTCGTTCGCGCTTAAAGGCGATTACGGCAGCGGGACGCAGACGCTGTTCGGGTCAAGTGTCCTCAAGCAGTTCGGTACCAATGGCACCGATTACGAGTTCCTGTTTATCAACGGGATCACGCCTGACAGCCATAAAGATTTCGTCGTGACCTATCACAGCGACTTCTTCAAGGCGACCGTCGCCGCCGTGCCGTCGGCTGTGCCGACGCCGAAGGCAGCAACAGGCGGCGCCGCGCTGCTTGCGGTAATCGGAGTCGGAGCGTTCGCGGTGCGGCGGCGTTCGATGGCACAGGCGTAAAGCGCAGCGGCCTTGAGTGGGACAATTGGCGTCGCTATCGGTGCGACGCCGGGAAATCGGTAGGGAATGCGAAGGGCAAACAACATGAAAGCGAAAATGATTGGCGGGCGCGGTACGCGCGCGTTGCAGGGTGCGGTGCGGCCGCTGTGCGAAGAGCTGGAGACGCGGCGGATGCTAACGTTGTTGGGCATCACGCTCGGCCCGCCGCCGGCAAACCTGCCGATCATTGCGTACGACAGCACCGGCCGCGTGAACTACACCGCCTCCACCAACTCCTTCGACGTGGATGCCACGCCGCTTAACGTCCGATTCTCAGCTACTTCACCGTCGCGCACGGTGGTCAACACTCCGACCACCGCGGACTGGCTGCTCCATATCAAGGTCGATAACTCCGGCAACCTGATCGGAGGCCAAGCGGGCGACGACAACGATCTTGTCATCACCGGCAGCGTTGACGCCGACGGAAACGGATCGATCGACTATTCAGGAGTCCTTCTCAGCGGTGAAGTCACCGCCTTCGGCTACCAGGACGGTGGTGCGGGCGACGACAAGTTCGACTTCCGTTTTACGCCGACCGGTGGATCGATGCTGGGCTTGTACGCGGGGAAGGACATCGGTGTCACGATGTTCAGCTCCGCGACCATTCTTCCAATCTCGACATTCACCGGCTCGTTCGCCACCGACTTTGGCGGCAAGGCTTCAGGCAACGTAGGTTCCATCGCCGCCATCCGCGGCAGTATCGGCGACTACGTTTGGAATGACCTTAACGCGAACGGCCAGCAGGACTCGGGCGAGCCCGGCGTCGGCGGGGCGACGGTCAACCTGCTCGATCACAATGGCAACGTCATTCAGACGACCACCACACTGACCTCTCCCTCCGGTCCGAACCCGACCGGCTACTACAACTTCACTGGCGTTCCCGCCGGGCAATACTACGTCCAGATCGTCCCGCCAACCGGCGCCGTCTTCACCACCAAAGATGTCGGCAGCGACACCGCCGACAGCGACGTAAACGTCGCCACCGGCCGCACGGATCTCATCACGCTCCCGCTGGGCGGCGTGAACAACACGATCGATGCCGGCATCCTGCCGATCGACCTCTCGCTCACCAAATCCGTCGACAACGCCACGCCCAACGTCGGGCAAAACGTCGTCTTCACGGTCAGCGTCTCCAACGCCGGCGGCTTCAGCGACGCCAGCGGTGTGCAGGTCACCGATCTGCTGCCGTCGGGCATGACGTACGTCTCCTCAACACCTTCGCAGGGAAGCTACAACACCGGCAGCGGCGTGTGGAACGTCGGTTCCGTGGCGGCGGGAGCAAGCGCGACGCTGACGATCACCGCGACCGCCACCGCGGACGCGCGGCCGAGCGTCACGAACACCGCGGAGGTGAGTGCCGCGGACCAGCCGGATTACGATTCGACGCCGAACAACCACGTCGCCACCGAAGACGACGAGGCCAGCGCCACCGTCTCGCCGCAGCAGATCGATCTGTCGCTGACGAAGACGGTGAACACGATGAACCCGTTCGTCGGCGACCCGGTCACCTACACCGTCACGGTCTCCAACGCCCAAGACTTCAACACCGCGACCGGCGTTGCGGTGACCGACGTGCTGCCCGGGTCTCTCGTTTACGTCTCGTCGTCCGCCACCCAGGGGAGCTACGACAGCACGAGCGGCGTCTGGACGGTCGGCACGCTCAGCGGCGGGTCGAGCGCGACGTTGACGCTGGTCGCGACCGTCACCGCCGCGGCCCGTCCGATGGTCACCAACACCGCCGAGGTGTCGGCCGCCGATCAACCCGACGTCGATTCCACCCCGAATAATCACGATGCGACGGAGGACGACCAGGACAGCGTCACGCTGGTTCCCCCGCCGGCGGCTTCGAGCATCGGCGACTTCGTCTGGCTCGACCGCAACGGCAACGGGGTGCAGGATTCGGGCGAGCCGGGCCTGGCGAACGTAACCGTCAACCTCCTCGACGGCAGCGGCAACTTCCTTCAGAGCACGACGACCGACTCCTCCGGGTACCTGTTCATCCCGCTCGACCAAGGCAACTACATCGTCGAATTCGTCAAACCGGCTGGCGCGGTCTTTACCACCCAGGACGCCGGTGGCAACGACGCGCTCGACAGCGACGCCAACACGACCACGGGTCGCACCGGCGTCATCACGCTCGGCAACAACGAACACAACGACACGGTCGATGCCGGCATTCTCCCCATCGATCTTTCACTCACGAAGACCGTCGACAACGCGACGCCGAACGTCGGCAACAACGTCACCTACACGATAACGCTCAGCAACGCTGCCGGTCTCAGCACGGCCAGCGGCGTGCAGGTGAGCGACCTGCTGCCGTCGGGAATGACTTACGTCACTTCGACTACTTCGCAAGGCAGCTACGCGAGCGGCGTGTGGACGGTCGGTTCTCTTGCCGGCGGCTCCGCCGCGACGCTCACGATCACGGCGACCGCCACCGCGGCGGCACGTCCGAGCGTCACCAACACCGCCGAGGTCACCGCGGCCGACCAAATTGACCGCGATTCCACGCCCAACAACCACAACGCGAGCGAGGACGATCAGGCCAGCGTCGTGGTTTCGCCCCAGCAGATCGATTTGTCGCTGACGAAGACCGTCGACAACGCGACGCCGAATGTCGGCGCGAATGTGACGTACACGATCACGCTTTCCAACGCTTCGGGATACAACACCGCGAGCGGCGTGGTGGTGAACGACCTGCTGCCGAGCGGGATGTCCTTCGTCTCCGCGGACCCGAGCCAGGGCAGCTACAACAATACGACGGGCGCCTGGTCGGTGGGATCGCTCGCGGGTGGCGGGAGCGTCACCCTCACGATCGTGGCGACCGCGACCGCCTCGGCACGGCCCAGCGTCACCAACACCGCCGAAGTGACCGCCGCCGATCAACCCGACGTGGATTCGACGCCGAACAATCATGTCGCGTCGGAAGACGATCAGGCCAGCGCCAGCGTCTCGCCCCAACAGATCGACCTGTCGCTGACCAAGACCGTGGACAACGCCGCGCCGCTGGTCAACAGCAACGTCACCTACACCATCACGTTGTCGAACGCGAGCGGATTCAATACGGCGACGGGCGTGCAGGTGGGCGACCTGCTGCCGACCGGCATGA
>JAICTV010000128.1 GCA_025936175.1 Phycisphaerae bacterium
GCGGCCGATGGTGATGACCGCATCCCGCGAGCCGCCGGCGCTGCGGTCCTCGAAGTTTACGGTGACGGGAATCGTCGAGCCCTGAGAAACGCTGAAATCGCTCGATAATCCGCTGATTTGGACGTCGTCCCACACCGCCGGACCGCTGACGCTGAGCGTCACCGGATCGCGAAACGTGCCGCCGGATTTAAGTCCGTCGCTCGGGCGCGTGCCCCTGGCGATGCGCGAGTAGTGCCAGCCGAGCGACTCGCGCGGGCCCTGCGGCGGGTCGTACCAGTTGGGACCGATCGTCGCCGATCCGTCGGTGTCGGAGAAGGGCGGGCCGATCGTGCCGTGATACCACAGGTGAACGTCGCTGTGCTCGATCGAGTATCCGCCGTTGCTCAGGACGGCCTCGGAAAGTTGCAGGTTGTGCGCGCCGTTGACCGGCTCGCCGGTGAAGTCCAGGTTGGTGTCGCCCTGCGTCCGCCAGTAGTCGTCGGCGAAGAGCACGTTGTCGTACACGTGCATGGGCGCGTCGCCCCAGTTGAAGTTGAGCGGGTCGCGGATGCCGTCCACGGGATGCGGATCGAGAAACGTCTCCTGATCGACCCACACGCCGCGCTGTCCGAGATCGCCGGCGAGCTCGCTGACCAGCGATGCGCCGCGCGAGTGGCCGACGAGGTGGAACGGGAGTTGCGCCAGCGGCGTGGCGAGGTCGGGAATGGACATTGCGTTGAGCAGTTTGTTCGCGACCGCCGCGGCGACGTCCTGCGTGGTGCGGTGATATCCGCCGAAGGGCAGCTTTCCCGCGAGTTGTCCCCAGTCGAGCAGGACGATGATCTCGGTGGAGGACCAGTCGGCGGGCGCGGCGCCGAGGCGCTCCGATGCAACGCCGATCGGCCCGCCCTTGCCGTCATCGCTCGCGGTCATCTTGTAGATCGGCTGCAGCGCCAGCGGCCCGTTCTGCGACGCAATGGCGTCGCCCATTTCCGTCACCCAACCGTCGACCGAGCTGTTGAACCCGTGCGTGATCAGCGTCACGCCGGTGAAAAGCCGTCGGGACTCGAGCGCTTCGATGAACACACCCACGCACATCTGGGGGCGTAAGCTACCGCCAAAGGGTGGGGCGGTGTCAAAGGAAATACCTGCACCGATCAGTCGTGGTTCCCGAGCCCCCGCCGCACGGCGGTCTTGCCGAAGCGATCGACGATCGAATCGACCGCGCGATCGAGCCGCTGGTGCTTTTCGCCCGCGGGATCGGCAAAGAGCGACATCTGTCCGGCGCCGGCGGAAGTGAGATTCTTCGCCGCCATCCCGATCAGCCGCACCGGCTGAAATGACTTGCCCGCCCAGGCGTTGAAGACCTCGAGTGTCGTCTTCCACAGCACATCGGTCCGATCCGTCGGCTCATCGACCGTGCGCGAGCGGGTGATCGTCTCGAAATCGCCGTAGCGGATCTTGAGCGTCACGCCGCCGGCGCGCAACTGGTGCTTGCGCAGCCGCCGCGCGACTTGCTGTACCTGCTCGAGCAGCTCTCCGCGGATGTGTTCCGCTTCGGCGATGTTGATGCGGAAGGTCTGCTCCTGGCTGATCTGCCTGGCATCGGAATCGGTGACGACCTCGCGCTCGTCGATCCCGGCGGCAAGCCGGCGCACGCGCTCGGCGTCGTCGCCGAGCAGGCGTTTGAGCGTGCGCTCGCTGGCGCGTCGGACATCCCCGATGGTGCGGATGCACATCCCTTCCAGCCGCCTGGCGGTTTTGGGCCCGATGCCCCAGATCTTTCCCACCGGGAGCGGCGGGAGAATGCGATCGACGTCGCCCGGCCCGATCACGGTTAGTCCGTCCGGCTTCTCCAGATCCGATGCCAGCTTGGCGAGGAATTTGTTGGCGGCGACGCCGACGGAAGCGGTGAGCGAAAGCTGCCCGCGCACGCGCCGTTTGAGCTTTCCGGCGATCTCGACGGGATCCCCGTGCAGGCGCTCCGCGCCCGTCACGTCGAGAAAGGCCTCGTCAATGCTGAGCGGTTGAACCGTGGGGGTGAAGCTCTCGAGGATCTCGAAGAGCTCATCCGACACCTCCCGATAGCGCTCGAACCGCGTCGGCACCACGATCGCGTGCGGGCACAGTCGTTTCGCGACCGCCATCGGCTGGGCCGAGTGACACCCGAACGGTCGCGCCTCGTACGAGGCGGTCGTCACGACGCCGCGGAGATCATCAGAGCCGACGAGGATCGGCTTGCCGCGCAGCCGCGGATTGTCCAACTGCTCGATGGCCGCGAAGAACGCGTCCATGTCAACGTGGAGGATGCGGCGCAACATCGATTGTTGATTGTTGAATGTCGATGGTTGGTTGGCAACCGGTCGGGCACCGGACGCGGGCTCGCCCGATCAACATTCGACAGTCAACACTCAACAATCAATTCACTTGATGTTCCCGATCGCGGCCGTCCATTGCAGGACTTCGTTGGCCGCCATCGGGCCGCGGGGCTCGATGCGCGCATCGACGTAGCCGCGGTCGCGGAGGTCCATCAGGTACTGCTCGCGCGAGATGAAGGTCCCCTGGCAGATTTTTTCCGTCGCCGGCGGCTGCGAGCGCACTTTTTCGTACAGCCGCTCGACGATGCGCAGCGGCACCTTCCTCCGCTCGCCGGGGTAGATGTAGGTGAAGAGGAGCAGGTGCGCCAGCAGCACTTGCTCGTGTCCGCGAAATCGGCGGAGCAGGCGCTCCCAGTCGATCGTGTCCGCCTGCGACCAGATCACGTGCGCGATGTCCGCCCCGTCGAAGCGCTCGCGCTCCTGGATGAACGCTTTGGTCCAGATGACCTCTTCGGCCGGCACGAGCAGCGCATCGCGATCGAACACGCGGCCCCGCACGGCGTGCTCGAACCAATCGTCGTCGACGGGACAAAGCCCGTTGCCGGAGCCGAAGATGACATCGACGAACGCGTCGCTGTCGCGCTGATATGCCTTGCCGAGCCAGTGGGGGAACGTCAGTTCCGTGCGGCAGCCCCAGTTCTGCAAGGCGCCCAGGGCGTGCAGCTCATCGCCCTTGCGGACGAAGACGTCGAAGTCTTTCGTGTGGCGGACGACGTCGGCGAGATGCGCCAGCGAGTACGCGCCGCCGACGAGGTAATCCACGCCGGACTCATCCAGCACGTGCATCGCGTTGAGGTAGAAAAGCTTGGTGTCGGCGTCGAGCTGCGAATCAACTTCTGGCATGGCTTGAGGGTAGCGGAGCGATTGTCATACCAGCAGGCCGCGCGCGAGGCACGCAAGTTGCCGCCATGTTTGACCGTCATGGGAAATAACGGACAAAAAACGGTTCGTATCGCCGCGTTGGCCGATCTGCACTGCACGGTGGACCACAAGAACCAACTCGGCCCGCTGTTCACGCAGATTGCCGAGGCCGCCGACATTATGGTCCTGTGCGGCGACCTGACCGACTACGGTCTGCCGGAGGAGGCGCACGTGCTGGCGCACGAGTTGTCCAGCGCGTCAACAATTCCGACCGTCGCGGTGCTGGGCAATCACGACTTTGAATCCGGGAAGCAGCAGGATGTCCGCCACATCCTCGCCGATGCCGGTATCCATATGCTCGACGGCGAGGCGTGCCAGATCCACGACGT
Source organism: Phycisphaerae bacterium (assembly GCA_025936175.1). GTDB lineage: Bacteria > Planctomycetota > Phycisphaerae > Tepidisphaerales > Tepidisphaeraceae > JAICTV01. The sequence goes on from JAICTV010000128.1 coordinate 3,608, forward strand.
CGGCTTCGCCGGCGCCAAAGGTTTCTGCGGCGGGTTCGGTCGCGCGACGCTGTCGGCGTGGGGCGAAGGCGCGATCAAGGACTTCGTGCAGGAGGCGCTGGATGAATCGATGAAGCTGGAGGCGGCGCTGCAACGACTCCGCACGCCGCACCGGATCGCCGTGCTGCACTACTCGCCGATCCGTGCGACTGTGGTCGGCGAGCCGGAGGAGATCTTCGCATTCCTCGGATGCAGCCGGTTGGAAGACCCGCTCAACCGTCATCAGGTGACGGCGGTGGTTCATGGTCACGCCCATCGTGGCGCCGCGGAGGGAAAGACGACGGCGGGCGTGCCGGTTTACAACGTCGGGATTCCCGTGCTGCGCGCGGCGCATCCTGATCGTCCGCCGTTCCGGTTGATCGAGTTGTCGCCACAGGGAAATGAATCGGGTACACGGCGGGATTCGGTCGTCGTGTAGTGGGAGGGCGAGGCTCCCGCCGAGCCGTGGGTGGGGAATCAAATGCCGGCTCGGCAAGAGCCTCGCCGTTGCGAGCTCGGTGATCGTTCAATGAGAGGGGGTATGGGTGTGCGCGCCGACGTTCCAGGTGATCGCCATCAGCAGCATGGTCCCGATCGCGCAGGCGAGCATGAGCGAGAACGGCCCGCTCCAGCCGTAGTGGTCGGCCATCCATCCCACGCCCCAGCCGGCGGGAACCGTCGCGACGTAGCCGAAGAGTCCCGTCATCCCGACGGCGGCGGCGCTGGCGCGTTTCGTTCCGAGGGTCATCGCGATGGCGGCGATCAGCATCTGCGGGATGTAGAACAGGAAGCCCATCAGCAGGAACCAGCCGGTCGCCGTCCACGGCGAAGTTTTGGGCGTACGAGCGAAGAAGTAGACCGCGACACAGTACAGCGCCATCGCGATCACGCAGACTCTTCCAGCGCGCCCGCGGAAGTAACGGTCGGCGACGTAACCGGCGATCAGCGCGCTGACCATGCCGGCCAGCTCAGACCCCATGCTCAGCCAACTGCTCACCGCCAGCGACATCCCCTTGTCTTCCTGCAAAAAGGTGATGCCCCATTTCATCTGCACCCAGCGGAGCAGGTAAACCAGCGCGTTGGCGATGCTGATGACCCACATGTACGGGTTGGTCAGCACGTAGTCCCATACGACAGACCAGTAGGACTCGTCGGCTTTGAGTTCCCGGCCGAGCTCGCGCGGTGATTCTTCGCCCTTGTAGATCTCGACCGGCGGCAGCCCGAGCGACTCGGGCGTGTCGCGCAGGAAGATCAGGATCACGACCACGCCGAGCAGCGCGATGCCCGCCGGCACGTAGTACGCGCTGCGCCAGCCGAACCAGATCACGAGATACCCGCTCAGCACCATGATGAGCGCGCCGCCGATCATGTGGCTCGTGTGCCAGATGCCGAACGTCGTGTTCCGCTCGCGCGGGCTGAACCAATACGCCATCGACTTGGCGCACGGCGGGAAGCCCATGCCCTGCGCCCACATGTTCATCGTCCAGAAGCCGATGAAGAACGGCAGCGTGGAGGAGAAGCCGAAGCCGACGTTCATCCCCGCGCAGACCAGCAGGCCGATGGCCATGAACCAGCGCGGGTTGGCGTGATCGCCGAGGAACCCGTTGATGAACTTGGAGACGCCGTAGGTAATCCCGCCGACGCTGGAGATGATGCCGAGCTGCGCCTTGGAATAACCGAGCGCTTCCTGCATCGCCTTCACGGGCGCCGCGTCGTTGGCGCGGACGAAGTAGAAGAGCGCGTAGCCGATGATCGACGTCAGCAGGATGCGGAACCGCCAGTAGCGATAGGCGCGATCGACGTCGGCGGACGAACTCTCGAGGACGGGGGCGGGCGATGATGCGGGGGAAACGACGCTCATGCGGATTGCATCTGCTCGTGGGCTGCCGTCTGCGGAGTCGCGCGATCTTCGCAGGCTCCTTCGGCGGTCAACCGGGTATACCGCGCCAGCTCCTCTTCCGTTTGCCCGGCGGACCACGAAAGCGTTTCGCGCATCCACGCAGCGACGTCCCGCGCGATCGTCAGGTGCGCGCGATGATAATACCGCCAGCTCGTCCGGCGGATCATCACGTCATCGAGATGGAACGCCCATTCGCCGCCGCAGAAATGTTCGACCGCCTCGCGCGACACCGCCGGGGGCACGATGCCGCTAAACTTCGGCTGCGATTCGTCAGGCAAGAGTGGCGTCGTCGCGGTGGTGCAATCGCGCGCGGCGACTCCCGTGTGATCGAGCACGCGATCGACGGTCTGCTCCGCCATCAGGCGATAGGTAGTGAGCTTGCCGCCGGCGACGTCGATCCAGCCGGGCTCGGTCATGTGAATCTCGTGTCGGCGGGAGATGTCGGAGGGCTTGCCGTTCGCATCCGCGATGAGCGGCCGCAGGCCCGACCACGTGCTGATGACGTCGCGCGGCTTGAGCGATGCGCCCCGGAACGTGTGGTTCGCGACGCCGAGGATGTATTGGAGATCATCCTGCTCGCACGTTGGCGATTCGATCGGGCCGTCGTAATCAGTGTCAGTCGTGCCCAGGATGAGCCGCTCGCCCCACGGGATCGCGAAGAGGATGCGGCTGCCTTCGGTCATCACCACCGCTTCTGGCACGATCAACCGCTCGCGATCGATGACCAGGTGCACGCCCTTGGTCAATCGCAGCTTCACCTTGCTCGCCGGGAAGCGACTAGCCCACGCGCCGGCGGCGTTGACGATTGTTCTGGTCATGACATCGTGCGATGTATCCGTCAGCCGATCGTGAATCCGGCACTTCCACAATTCGCCTTCGCGCGTTGCGGATTGCAACGGCGCGTAGTTGAGCAGCGTGGCGGCGCTGGCGGCGGCCGAGCGCAGCGTGTCGAGCACCAGCCGCGCATCGTTCGTCATGCCGTCGTAATAACGCACCGCGCCGGTGAGGCGATCCGTGTCGAGCTGCGGCAGCTTCGCCACAACTTCATCGACGCCCATCGCGCTGCTCTTGCCGAGATTTCTGCCGCCGCACAGCAGGTCGTAGATCTTCACGCCGATCGACAGCTTCCACTTCTTCCATTCGGTGCCGCTGCGGGTGGGGAAGATGAACGCAAGCGGCATCGCCAGGTGCGGCGCGATGCGATGGATGATGAGCTTTTCCACGCTCGCCTCGCGCACCAGGCCGACGCGGCCTTGCGCGAGGTAGCGCAAGCCGCCGTGGAGCAGGCGCGACGAGCGGCTGCTGGTGCCGAAGGCGAAGTCGTTGGCGTCGACGAGCATCGTGCGCAATCCGCGCATCGCCGCATCGCGCGCCACGCCGGAGCCGACAATCCCGCCGCCGATGACGAGCACATCGAGGGGGCCCTGCGATGATGGAAATGCGCGCGGTATCACCGGGTCGTTTCCTTCAGCGTGGCGAGGAGTCGTCCGAGCTTGCCGACGTCGTGGACGATGACGTCCGGCTGCGGCCGGGCCGCGTGGGCCTGCTGTTCAGTGGTCTCGCCGGTCAGCACGAGCACGCCGATCGCGCCGGCGCCGCGGGCCATCGCCATGTCGGTATAGAGCCGGTCGCCCACGACACCGAGCTGCGCCGCCGCGAGGTTGTGACGAAGCATGACCCCCGCGAGCATGCGCGGATCGGGCTTGCCGAGCACCGCGTCCGGCTCGCGTCCGGTCGCGTGCGAGAGCAGCTTGCAAATCGCGCCGCAATCCGGAAGAAGCGTCGGCTCATCCGTCGGGCAGGTGCGATCCGGGTGCGTCGCGATGAACGGCACGCCTTTGCTGATCCACCACGCCGCCCGGCTCAATCGCTCGTACGTCAGCGTGACGTCGAAGCCGACGATCACCAGATCCGGCCGGTCGCTTGCGTTGTCGCCGCGTTCGACGAAGCCGTTCTCGACAAACTCACCGCGCAGGGCCGGCGTGCCCAGGACGAACGCGCTCTTCGCGTGCGAATGATGCTCGCTGAGGTAATCAAGCGTGCAGTGCGTGGAGCTGAAAAGATCGCGCTCCGTCGCGTCGATGCCGAGCTTATTCAGCTTCTCGACGTACTGCCGCGTGCTGCGGGAAGAGTTGTTGGTGAAGAACGTCCGCCCGATGCCGAGCTGCGCGATCTGCCGAAGGAACGGCCTGGTGAACTCGAACAGCGTCTGACCGAGGTAGAGCGTGCCGTCCAGGTCCAGGCACAGGTGCTTGATGTTCTTGAGTCGGTCCAGCATTTCTTCCTGTCGACCAAAACGAAAAGCCCCACGGATGGACTGCGACCACGAAGGGTCGTCAGGTCGATCCGCGGGGCTTTCTCTTGTTCTCTAGCCCGCTGCGAATGTTCGCCGGTGCGGTGGACTATTCGATTTCTCTCAGGCATCCACACTATGTAGGATGCGGCGGCCCAAAGCAAGGAGGGTGGCTGAAACGCCCGGCAAACAGCCCGTTTTCGACCTGTCTATCGCGCCCGGTGATTCCCTATCTCACCGAAGGGATCGACCCGCTGCACGAGCAGCTCGTCGCCGCGGTGAGCTTGATCATGATCGGCGGCGGAGAACTGGCGGAGCTGCCGACGTTGCTCGAGCGTCTGTCTCGCGCGCCGTTCGAGAAGCTGCCGGTGCTGTTGCACATCGACCTGGTCAACGGATTATCCAATGATGAGTCGGGGCTGCGCTACGTCGCGACGCTGCCGCGCGTGAACGGGATCATCACCGTGCGACATCATCTCGCGCCGGCGGCGCGCAAGCTCGGGCTGCTCTCGGTCGTGCGCTTGTTTCTGCAGGACGGCCGCGCGGTCGAGCGCGGGCTGGGCGTGATCGACAAGAGCAAGCCGGACGCCGTCGAGGTGCTGCCGGGCGTCGCGTTGCTCCAGGTGGCCGAGCGATTCGCGCACCTTCCGATCCCCTGCATCGCTGGCGGCTTGATCCGCTCGCCGGAGATCGCCAAGCAGATCATCGCCGCCGGCGCCAAGGCCGTCAGCACGAGCAACGTGAAACTGTGGGAGATGAATCGTGTGGTGTAGGTCGGAGACTCCTCAATTTTACACCATTGCCGTAAGTCGGCGCCGGCGCGCGTTATGTCATCCTGGGCGGTACTCCGCGAAGGACCTGCGATGCGAGGCCAGATGCTTCGCGAGTACGCTCGGCATGACATGACTGAACTTACCTGCTCAGATGCAGAATTGAAGAGTGGCCGACCCGCGGAAGATCGATCATGAGATTGACGGCGCCGACACATCCGATTCGCAGCGACTGGAACGTGCGCGATCACGTGCCGCTCCGCGACTTCATCATCCAGTCGCACCGCGGCGCGGGCGTGTTGGCGGCGGAGAACACGCTCGAAGCGTTCGAACTCGCCTGGAAGCTTGGTTGCATTCCCGAGGCGGACGTGCGCACGACGCCGGAGGGGACGATCGTCGCGCGGCACGATCCCGATTTCACGCCGCCGCTTACGAAGCTGTCGGACGTGCTCGCGGCGATGTCGAATCGGCCAGAGCGCCGGCTGTATCTCGACATCAAGCAGATCGATCTCGAACAACTGGCGGCCGAAGTCCACGCGACAAACGTCGGGCGTCAAGCCATCGTTGCTTCGACCGATTACGCGATCGTCCGGCACTGGAAGCGCATCCTGCCGACGTCGCCGACGCTCCTCTGGATGGGCGGCAGCGAAGCGGAACTGCAAAAGCGGTTCGAGGAACTTCGACGAACCGGTTTTGCTGGAATCGATCAGCTCCAGCTTCACACGCACGTCGTTGACCGGCGGCTGGTGGAAACGGGATCGTTTCTGATTGAAAGGGGGGACGAAATCCGCAGTCATGGCATCCTGTTTCAGTCACTGCCCTACGGCGGCGCCAGCACCGAAGTGTACTGGAAGCTGCTGGACCTGGGCGTGATGTCCTTCGCGACAGATCATCCGTACGTGACGCTCGAAGCGGTGCGTTCCTACTACGGCGGGGGGAAATGATGCTGCGACTTCAGGCGGCACTCCGCGCGGCGCGCGACACGAAGCGGCTGGAGATCGGCCGCGGCGTGCTCGCACACTCGGCGGATGTCTTGCGCGAGCAATTTCAACGACATTGGGCAATCCAAGTCTGTGATCCCGCCACCTTCGGCGCGCTCGCACATGCGCCGTCTGGTTGGGAACCTCTGGGCCGCCTACTGATGTTGAAGGAGCCCCATGCGGATTGGATGACTCTGGAAGTGATGCAGAAAGAGCTGGGGAGAGAAGACGGCATCCCTGTCGCGATCGGCTCCGGCACGATCAACGATCTGGTGAAGCTGGCGGCGCACCGCCTCGGCCGACCGTACGTGTGCGTGGCGACGGCGGCGTCGATGGACGGATACACCGCGTACGGCGCATCGATCACGAAGGAAGGCTCGAAGCAGACGTTCGATTGCCCCGCGCCGCGCGCGGTCGTCGCGGACATCGACGTGATCGACGCCGCTCCGTCGCATCTCACCGCGTCCGGCTACGCCGATCTGCTCGCCAAGGTGACCGCCGGCGCCGACTGGATCGTCGCCGATGCGCTCGGCGTCGAGCCGATCGACCGGCACGCGTGGGAGACGGTGCAGTCGAGCCTGCGCGATGCACTCAAGCATCCGATCGACGCGGAACTTCTGACCGAAGGCTTGATGATGTCCGGCTTCGCGATGCAGGCGATGCAGTCGAGCCGGCCGGCCAGCGGGGCGGAGCATCAGTTCAGCCACCTGTGGGACATGCAGCACCACACGCATGCTGGCGTTGCGCCGTCGCACGGGTTCAAGGTCGGCGTGGCGACGATCGCCGTCGCTCGCTTCTATGAGAGGCTGATGCGGCTGCCGGCGGGCGCGTTTCACGCCGTGCCTGATGTCAAGCGCGACGAGATCGAGGCGATGTTCGAGCCGGAGCTGCGCGACGTCGCCGCCAAGGAGACCGCGGGGAAAGCGAACCCTCCCGATTTGATCGCCCGCCTCCGCGCGGTCTGGCCCGATCTGGTCAAGCGGCTGCGCGAGCAACTCCCGCCGGCCGACGAGCTGGCGTCGATGCTCGCGCGGGCCGGCGCGCCGACCGAGCCGGAGCAGATCGGCATCTCCCGCGATCGTCTTCGCCGCAGCTTCCGCCTCGCGTATCACATCCGCCGCCGGTTCACCGTTCTCGACCTGGCGATGCGCGCCGGCGTGATGGAGGCGTGCCTGCCATGACCACCGCCGCCGCCGCTCCAACTCCCGCGATCGCCACCGATCCGCTCGACATCGAGCGCGGCTACCGCCACTACAGGCCGCGCATCCTGCTCTGGTCGATCATCGGCTACGCGATGTTTTATTTCGTCCGCAAGAACCTCTCGATCGCGATGCCGGTGATGGAGCAGCAGCTCGGCATCTCCAAATCGGCCCTGGGCACGTTCCTCACGTTGACCGGCGTGATCTACGGCTTCTCCAAGTTCGGCAACGGGATCCTCGGCGATCGCGTCAGCGCGCCGTCGTTCATGGCCATCGGGTTGTTTTGCTCCGCGATCATCAACGTGTTCTTCGGCCTCAGCTCCGCCGTCGTCACGCTCGGCGTGCTGTGGATGCTCAACGGCTACTTCCAGGGGATCGGTTTCCCGCCGTGCGCGCGGCTGCTGACGCACTGGTTCAGCCCGAAGGAGCTGGCGACGAAGATGGCGATCTGGAACACGTCCCACGGGATCGGCGCGGCGACGGTGTTGATCCTGTGCGGGTGGCTGGTCGATCGCTATCACGACTGGCGGTTGTGCTTCTTCGTCCCCGCGGCGCTCGCGATTGCAACGGCGGGGCTGGTGCTGGTTTACCTCAAAGACACTCCGGCGACCGTCGGGCTTCCGCCGGTGCCGGGGACCGGAAGCGATGATCAGCCGGTGGCGAAGCCGCAGCGCGAAGTGTTGATGGAGCGCGTGTTTCGCAACTACTACGTCTGGCTCTTTTCGCTCGCCAACTTCTTCGTCTACGTCGTCCGCTACGCCGTCTTCGACTGGGGGCCGACACTGCTCAAGGAATCGAAAGGCGCGACGCTGACCAACGCGAGCTGGATCATGGCGGGCTTCGAGGTCGCCGGCGTGATCGGCGCGCTCTTCGCGGGCTGGATCACCGACCGCTACTTTCGCGGCCGCGGCGCGCGGCCGGCGGTCTTCTGCATGATCGGCTGCGCCGGCGCGATCTTCATGCTCTGGCGCGTGCCGAGCGGGCATCTGCTGGCCAGCACGCTCCTGCTGCTCGCCGCCGGCTTCTTCGTCTACGCGCCGCAGGCGCTGGTCGGCATCGCCACGGCGAACCTGGCGACCAAGGAAGCCGCCGCCACCGCCGTCGGGCTGACGGGACTCTTCGGCTACGCCAGCACCGTCGTCTCGGGCTTTGGCATGGGGTGGCTTGTGCAGCACTACGGATGGGATCGCGCGTTTGAGGCGATGCTGGTCGCGGTCGGCGCGGGACTCATCGTCTTCCTCCTCGCCTGGCGCGCGCCGCGGGATGGATACGCACGCTGGGAGGGCGAGGCTCCTGCCGAGCCGCGGCCCGCGAAATAAATACCGGCTCGGCGGGAGCCTCGCCCTCCCAAGTCGCGAGCCGTCGACGATCAGAGCAGAGTCGAGAGGTTTTCCGATCGAACCGACCAGCGGCCGTCGCGCGGAAATCCCGACGAAGTCGCGATCGTCGCCGCCGCCGATAGCAGCGCGCCGTTCGCCGGCAGATAGGCGGTGAGGTTCTCGCGCTGATAGACGTGGCCGTTGGCGTGATGGCGGTTCTTCGGACTGTCGATGAGCAGCGCCTTCATCGCCAGATCAGCCTCACCGAGCCGCGCCGCCGCCATCGCGGCCATGCCGAAGTCCCAGCCCCAGGCGCGGTCCCACTGCCACACGTCCATCACCTTCGCCAGCGTCCGCCGCATCGTCTCGGCGTCGTAGCAGGACCGATCGAGCATCGCCGCCGGCATGAGCAGCGCGGGGTGCTCCCAGTTCCATTTGGTGAACGTGTCGGTCAGCCCCTCCTGCATCAGATAGAGCCCGTCCTGCGCCGGCAGCGGCGCGAGTTTGGCGGGCACGTCATCCCACAGCGGCTCGCGCGATTGGCCGAGCCGCTCGCGCCACTTCCGGGCGATCGACAAACCCCATCTCCAGTACGCCAGCTCGAACGCCGGATTCATCGCCGACTTCGCATCGGTGTTCTCCGACACCGTCTTCATCGGCGGGCCCAGCAGGTATCGGCCATCGTGCAGAACCGCGTACGACGCCATGAAGTCCGCGCTCGCCTCGACGATCTCGCGCCAGCGATCGAGCGTCGCGCGGGTCGGCTCATTTCGATAGCACAGTTCCGCGTAATAGATCGGATGCGGCTGCTGCCAGATCAGCAGCGGCCCGACGGGCGACGGCGAATCGTGTCCGTCCACGCCGGCCATCTTCGGCCAGCGCGCGCCGCGGTAACCCTGCCGCGCGGCGATGTCGCGCGCGATCGGCAGGATGCGCTGGTAGAAGTCCAGGCCCTTCGCCAGCAGCCCAAATCGGTTCCACGCCGCGAAGTGCACACCGTGCCACCAGTGCATCTCCAGGTGGAACTTCCCGTTCCACGAGTTGAAGAGCAGCCCCGTCTCCGCCGGCGGCAGCGAGCCGGCGCAGTGGACGGCCGTGTTGTACTGCGACAGCACGATCCGCCGCTCCAGCTCCGCCGCCCGCGGGTGCGTGCTGTCGGAGAGATCGATCGCGCCGCCCTCGCTCCAGAACTTCTGCCAGTGCTCCGCCGCGGCAGCCTGCACCTGATCGACGCTCGGCGGCCCCTCCTTCGGCGCCGCGCGGATGAAGAGGCACGTCAGCTCGATCTCGTCCGATGCCGACGCGACGTAGAAGTGATGCCGCCCCGTGCCGTCGAACGTCGCGCGCTGCGACCACTCCAGCAGAACTCTGTAGCCGCCGCCCCCGCTGTTCCCTTCCAGCGTCCCTCCGTCGAACGTGCGCACGATCGCGGCGCGGCGATCGTCCACGCGCACGCCCTCGCTGCGATGCCGATCGGCGGCATCCCAATCCGCCATCGCGCGAGTGGGCGAGGGATACGGAAAGCGCAAGCCGATCCGAAGCCGCCCGCGCGAGATCAGCGGCGAGCGAACGCCAATCGCGAGCAGGTCGCGCGTCGGATGAGCGCACGTCCGCACTTCCACCGCCTCGCCCGTGAAGCGGAACCGGCTGCTCAGCAGCCCGGACCAGAGGTCCAGCGTCTGCTCGACGTCGGCCAGGTCGGCGGGGGATGCGGGCGATCCGTCCGGCTTCGTCAGCTCCAGCGCGACGCGGCCGAGGTGCATGCGATGCGGGTTGTCGCGCAGCCGGTTGAACAGCTCCTCCTGTCCGGTCTTGTCCGTCGCGTACGGCACCGGCCGGCCGCAGGTGTCCCAGTCCTGATAGCGGAAGTCTTCGCGATGCGGGTGCGACGGCAGCGGCGACGGGGGGGTGGTGTGCCACGCCCACTGCGCGGTCGTGCACAGCGGGAACGGCTTCTCGTACGCTTGCGGAAACGTCTGCAGCCCGGTGACGTCCGCGGTGAAGGCGAACTCGCCGTTGCCGACCGACAGCGCGGAGAACGGATCATCCAGCCGCCCGCGCGGGTTGTGACGCTTCACCAGCGCGCGGCGATCGATCGATGTGCGTGTCGTCGGCCTGGTCATCGTCGGCATCGCGACGCCGAAGGCGGCAGCGCCGATCAGAAACTCGCGACGCGTCAGGCCCATGTCTGTGTGCGCGTGCGCGCGCGCCTCATCTTCGCAGGCGCCGCGCGTAGTTGGCGGCGCCGTAGAGGGCGCACATCTCGAAGCTCACCACGTGGATCGGCATCTTCGCCAGCACCGGCCGCAGTTTGTCCGGCCCGTGATCGCCGAACGCGTCGAGGAAGACGCCCGACTTGAGCTGCTCGAGATGGCTGTACGCCACCGCGCCGCTCAGGTAGACGCCGCCGGTGGCCAGCAGCTTCAGCGCCAGGTTCCCCGCCTCCATCCCGTAATAGCGGACGAAGCGCACGCCCGCCTCGAGCGCCGCCCGGCTCGTGCGCGCCTGCGCGGATTCGGAGATCTGCTGCGGCGTCGGATCGGCGTTGCCCGGGATGGCGGCCGCGCGCCCCATCTGCGCATCGGTGAGGAGAAAGTCGTAGATCCGCCGCAGCCCCGGCCCCGAGAGCACGCGCTCCCACGTCGCCGTCCCCCTGGTCTGCTGCACGTACTTCAGCAGCGCGATGTCGTCATCGCTGCGCGGCGCAAAGTCCGCGTGCCCGCCCTCGGAGGCGAAGGCGCGGCAGCCGTTGATGTCCGGATCGTAGACGAGCCCCGCCTCCCCCAGTCCCGTCCCCGCGGCGATGACCGCGCGGTTGCCGTGCGCCGCGGCCTCCCCGGCCTTGAGCGTGATCAGATGCTCCGGCTCGAGCACCTCGATCCCCTCCGCGTGCGCCACCAGGTCGTTGATCAGCGCCACCGTCGGCACCGACAGCTCATCGGCCAGCGAATCCTGATCGAGCCGCCACTGCAGGTTGGTGAGCGTGACTTTGCCTTCGGCGACCGGCCCCGCGACGCCGAAGCACGCGCGGTCGATCTGATCCGGCAAGCCTTTGGGCGCGCCGGCGAGAAACTCGCGCACGACCTCGACCAGCCCCGACCGCCCCGCGTTCTTGATCACCCGCTGGTGCACCCGGCGCAGCCCCGCCAGCTCGAAGACCGCCAGGCGGCTGTTCGTGCCGCCGATGTCGCCGGCGAGGATCATGCCGGGGAGGATAAGAGACACGGTGACACGGTGACAAGGTGACAAGGTGACAAGGGGAGAAGGTGAGAAGGTGAGAAGAGGAGAAGAGGTGAGGGGGTGAGCGGCGCATTTGCATTTTCACCTTGTCACCTTGTCACCTTGTCATCCTCGGGGTGGAGTCGGCATTGAACC
>JAICTV010000048.1 GCA_025936175.1 Phycisphaerae bacterium
CGTGCCGTTGCCGGTGACGGCGCCGCTTGTCGTGATCGCCGCGATGCCCGTTCCGCCGAGCGTGCCGTTGATCGCCAGCGAGTTCGAAATCGTGTCGCCCTGCGTGGAGACGGTGCCGCTCGAGATCGAGTTGCCGGCGGTGTTCCACGCGACGGCGGAGCCGATCGTCAGCGTGCCCGCGCTGCTCAGCGTGTTGTTCCCGCCGAGCGTGACGGTTTTGTTGACGGTGCCGGTGCCGGCGAGGTTGGCTCCGCTGGCAAGCGAAAGCCCGCCCGCGCCGGCGAGTGTTCCGTTGACGGTAAAGGTGCCGCTGTTGACGGTGCTCGTTCCGGTGACGGAACCGAGCCCGCTCCAGAAGCCGCCGGAGGTCACGCCGAGCGTGCCCGCGATTACCGCGCCTGAGCTGAAGTTGATGTTGCCGTTGCCGGTCAGCGTGGCGTTGCCGTTGGCGGTGCCGGAGCCGGTCAGTGTGCCCGCCGTCGCGATGTTGACCGTGCTTGCCGAATTGAGCGAGCCGTCGAGCTGCAGCGTGCCGGCGGTGACGTTCGTCACGCCGGTGTAGCTGTTGGCACCGGCGAGGCGGAGCGTGCCCGCGCCTTGCTTGTCGATGCCCTGCGTATTGGCGCCGTTGGCGATGATGGCGCGGATATCCAGATCAGTAGCGGCGTCACCGTCGAGGATGTTGAAGGTGTGCGTCGCGCTGGCGCCGGTGGAGAGGGCGAGCGTGCCGTTGCTGCTGGTGCCAAGGCTGATCGTTGCGCCACTGGAAGAACCGAGGTAATTCACCGCGCCCAAGGCGCTGCTCAGTGTGAGCGTCGGCGTTCCGGTGGAGGTGACCGTCCCGCCGTAGAAGACAAGATTCCCGACCGACTGGGCGTTGCCGTTCAGGTCGAACGTCGCGCCGGGAAGAATCGTCACGGACGAGGCGGCGGGGAGCTGATTGGCGGCGCCTAGCTTAAGCGTGCCCTGATCGATGAAAGTGCCGCTGCTGTAGCTGGCGCCGCCGCCGAGTACGAGCGTCCCCGCGCCCGTCTTCGTGAAAATCGTTCCGCCGCTCAGCGGCTCGCTGATCGTGAGCTGATCGTTGCTGGAGACAGTGTTGATGACCCACTCAAAGGTGGTGGCGAGTTTCGTGTTCGGGTTCCCACCCGAAATCGAGCTCGACCCGCCGCCGGACTTGATGATGCCGCCATTGTTCAGCGTCAGCACGTCGTTGTTGCCCATCGTCACGCCGACCGTCGCGCCGGACAGATTCAGCGTGAGGATCGTCTCGCTGCCGGGCGTGGAAGCGCTGGCGGTGAGGCGGACGTGCTTGTTGCTCACAGTGGCGGTGGCGAGCGTCGTGCCGCTGGTGGTGTTGGCGTCGGTGCCGTAGGCGAGAGCGCGGACGAAACCGCCGGTGTCGTACCAGCCGTAGTTCGAGCCGTCGACGAACGTGCCGGCGTTGATGAAGGCGTTGCTCGTCAGCCCCGTGAACGTCGCGCGATCGCTCGTGCTCGCGCCGGTGAAATTGACAGTCGATCCGCCGGTGCGGCTGAAGCTGCCGAAGGCGAGCGTCGTCGTCGCCGCGCCGCTGAGGGCGATGGTGTTGGCGCCGACGGCGGACGTGAAATTCCCGGTCGATTCGGTCAGGCCCGATGCGCCGATGAAATTCAGCGTGCCGCCGTTCATCGTGATCGGCGCCGACGCGATGCGATTGCTGTTGGTTGACCCGGAGTTGTCCAGCTTCAGCGTGCCGCCGGCGTTGATGACGTAGCTGCTCGCCGAAGCGAGAGCGCCGCCGGAGCCGGAGAGCGTGAGCGTGCCATTGTTGATCGTCACCGCGCCGGAGACGGCGTTGTTCGCCGACAGCGTGACCACGCCCGCGCCGGTCTTGGTCAGCCCGTTGCCCCCGCCAAGGATCGAAGCGATCGACGCATCAGCGTTGACCGCGAGAAGACCGCTCGATCCAGTGAGATTGAGCTGCGTCCCGCCGTTGAGTGAGAAGTTCCCGGAGGCGGCGGGATTGAACGTGATGGAGTTGGCGTTGATCGTTCCCGAAAGGGTGGTGGTGCCCGCCGCTCCGACGCCGGGATTCCCGCCGAAGACCGCGTCATCGCCATCGGACCAGAGCGTGTTCGTCACCCCGCCGTTGACGGTCCAATTCGCCGATATGGCCGTATCCCAGGTGCCCGAGCCGTTATCAATCACACCATTGGCATCTCCGGCGGCATCAAGATCCCATGTCCTGGTGGCAGCGAAGGCATGGGAAGAGAGCGCCACCGACGTCGCGGCGGCCGCGATGACAAGGGCGGCGGCCGCGGGTAGACTATGTCTGCGCGGAGAAAGAAAGATGTGTTGAGCCGTACCCACGTCGGAAAAACCCCGTTTGACCCGATAACCCACAGGATGAACGAGCCCTCATTCTGCCTCAGACATTCAGATCGAACAAGAGCAAAATGAGAAAAAGATGAGAATCACAATATTGCGTCCGATAAACTGGGCATGCTCATCCGCCTTTCACGCAGGAAATGCCGAAAAATTCCGTTTTCGTATAAAAAGATTCATGAGACACCTTCACGAACTCTTTCCGCTCCGATCACGTAACTCCCAATCTTTTCTGCACTTCCATCAAGCGCGACCACGCACGACAGCCTGTCTTGGTGTAAACTAAGCGCCGGCGGGTGGCGGGGCCTGAGCAGGGCGATGACGACGATGGAAGGTCAAAGCAGTCAAAACGTTCGCATCCTCATTGCCGAAGACCATGCCTCCCTTGGCCGTTCCATGGCTGAGGGATTGCGCGAGGAAGGCTATCAAGTCGATCTGGCGACGGATGGCCCCGACGCGGAAAAACAGCTCAAAGGCAATCAATACCAGGCGGTGATCCTCGATCTCATCTTGCCCGGTAAAGAAGGGCTGGCGCTGCTGAAGGAGATGCGTCAGCGCGGCGACCAGACGCCGGTGATGTGCGTCACCGCGCGCGATGCGCTCGATGACCGGGTGCAGGGCCTGGATCTCGGAGCGGACGATTACCTGATCAAGCCGTTCGCCTGGGACGAGCTGCTCGCGCGCGTCCGCGCGCTTATCCGCCGTGAGCGCGGTCATCCGCGCGCCAAGGTCGCCGTCGGCGATCTGGAGATCGATCTGGTCAGCCGTCAGGTCACGCGC
The DNA here is from genome assembly GCA_025936175.1 of Phycisphaerae bacterium. Taxonomy (GTDB): domain Bacteria; phylum Planctomycetota; class Phycisphaerae; order Tepidisphaerales; family Tepidisphaeraceae; genus JAICTV01. The sequence continues at coordinate 3,148 of JAICTV010000048.1, forward strand.
GGCGGGAAGTCCATTCACCTCACCGCGCGCGAGTTCATGCTGCTGCAATATCTCGCCACGCGCGAGGGACAGGTCGTCTCGCGCTCGGAGATCTCCAAGCACCTCTACGGCCAGGACGACGAGGCCTCCAGCAACGTCGTGGACGTTTACATCGGCTACCTGCGCAATAAGATCGACAAGCCGTACGACAAGAAGCTCATCCACACGCGGCGCGGCGCCGGCTATCAGATGTCCGCGTCGATGGATGAAGGCTGAACGAGCGCGAGCGCGTCACCCATATCCGACTCGCTCGCACGGCATCGCGGGTAAGGGATGACCACACGCATCACGCTGGCGATCCTGCTGACCACGTGGCTCGTGCTCATCGTCGGTCAGACTGCCGCCTTCCTCACCGCACGCGCTTCGCTGCTCGCGCTTCTCGACGACACGCTGATCACGCGCGCCAACCGCCTGCTCGATCACGGCATCGCGGGCGCCAAGCCGGGGGAAGAGCCGGGCATTCCCGTCGGTGATCGATACGAGATCAAGACCAGCGCCGGGCAGGTCGTGGAATCGATCAAGGGCGAGCGGCAGCCGACCGTCCGCCCGACGCTCACCAAGCTCACCTTCGAAACCCTGCCCGACGGCGTGCGCGTCCGCACGATCGAGCTCCGCATTTTCATCAGCCGCGACGGCCATCGCGTGCCGTACACGATCACCTACAGCCGCCCGGCCGATCGCTTCGACTGGCTGCTCTCGCACCTGGCCGGGATGATGCTGCTGATCAGCCTCGCCTGCGGGCTGACCACCGCGTGGCTGGCGTTGAAGCTCTCGAAGGCCGCGCTCAAGCCGCTCACCGAGACGGCGGACGTGATCGCGCAGATCGACGAGCAGCGCCTCTCGCGCCGCATCAACCCCGACGCGATGCCGGTCGAGATGGTCCCGATGGCCCGGCGGCTCAACGAGATGCTGGCGCGGCTGCAGGACGTCTTTCAGGAGCGCAAGCGTTTCCTCGCCGACGCCGCGCACGAGCTTCGCACTCCAACCGCGGCGCTGCTGACGACCCTCGAGGTCGCGCTGCGCCGCCCGCGCGATGCCTCCGAGCTGACGGCCGCGCTCAAGAGCGGCCTGGTCGACGCGCGTCGCCTGCGCAAGCTCGTCGAGTCGCTGATGGAGCAGGCGCGCAGCGAAAACGTGCGCAGCGCCCCCGAGTTCATGCAGGCAACGGACATCACCGCGCTCGTGCGCGAGTGCGTCGAGATCGTGCAGCCGCTCGCCGGGGAGAAGCAGGTGCGCATCGAGCAGGACATTCCCGGTGAATGCAGCTTCATCACGCAGCGCGAGAGGCTGCGCAGCGTGGTGCTCAACCTGCTGAGCAACGCGATCGAATACAACAAGGTCGGCGGCGAGATCCGCGTGCGCTGCGCCCGCGACAACGGCGACGACAACGGCGGCACATTGCGAATCAGCGTCGCCGACACCGGCCGCGGCATCTCCAGGGAGCAGGCCCCTCACGTCTTCGAGCCCTTCTACCGCGGCGGCGAAGGGCGCGGCGACGACCCGGATCACCTGGGCCTGGGACTCTTCCTCGTCCGCTCGCACGTCGAGGCCCTGCGCGGCAAGTGTACGATCGAGAGCGAACTGGGCGTCGGCACGACGATGACGATCGAGCTGCCCGCGACCCCCGCCGACACGCTGCCCGCGCCCCCGCGGTCTTCCGCGCCTGCGGCCGCGGTTTAGCGCGACGGCGTGCGACTCTGCAACCCGCGGGCGCGAGCTGTCATTCCGCACGCGCAACCCGCCACTTGTCATGCTGAGAGGGTGTTTAAGAAGATCACACGCCCGTGACACAGCACGACAATTGGCGTCCGTCTCTTGCTTCTCACACGCTCATGCACGCCGGCGCCAAGGTGGCGAGGTGACGCTGCGGATGTACCCGAGTCGATGTAGCATCATCGCCCGCGTGGCAAAGCAAACCTACAAGAAATACACCCGCGTCGAGCAGCGCTCGCTGGCCAAGTGGGCCGCCGACTGCGCCGAGCGCGTCCTCCCGCTGTTCGAGCGCGCCTTCCCGCACGATGATCGCCCGCGCGAGGCGATCGCGACACTGGATCGCTGGATCCAGACCGGCGAGTTCAAGATGAGCGTGATCCGCGGCGCGTCGCTCGGCGCGCACGCGGCCGCGCGATCGGCCATGCCGAACGAAGCCGTCACCTTCGCCGCCCGCGCCGCCGGCCAGGCCGTCGGCACCGCCCACGTCACCCAACACGCCTACGGCGCCGCCCTGTACGCCCTCAAGGCGATCGTCGCCCAGACCGCGGATCCGCAAGCCGCCGCCGCGAAGGTTAATGCCGAACGAAACTGGCAATCCCGCCGGCTGCCGACGAAGCTGAGAAAGCAGGTGATGAGCCGGATCATCATCGAGCAGCGTGCCGGGCGGGTCGCGATCAAGCTGCGCAAGGGGAAGGGCTTTTAGTGCGGTGCGCGCTCGAGTGTAGCGCGCGGGTCCATACTTATGTCATGCTGAGGTACTCCGAAGCATTTGCGCTCCACGGTGAGCCGCTTCCGGTTCGCGGCAGATCCTTCGCGGAGTACCGCTCGGGATGACGGCCCACCGACGCTACAGGCGAACGTGCGCCGCTCTATTTCTTCCGCGCTCGGCTGTCATTTTGAGCGAGGAAAGCGGGCCGGCAAAAACCGGAGATTCGGGCGGGTTTTCGAGTCCGAATCCTTCGCGAGTACGCTCAGGATGACATGTTTTCGAGGATTGAGACAGAGGCTTGTTAACTGGATCGGCGGCGGCGGCGGACGGTCAGCGTGGTCGCGGCGATGCCGAGCAGCGCGACGGACGCGGGCTCCGGGACCGACGTGTAGCGGATCTGGAGATCGCCGCCGGACTGCTGGAGCGCGAAGGTGCCGGTAGCGGGGTTGTCGTCGGTGAAGGCGGTCGTGTCCAGCACGATGCGATTGGTGTTGAAGTTGCTGATGCTCGTGCCGTGCGCGATCGTCCAGGTGTAGTTGTTGTTCTGGTTGAAGTTGGCGGCGGCGGTCGAGGTGAGCTTGACCGTTACCGTGCCGCTGCTGGCATTGGTGGCGTTGAGGTTGATCGTGCTGGTGGAGTTGAGCGTGTCGTAACCGCTGCCCGCGGCGGCGGAGGCGTCGGTGATGTCGACGACGTAGGTGGCGCCGACGGTCCAGTTCTGCGCGCCCGTCGAGAGCGTGCCGACGGTTCCGACGGTGGCGGCCGAGACCGTGCCGCCGGCGTTGACGTCGATCGTGCGACCGATCGTGCCGGTGCCGGTGAGCGTGCCGGAGTTGGCGGATGCGGTGCCGACGGCGACGTTGCCGCCCGCGCCGGAAATCGTACCGTTGACGTTGAGCGTGCCGCCGCCCGTGATCGCGGTGGCGCCGGTGTACGTGAAGGTTCCGCCGCTGGCCAGCGTCATCGTGGAGCCGCCGGCCTTGGTCAGGCCGAGCGTCCCGGTCGAGCCGTCGCGGATGGTGCCGCCGAAGAGGTCGGAGCCGGATGCGCGATTGACGGTGAGCGTCGCGTTGGCGACGGCATTGTTCTCGACGATGCCGCCGGCGGGTGTGCCGGTGCTCAGGCCGCCGACGGTGACGCTGTTGCCGTTGAGTCGCAGCGTGCCGGTGCTGGCGTTGGTGAAGCTGACGACGTTGGGCGTGGTCGAGTTGAGCGCGCCGGTCGAGCCGAGTTGCACGATGCCGCCGGCGATGGAGAGGCCGCCGGTGAAGGTGTTGGTGCCGGAGAGCGTGAGCGTGCCGGCGCCGGTCTTGTTGATCGAGCGCGCGCCGCCGGTCTCGGAGATGTTGCTGCTGATGGCGAGGGTTGCGCCGGCGTTGGTGACGTTGAAGTCGCCGCTGGCGTTGAGGGCGAGTAGCAGTCGTCCGCTGCCGCTGCCGGTGTTTGTGCCTTGCAGCGTGAAGGTGGAGCTCGTGCTCGTCACGCTGATCAGGGGATTCGCGCCGGAGCCGTTGAGCGTGAGCGTCGAGTCCTTGGCGTTGCTGGTGTCGTTGCCGAGCAGTCGGCTGCTGGAATCGCTGAAGGTGATGAACTGAATCGTCAGATCCTTCGCGGTCAGCGCCATGTTGAGGGTGCCGGAGTTGACGAGGACGTCATCGGTGGCGGCGGGAACGCCGTTGGGCGTCCAGTCGTTGTTGGTACCCCAGTTGCCGCCGGTGGTGTTGAAGGTCTTGGTCGCAGCGCTGGCGGAATGCGCGACGTTGATTGTCGCCAGCGCGGCCGAAGCGAGGACCGCGAAGGCGCGGAGTTTTCGAACGAACGTCTTTTTCATGATGACACGAATTCCCCGCCTGATGCCGCACAAACCACAGATGGCATGTCGGACGGAACCTGGGGCGCAGAGCCCACTGAGAACTTCTAACCCACTGCCCCCTCATTGTGCGGCGAAACTCGAAATGATCAAGGAAACGCGAGCGAATCAGGGCACTTTTGTGAATGAGAGTCCGATAATAATCGGCTCTGCGAATGCGTTACGATGAGAAGTATCTCATGAGACGGTTTATGAGGGCGATGGAGCGGTGGTCGTCGATGGGACGTTGCCTCCATCCCGCTGTCGGCGGGCGGAGTCGAGGTTGTTTTTCGCGGCGACGTAATTGGGGTCGAGGTCGAGCGCGCGGCCGAAGTTGATGATCGCGTCGCCGTACTGACCCAGCGCCGCGAGCGACACGCCGTACGCGTTGTATGCGCGGGGCGAGTCGTTACGGAGATGAATCGCCTCGCGGAACATGCGTGCGGCGTCGTTGAACCGCTTGAAGTTGAGAAGCATCCCGCCGGCGGTCATGTAGGCGTCGAAGTTGGAGGGATCGATCTTCACCGCGGCCTGCAAGTGTTCGGCGGCGGCGTCGAAGTTGCCCTGCGCGAAGAGGAGGTTGGCGAGATTGAGGTGCGCGCTGGTGGAGTGCGGATTCGTCTCGATCGCGCGGTTGTACTCGGCGATGGCGTCGTCGTTCTTCCCGAGGCGCGCATATACGGTGGCGAGGTTGTTCATCGCGATGTCGTCGCGCGGATCGATCTCGAGGGCCGTGTGATAATTGGCGATGGCGGCATCGGTGTCGCCGGCTTGCGAGGCCGCAGAGGCGAGGCGACGGTAGATCGAGCCGTCGGTGGGACGAAGCCTGGCGGCCTCGCGCAGATGCGCGAGGGCGTCGGCCTCCTTCTTCTGCTTCTGGTAGACCGCGGCGAGGTCAGCGTGGGCCTCGGCGTTGTTCGGATCGAGGGTAAGGAGCTTTGTGAACTGATCTTCCGCGTCGGGGAGATGATCGCGCGCGAGCTGCATCTTGCCGAGCTCGGCGCGGGCGAGGGTGGAGGCCGGGCGGTGCTTGAGCACGTGTGTCCAGAGCGTCTCGGTGTCGAGATAGACCTCCGCCTGCGACCAGGTGAGCGTACCGAGCGCGACCAGCAGGAGCAGAAAGGCGCCGCGTCGCGCGGCGTGACGCCACGCGGGGGCGCCGTCGGCGGGTTCGGCGAACAGCCGCGCGAGTCCCGCGGCGAGCAGCGCGATCAGTGTTGTTCGCGCGAAGTATTGCTGTGCGATGGATACCGGGCCGTCCTGCCGGGGATCGGCGACGACGACGGCCGGGAGCAGCAGCGCGAGATAACCGGCGATCGCGGTGAACGCGCCTCGGCCGATCCTGTTGCGCATCGACCAGAGCATGCCGATCGCGACGATCACGATCGCCAGGAAGACCACGCTAATCGTGGCATCTGCCCATCGATCCGTCTCGAATCCCAGCGGGTAGGGGATCGCCAGCTTCAGCGCGTGCCAGAGGATTGCGTGGCCCGCGGCGAAGAACGCGGCGGAGCCTGACGGCGATTGCGTCCATTGCGCCCACGCCACGATTGCGGTGATGACGATGCCGACAATCGCAGGCGGCACGAGCCGCACGATATTGCGGCGGATGATGACGCCTTCGTTTTTCCACCAGAGGATCAGCGCCATCACGATCGGCGTGCCGCAGGCGATCGGCGCGTCGCACAGCAGGGCGGCGGCGAGCAGCAGCGTCGTCAGCGCGACAAGCAGCGGCTTGCGGTGGGAGAGGTTCCATCCGCCTTCGGCTTCAGGCGGCGGGGGATCGATTTCAGTCAGCCGAAGGTAGGCCAGCAGCGACAGGAGTGAGAAGAGCGTCGCGAGCAGCGCCGCTTGCTGTGACAGCCACGCGACGGGTTGCGCGGCGACCGGATGCACCGCGAACAGGCAAGCGGCGAGCAGCGCGCCCGGCAGTTTGAGACGGCGCACCCCCAGCCAGACGAGCCAGGTGTTGATCAGGTGCAGCGCGAGGCTGATCGTGTGATAGCCTTGCGGGTTCCAGCTCCGCCAGATCGCGAACTGCGGGAAGAGGAACGTGTCGGCGAGCGGACGATAGACGTCGCGCGCGTGCGGATGCAGCCAGGCGAACGTCAACGTGTGGATCGATCGCAGCGCTTCGTTGCCGGTGATGGCGCGATCGTCGCCCCAGATGAATTGTGCCTGAAGCGCCGGAAGAAATGCGGCGGCGGTCGCGATCAGCAGGAGGGCGAGGAAGATCCAGTCGCGGCGGTAGCTGACGTCGTACGGATCGACCCACGGCACCTCGGCCGGCGTCGGCTCGGGGGCTTCGTTCGGAATCGAAGGTGTCGGCCGTGGCTGCTGCTGTCTCGCGTTCGACATCGTGTCGCGCGGATTGTAAGACGAATCGCGCGCGACTTCACCGGTTGGGGTTGATCTTCTGGAACAACTCGAGCCACGAGAGCGTGATCTGATCGCTGATCCGTGTGGAAGGTTTCAATTCCGTCGGCGTCTTGCCCCAGTAGAAGCCGATCCAGCCGGCGGCGCCGACGTCCTTCGATCGCTCGACAAAGTCGGCGAGATCGTCGGCGGTGCAGCTCAGCGGGAACATCTCTTCGACGATGATCGGTTTGCCGTAGTCGAACGCCTTCACGATCTTCAGCGCATCTTCGACCTTCCCGTGCGTCGGGTAATCGTGCACGCAGAGGAAGTCGAGATCGCGCGCAACCTCGCCGGGCGCGAAGGGGAGCATGCCGACGGTGATCGGGTGCGACCTGTCGTGTTTGCGAATGGCGGTCGAAAGCTCTTTCACCCACGCCTTGAACATCTCATCCCGCGACCGGCCGTTCGGATCGAGCGCGATGAACTGGACGAAGTAATATCCGGCGAAGGGAGGACCGGCGAGCCAGTCCTTCGCGGCGCGCTTCTCGTTCGGCGTGACGGGCTCATTCATCAGGTCGTAGAAGAACACGCCGGGGCGATCGGCGCAGCGGCGGGCGACTTCCTCCCAGAAGCGCGCCTGCGCCTTCCAGCGCGCGGCTTCGTCGAGATCGTCATACCACGCCGGCGTTTCTTCCTTGCGATAGCACGCCAGGCCGGTGAGATCGAGGTACAAGCCTGTCTGCTCGGCGAGGCGGACGAGCTTTTCGAGCTGTGCAAAATTCGCCTCGTTCGGCTTGTTCGGCGCATCCATGAACTTTCCGAGCTGGAGATGAATGCGGACGACGTTCGCGCCGAGCTGCTTCATCTCGCCGAAGTCTTCGACGACCTTCGCCCACTTCTCGTGCCAGTACGATTCGAGCAGCCCGCCTTCATTGTTGCGGTCGTAGTTGAAGCCCCAGGGGATGAACTTCTTGCCGGACGGCTTGAGGACGAAGCCCTTCTTGTCGTCCGAGATCGCGACGCGCTCGATCTCGTTGATCTTGTCCGGCTTGTTGGCGGCGATGGTGAGCGTGAGATCGCCGCGGCGGGCGGACCAGACGCCGTCCGCGACGCCGTCGTAACCGATCGGCCTATCCGCGTCGGCGATTTTCTTGAAGCGATCGAGTGGCTTCCCGCCGGCGTAGACGATCTTGCCCGCCTCCGCGTCGAGCGCGGGCTTCCAGGGCTGGCCGTCGAGATTTTCCGGCGGATCCGAGCCGTTGATCAGCACCGTTCCGCCCGCGTTCAGGAACGATTCGATACGGTCGAGGATCGGCTGATCGATGTAGTCGCCCTGGAAGATGACCAGGATCTTGTACTTGTCGAACTTGAGCGCCCCGTCGTCGATGAGCAACTCGTCGAGCACGTCGTAATCGGTCAGGTCGCGGAGCTGATGCGCCCACTTGATCGTCGGCGAAAGATCGCCGCCGAGTCGATAGAGCGTGGTGGGGCAGAGGACCGCGACCTGCGTCTCGGAAGGTTTTCCGTTGACGAGATGCACGTAGCGATGGATGTCGTCGGCGTGCTGCGGAAAGTCGTAGACGAAGACCTGCTTCGCGCCGCAGCAGGCGTCGGAGTAGAGGCTCTGCAGCATGCCCGAATGATCGAGCCCGCCCGCCGGCTCCGTGCCGAGCGGGACGTTGTAGAACTGGTATGCGGTGGCGACCCACTTGTCGCCGAAATACGCGCCGCGCCAGTCGGCGGGTTGCAGGCAGACGCCGAACTTCTGCGCCATCTTCGCGAAGAGCGGACAGTACGTGCCCCACGCGATCGGATTCACGCCGCCCGCGTTTCCGCCGGGCTTGGCCTTCACTTTCTCCCTGGGAAAATATTTGAGCGTCGTCTCGATCGATTTGCCGGCGAAGTCGATGAGCGATTGATGATACCAGGTGATGAATTGGACCCAGTCGCGGCGTTGCTGCGGCGTCTTGAACGCGTCGGGCGAGGGTTTGAAGGTCGGCGTGATCTTCGGCATCTCGCCGCCGAACGACTTGCGCGCGAACTCGTCGCCGCACCAGTAGCCCTCGTGGCAGTGGCCCATGTCGACCCAGTCGGGGACGTAGAGCGGATAGTTTCCTTCGCCATACGGGCCGAGGATGCAGGCGTACACGCCGTCGATTCGATCGCCGAAATGCTCGGCGAGCGCTTTGTAGAAGTGGTCGTAATGCTCGATGGTTTTTGGGTCGAAGATCGAGAGATAGTTGCACTCCTTGTCGTGCTCAAGGCACCGCATGAGCGTGCGCTGGTCCTTCTGCTGATCACGCAGCCATTTCGGCGGGAAATGGACCCAGCAATACGCGACGTACTTGAGTCCCGCCGCGTGACACGCCTTTTCGATCGCATCATGCTGCGACCAGTCCCACTGGCCCGGCTTGCGCTCGACGGCGCCCCAGGCGATGTAGTCCTCATACGCGACGAGCCCCTGCGACTTGAGCTTCTTCAGCTCCTCGATCGACGGCGGGGCTTCGTGATAGTTGTCACCGGGCGGGCGCGGGTGCGCGCCGATCGGCGAGGCCTGGATGTAGGTGACGGAGAGGTTCCCGGTCGAGAGATTCCACGGGGAGCCGTCGAAAGGTTGCGTCGTCTGCGCGGAAACGACTGTCGCGAAGAGGCAAGCGGCGGCGGCGGCGAAGTGAAAAGTGAATCGCATCGTGCTCATTGCAGCGGGAGGAAATCGATCCCATCGGGTTTGAGCTTGAACCGCTTGGCGCGGATGACGCTCCCTGCGCCTTCGCTGTAGTAAACGATCAGCACCGTGTGATCCTTCAGCTCCACCGTCGCCGGGTACGCGCCGATGCACGAGTCGATCTCATACGGGCCTTGCCAGGTCTTGGTCTCGTCGCGGCTGACGTGGATCGAGGTATTCGGCACGCGATGCGACAGGATGATCTCGCCGGTGTTCAGGCGGTTGAGATGCGGGCAGTGGCCCTTGAAGCCGATATCGCTGACTTTCGACCAGCTTTTGCCCTCGTCGTCGCTGGTGGCGAAGCACATGTCCGCCTTGCTGCTCCGCAGGGCGGCGAAGAGGCGGCCGTCCTTCAGCTTGATCACATCCGTCTCTGCGTCGAGATCGATGCCGGAATCGGGATCGATTGCCACGGGCGGTTCCCATGTTTGGCAGCGGTCGTGCGAGCGGATCACGCCGCCGTAGGACATGTCGCTCTTGGGCTTGGAGCGATAGAGGCCGAGGACGCACGTGCCGTCATCGAGCTGTCGGACCGGCGCGGAGCACACCCAATCGGGCGCGATCGGCGTCGCGGTCGTCTCCCACGTCTTGCCGTTGTCGTGCGATTTCACCATGGACGAACCGATGAGCTGCGAGATTTTCGGGAACGCTTTCCAACTGAAGTCGGATGATTTGGACAGGTGCTCGCCTTCTTTCAATTTCCACGCGAAGAACGTGCAGACGAGCGTGTCGTCATCGAGCTGCGCGATGTGCGGGTCGCGCTCGTCGTCGGGGCCGTCGAACAGGATCTGCGGCTGCGTCCACGTCTTGCCTTCGTCGCTCGAGCGCACCATGCAGATCCTTCCGCCGCGCGGGTAATCATCAGCGGCGAGCGACACGTGGCCGTAGCCGGCGTAGAAGACCGCGATGATGTCGCCGTTCTTCAGCCGGCAGGCGTCGGGGAAGGCTTGATAGGTGTACGCCTCCTTGCCTTTCGAGATCACGACCGGCTCCGCCGGAAGCTGCTTCCGCCAGGTCGCGAGCTGCTGATCGAGCCGGACTTGCCACTCGAGCAACCAATCGACTTTCTCGCGACGGGCGATGCGCTCGAAACGGTCGAGCAGGTCGCGCGTCACCGGTCCTTGCGCGAGCTTCACATACATGATCGGCAGCTCGGCGCGCTCGACGCGGTGAAGGATCGTCTCGCTTCCGCCGGCCGCTTTCTCGGCGCGGGCGAAGATGTCGCTCGCCTTCGCGAGGAAATCTTTCGAGAACAATCCGATCGTCATCGGATAGCGAATGCCCGCGGGCGGGTTGTCGAGCTCCTTCTTGTCCGCCTTCGCGGACGAGGCGAGCAGTTGCTCGTATTCCATCAGCATCGGCGCGGCTACGCCGTAGTGACCCAAGGTGAAATCCTCGACCAGCGCGTTCACATCGCGTGACGGATCCCACATGAGCTTCGCGATCACCCACGAGCGCAGCTCATCGCGCTCGGATGTCGATTGATATCCACCCTGTGTCATCACGCCGATCGCGTGATTGTCGCTCCAGAAGCGGATGTTGTCCGCGATCACGTCCATGTTGGGCATCGGGGCGAGGAAGTGGCTGAAGTTGACGTTGTAGTCCCAGATCGAGAGCTTGTCGTGAACCGCGGACCAGTCCTTGGTGATCTTCGCGACCGGCAGCTCGCGCGCCGGCGTGAAGGGACGTACCCACGCGCCGACCATGTCGTTGCAGATACGGATGACGACGTTCTTTCGCGGGCGTACGGTCTTGGGCACGCCGATCGTGTCGAGGTACGCGAGCGTGTCGACCAGCACGTTCGGATACTTCTTCTCGACGGCCTCGGCGACGCGATTGACCAGCACGAGCTGGTTCGCCATCTCCGTCCCCTCGGCCGAGCGCAGCTTCTCGCAGCGCTCGCAATGACAGATCTGATCGCCGCCGGAGTCGTTCTTGGAGACGCTGACGATCTCGGCGTGGGGATTCGTGTCGAGCGCGCGGAGCACGTTCTCGGTGACGATCCGCGCGACGTCAGGATCGGTCGGACAAACTTGATAAGCGTGCCGCTGCTTGTCGGCGCCGAGGGCGAAGTACTCCGGATGATCTTTAAAATACTTGTCCGGCGGACACAAGCCGGCGGCGGTGTGGACGAACAGCCCGCCGTAATCGACGTGCCCGCCGAATTCCTCAGGCACTTTCGCGTCCGGCGCGTTGGTTCGATTGCGCAGCGACCAGACGGGATCGAAGCTGGCGAAATAGAACGGGTCGCGCAGCATGAGCTTTGGCGTGAACGTACGCGGGACGACCGCGATCATGAGTGTGGGTGATTTCGCAAGCCGGATGCTGTCATTGGTGTAGAAGCGACAGCCGAGGTCTTCTTCGAGCATTGCGTAGACCGCGTTGATCACGCCGCGGCCGCCGCCGCCGGTGAGCAGCAATTTTTGTCCATCGACCGCGATCTTGTATTGCTCCGGCGCGAACTTCGCGTCGGTGGAGATGACGATCGCGGCGTCGCTCGCCCTGCCCGCGCCCGGGGACAGCTTCGCGCCGCTGATCTGCTCGATCCATTGTCGCAGATCGTCCGCCGCCTTCTGTTCCTGCGTCGTCGGCTTCTCGGGAAGCTGGATCGAATAGAGTGGCTTGCCGTCGCGCGTGATCGTGAGCGGGGCGGATGCTTCGCCGGTGGGCTTGAGCGCGTTGCGCCATGCGCCGGCGACGGCGAGGTTCGCGAGCGTCAAGAGGATCAGAAGAGCTTTGACCATTCGATCACCCTCGCAGTTGTTCGATCGCCGCCAGCGGCACGGTGACCGACGTCATGTAGACCGCGTTCCGTCTCCCGGCGCCGTCGCGACCGAAGCATTCCCACGGCGCGCCGAACTCAGGTCCTTTGCGGAAATCCTGCGCCCGCAGGTGCGCGATGTAGTCGCGGAAAATCCGCGCCGCGAGCACCGGCTCGTACTTGTCGATCGCCGCGATCAACCATCCGGTCGGCACATGCCAGTACGCACCGTTCTGATAGGTGTTGATCGCCACTCCCGGCGCGACGCGATCCCAGGCGGAGGCGGGGGAGGCGTCATGATCGGTCGGCACGTGGCGGACCGCGCCTTCGTACGTGATCGTGCCGGCGCGCAGCGCGTTGATGACGGCGTCGCGGGCCGCACGCGCTTCCTCAGGCGCGAGGACGCCGAGCACCAGCGCGTAAAGTGTTCCCCACGCGTCCGGCCGGCGGCCCACGTCGGTGGCGGCGAAGAGCCAGCCGCTGCCGGCCGGGTCGGCGAAAACTTTGCCGAAGTGCGAGGCCATCGTGGTGGCGATGTTGGCCGCGTTGTTCACGATCGAGATTTTCGTCGCGTCGGCGATTCGGACGATTTCCCGCGCGGCGCGGTAGCGGAGCAGAGACGCGAACAGGATCGAGCCGGTGAGGTAGACGGCGTCGCAGAAGCCAAAGCCGACGGCGCGATCCTTCGCGCTCGTCGCGACCATGCCACCCGTGGAGTCATCGATCTGCGGAGCATCGAACGCCCGTGCGAGACGCTCGCGCAGACGCAGGCCTTCGATCGTCTCGTCAAGAAAGCTCGCGTCATTCGTCGCCTTCCAGAGCGAGTACGCGATGTGCAGGAACTCATAGTGGTCGTCCGCGGGAGGGAGAATGCCGAACGGTTCGCCGCCCTGATCATCGCCCGCGCTCATCGTGCCGGGATAAAAGACGGCGCCGCCGTCGAAGTTGATGTGATCGGCGATCGCATAAGGCGGGATGATCGCGCCGCTCTTGAGCTTCTGCCGGCGCGAGCCGTTCTGTCGCGAGGCAATGAGCCGAAGATGCTGGCGCATCTCGTCCGGCGTGATCAGGCCGCTGTCGAGCGACATCGAGAAATCGCGCACCCACATCGCCGGGTAGCAGTCGCGCCCGCCGGGGCGCATCAGCGTGTGGCCAAGCGTGTTGGCGGGGGAGTTGCCGATCTTCTGTCCCGGCCGGACGCGCGACGCTTCGATGACGTCGCGCGTCATCTCGCGGAGAAAGCGAAGGTCGTCTTCGTCGATCGTCAATGCGCTGCTTCCTCGCGGGATGGCGACGACGGTTGCTTGCGGATGAAGATGCGATCGACGTAGATCGCGGTGACGGCGTTGGGATTGTCGAGCGGCGCGACGTAGACGTACATGCCGGGCGTGATCGATTCGAGCGGGATCGGGTAGGCGTGATATTCGCCGTCGCCGGCGATCGAGAGGCTGGCGCGGTCCATCGAGACGGCGCGTCCGGTGGCGGCGTCGTGGACGCCGTAAAGAAACGCGGCGCCGCGCTTCACCTTGGCGTCGCAGCGGACGAGCAGGTAGACGATCCACGGACCTGCGCCGACCGCGGGCGACTCCTTCGTGAAGTGATATTGCACCGCCCAGTCGGTGCGATCGCTCGGCATCCGCGCGGCCTTGCCGTTCGAAGCCTTGGCGTCGGCGACGATGTCGGACGACTCCGGGCGGCGGTAGAGCGTGAAGGCATCCTCTTGCAGATCGAACTCGCCCGGCGCGAGCGCGGCGCCTGCGGCGGGAATCGTCGGCGGATGAATCAGCTCCCCGCGCATCTCGAACGCGGGCACGTACGCGTCGAGGCGCTGCGCTTCGGAGTAGTTGACGACGCCGAGCTTCTTCGCCTCATCCGCCCAGCGGCGCACCTGTTCGCGGTATCCGTCCGCGCCGCTCTTGAAGTCGAACTGCATCAACGCGACGTGCGTGAACGCGAGTCGTTCGCGTCGCACGCGCTGCTCCAATTCCGCGTCCCCGGCAACCGATTGAGCCGCGTCGTCGAACAGCTTCGTCGATTGCTCCATGACCTGCGGCGTCATGTATGAGTAGTCGTTGTTGCCGCAGGTCGCGCGGAACTTCGGCTCCGCGGATGCGGCGTTGACGAGATCGAGATACTTCGCCAGGTGCGGCCCGGCGGCGCCGTAGTAACCGTTCATGAACTCATCGCGCAGCTTCGCCTGATCCCGCGACGGGTCCCACAGCAGGTGCGCCAGCAACCAGCAACGCAGCGGCAACATGTCGCCGGCGAGCTTGTTGAACGCGTCGCCCTGCTCGAACACGCCGACCACGTGGTTGGCGGCGAAGAAGCGCAGGTCGTCGGCGAACGCCGTCATGTTCGGGTGCGGGACGAGAAAGTTGTGGAAGTTGGTGACGTAGTTCCAGACGAAAAGATTCGGCGCGATCGCCGCCCAGCCGCGCAGGTCGTCGCCGAAGCTCTTGTTCGAATCGCTCGAAAGCGGGTGCGCGAAGTCGCACTCGATCGAGCAGAGGCGGACGATCACGTGGTCGCTCGGCCTGCTCACCTTCGGCGGGTGCCGCGTATACTGATACGCGAGCGTTTCCACCAAGAAGCCGGGGTATTGCTTGTCGATCGCGGCGGCCACTTCGTTGACCAGGCGGATCCACGCACCCGATTCGGAGCCTTCCTCCTTCGCGATCGCGCGGCACGCGTCGCACTGGCACGGGCCCATCGTGTCGTTCTGCGAGATCGAGATCATCCCGGCGTCTGGATGCTTGCGCACGCGCGCCAATGCGTTACGGATCAGCTCCGCGCGCATCTCCGGATTGCTCAGGCAAAGCTGCGACCCCGTCTGACGTTTGCCGTTGCGCAGCGCGAACCATTCGGGATGCTTGGCGAAGTACGTGTTCGGCGGGATCAGGTCGAAGGAAGTGTGGCACCAGCCGATCAGGGTGTAGTGCCCGCCGAGATCGTCGGTGATTCGGTTGTGATGGCCGTTAAGTTTCAGATGTGCGGCGAACGCGGGGTTCGCGATCGCGTCGTTGATAAAGACTTCGCGATAGCGGAACGGCGGGGCGTACGTGAGGTTCTGATCGGGGATCGTCAGCGTCGGCTTGTGCGGCTTGGTCGATTCACTCGACGTCCACCACCGCACGCCGACGACGTCCTCGAGAAACGTATAGACGGCGTAAAGCGGCCCACGCGGGAGTGTGCCAGCAAGGTGCAGGTCACGATCGGTCGTCCTGATCGAGATGCCGTCGGCGGGAAGGTCGTCGGCTCGATCGATGAAGATCTTGGGCACGCTCTTCGCGTCCGGGTCCGATTGTTTCAACACGGTGAAACTCGCGCCCGTGACGTCGCGGAGATAATCGTGCAGCGCGCCCGCGGCGAAGCGCTCCGGCCGCGTCGCGTCGTCGCGGATGACGATGATGTAATCCGTGCTTCCCTCGCGCGCGATCGTCAGATCAGCCTGCGCGACCGAAGCCGCTAAAGAGCAAAGCCCAGCCGTGAGCGCGACGATGAGCAGCTTACTCGTCGTCATCATCGCGGACGCTTCCGTCGATCTTGAGGTGAAGCTTCTTAAGCCCTTTCCCGTGCGCCCCCGCAAACGCGACCGGATACGGCACGTCCGCGCCTTTCACCGAATGCCACACGATGCGATTCAGCGTGTTCTCGTCCGCGCGATCCGGCTCATCGAGCGGCAGCCGCTCGCTCTGCTCGGCCAGCTCCAGCATCAAACCGCGCAGCGCAGTCTTCGGCGGGTTCATCTGATCGAGGGGGACGTTGTTCGCCATGTGCGTGTACGGCGCCAGGTCCGCCTTCGACGTGAATACGTCCTCCATCGCCGGCGCCATCGCGTCCATCTGGTTCATCGGCGGCAGGCCGAGCATCAGCTCGATCGTGCGCAGCACCGACGTCTGGTTGTAGAAGCGGCTGACGACAGCGCCGCGCTTGGTGTACGGGCTGGCGACCAGGCAGATGCTGCGATGGCCGTCCACATGATCGAACCCGTTCTGCGGATCGTCCTCGATGACGAAGACGCAGGTCCTGGGCCAGAACTTGCTGTGGGTGATTCCTTCGACGACGCGTCCGAGCGCGAGGTCGTTGTCGGCGACCATCGCCGCGGGCGTCGGTACGCCGGGGTTGGTGCCGGAGGTGTGATCCTGCGGGAGGAAGAGCGTCATCAGGTTGGGCCACTGGCCCGATTTCTCCGCTTGCGCGAGCTCCTTCAGGAACGCGTCGGCGCGGAGCTGATCGGTGATGCGCAGGTTCCATCCGGGCGAGTCGGGGCAGGAGTACTTGCGGAGCGTGTCGATGGCGATGCCGGTGGTGAGCGGCACTTTCGTCGTTGCGCCTTGCTTCCAGTCCTCGTAGATCTCGCCCCATGTCGTGGCTTCGCCGGTGCGGTGGGTGACGGAGAACTCGCCGTAGTTGCGGAACGACACGCCGTGCAGCAGCGCGTTGTCCCAGATGAATCCCGTGCTGGCGAAGGCGAGTGAATCGTCGCCGGGGTACGGGTAGCTCCGCGCCCACCCGCCGAAGCTCTTCTCGATGTAATCGACCGCGATTCCCTCGGTCGCCCACGCATGGCCTTCGGGGCTGAGCACGCCGTTGCAGTAATAATTGTCGAGCAGTGCGAACTGCTCGGCCAGCGCGTGATGGTTGGGCGTGACCTCGCGGCCGAAGGTGCACAGCTTCGCATCGCCGTTGCCCCTGGCGATGTCGCCGAGGTACTGATCGTACGTGCGGTTTTCCTTGATGATGTAGACGACGTGCTCGATCACGCTCGGCTCGCCGACGTGCTTCGGCACCGGGACCGGTTTCGCGCCGGCGGTGGCCTTCTCCCACGCCTTGAGCGACTGCGGCACGAGCGCATCGGCCCGCGCCTGCGCGGTGTACTTCGCCAGCGTCGCGGCGTCCGCGGGCGCACGCACTTTCGTGATCGTTCCCCAGTACGAATGCGAGTTGAACTTGCCCGCGTCCTTCGGATCACGCGAGCCGACGCCCTTGATGTTGGCGACGATGACGTCGCCGCCGCTTGTGACGAGAGCGCCGGGATACCAGCCGGTCGGGATGAAGCCGCTGACTTTCGCGCCGGCGACATCCACGACGGCGAGCGCGTTGTTCCCGCCGTCGGCGACGAACAGCGTCTTCTCGTCGCCGCTGAGCGCCAGGGCGTTGCTCATGCTGCCGAAAGGAAGCTTCTCGTCCGGCCGAACGTTGATCGTCGCGCGAACGGACCGTGAAGCGATGTCAATCACGCTGACGGTGTCGGAGTTGGCGTTGGCGACGAAGAGCGTCTTCCCGTCGCGCGTCAGCTCGAGATCCGAAGGATGCAGCCCGACCGCGATTTCCGCGATCTGCTTGCCGGCGGCGAGATCGATCACGCCGATCGTCCCCGTCGAGGCGACGCCGCGCTCATCGACGACGACCGGAGTGCCCGCCGACTCCTGAGTCCTGTCGTCTTTTGTCGCGCGCCGTCCGCCCCAGTTTGAGACGTAGGCGGTTTTCCCGTCGGTGCTGAAGACGACGTCGTAAGGCGCGACGCCGACGTCGATCGTGCGCTCGACCTTTCCTGCCGCCAGGTCGGTGATGGCTACGGTGTTGTTCACTGAGATGCAGACCGCCGCGTGCTTTCCGTCGGGCATCATCGCAATGCCGCAGGGATAGCAGTCCTTGCGCGGCCCCGTCGCCGGCAGCTCGATGCGCTTGGCCCAGGCGAGGGTTCCGTCGTCGCCGATCTTCGCCTGCGCGATCGCCGAGCCGGTGAGCGTGACCCACACACTCTTGCCGTCGGCGGCGAGCGCAATGCCGTGCATCGATGCGCCGCCCCTGGCGTTTTTCAACTCCTGGCGGATCTGCCAGCCCTCGACGTCGATCGCCAGCAGCGACGTGCTGCTCTTGACGTAAACGGTCTTGCCGTCGCGCGACAGGACGAGATCGACGGGCCGGCCGTGATACTCGACGCTCTTGCCCGCCGGGCGGATGAGCTGTTGCGTGGTAACGAGGTAACCGCCGCCGGCGGCGGGACCGACGTGCGCCGACCCGCTTGCGGTCTTGGACTCACTGCGAACGTTCTGGCACGAGCCCAGCGAGACGAGCAGGACCACCGCGATGACGTTGAGATGCTTCACCATTTCCAATACCCTCGCCCGTCCGACGTGTTGGATGCCCCGCGCCGTGTCGCGCCGCACGCTGCTGATGACAAGCGATACCTTCATCCAAATCCGCGACATCCACAAGAGCTACGGCGGCGTGCACGCGCTGTCGGGCGTCTCGATGGACATCGCGCGCGGTGAAGTCCACGCGCTCTGCGGCGAAAACGGGGCGGGCAAATCAACACTGATCAAGATCCTCTCCGGTTCTGTGACGCCGGATCGAGGCGACGTTCTCGTCAACGGTGCAGCGATGCGCTTAGGCGACGTCCGCGCGAGCGAAGCCGCGGGGATCGCGGTGATTCACCAGGAATCGGTCGCCTTCGGGCACCTCAGCACCTTCGACAACATTTATGTCGGCCGCGAGCCGAAGAAGCTGGGCGGGCTGCTGCTCGATCGCGCCGCGATGCGGTCGCAAACCCGCGCGCTGCTCCAGCGCCTGGGCGAAGCCGACGCTTTCGATCCCGTGCGGCCGGTCTCCGAGCTGTCGGTCGCGCAGCGGCAGATGGTCGGGATGGCCCGCGCCCTCTCGCAGGACTGCCGCCTGCTCGTCATGGACGAGCCGACCGCATCCCTCTCCGAGCGCGAGACGCGCGTGCTTTTCAACCTGATCCGCCAGTTCCGCAAGGACGGCGTCGCCGTCCTCTACGTCAGCCACCGGCTCGACGAGATCTTCGAGCTCTCGGACCGCGTCACCGTCTTTCGCGACGGAAAACACGTCTCGACCGAGCCGATCGCCGGGATGACGAAGGAGAAACTCATCCATTGCATGGTCGGGCGCGAGCTGCTCGCGACAGACCAGGAAACCTCATTTAGCCGCCGGGTTCACCCCGCGCGTCCGAGCGACGTTCCCTTGCTCCAACTGAAGAACCTGACCAGAGCCGGTGTTTTTCAAAACGTCTCGTTCGAAGTCCGCGCCGGCGAGATCGTCGGGATGGCCGGTCTCGTCGGCGCCGGCCGCTCCGAGGTCGCCCGCGTCATCTTCGGCGCCGATCCCGCGGATGCCGGCCAAGTGTTCATCGCGGGAGAACCTCTCGGCGGCAACTCGATCGACCAAGCGATGCGGCGCGGCATCGCGATGGTCCCCGAGGACCGCCAGCACCTCGGCCTCGTGCTGCCGATGTCCGTCGGCACGAACCTCACGCTGCCCATTCTCCGCCGCCTGACGCGCTTCGGCCTCACTTCGTCCAAGCGCGAGCGGCAAGAGGTCGAGAAGCTCATCAAAGCCCTCGGCGTCAAAGCTGCCAGCCCGGCCGTGCCCGCGGAGACGCTCTCCGGCGGGAACCAGCAGAAGCTGGTCATCGGGAAATGGCTCGCCACCAGACCGCGCGTGCTCATCCTCGACGAGCCGACCCGCGGCGTGGACGTCGGCGCCAAGGCGGAAGTCCACAAGCTCATCAGACAACTCGCGGAAGAGGGGATGGCGACGCTGCTGATCTCGTCCGATCTCCCGGAGGTGCTGGCGATGAGCGACCGCATCCTCGTCATGCGCGCGGGGATGATTTCGGGAGAAATCTCTCGCGAAGAAGCGACACAAGAGAAGGTTCTTTCGCTCGCGATCCCCGCATCGAGTTCCCCTGGCGCGGAGGTCGCAGCATGACGACGGGCACGACGACGTCCGCGCATCCGCAAAGCCCGGGAATTGCGACTCGAACGAGCTCGTCGAAGTCAATCCCCGGGCTTGCCCGATCGCTCCTCGCCCAACGCGAGTGGGGCGTCGCCGTCCTCCTCGCATTGACCGTCACCGCCGTCGCCATCGTCAACCCCGCCTTTCTGCAGCCCGCCAACCTCCGCGACGTGCTGGTCAACAACGCCCCCTTCGCGATCATCGCGGCCGGCGTCACCTTCGTCATCGTGACCGCCGAGATCGACATCTCCGTCGGCTCGCTGGCCGGCCTGCTCTCCGCCGTCATGGGCCTGCTCACCAGCCGCGACTACGCGCACCTGAACGTGGCGCTCGCGTGCCTGATCGTCCTTGCGATCGGCACCTTCGTCGGCGCGATCAACGGCGTCCTCGTCGCGTACTGCCGCGTCCCCTCGATCATCGTCACGCTCGGCATGCTCACCGCGCTGCGCGGCGCGACCGAGCTGCTCATGGCCGGCAAGTGGATCCAGAACCTTCCCGATAGTTTGAGATTCCTCGGCACCGGTTCGATCGCCGGCGTCCCGGTCAGCATCCTCACCGCCGCCGCGCTGATCATCGCCTCCATGATCCTCGCCACGCGCACGCCGCTGGGCCGGCGGATTTACGCCGTCGGCAGCAACGTCCACGCCGCCCGCCTCGCCGGCCTGTCGCCGCGGCGGATCAAACTTTTCGTCTTCACCTTCACCGGCTTTTTGGTCGGGGTCGCGACCCTCGTCGGCGTCACGAAGTTCTCCACGATCGATCCCGCGATCGGCAAGAACTGGGAGCTGTTCGTGGTCACGGCGGTGGTCGTCGGCGGCGCCTCCATCAGTGGCGGCAAGGGCACGATCATCGGCACCGTCCTGGGCGTTCTGCTCCTGGGCATCGTGGGAACGGTGCTCACGTTCCTCAAACTCGGCGACCGCCTCACCTACTGGGAACGCGCGATCCAGGGCGCGTTCATCCTGCTCGCCGTGCTGGCGGATCACCTGGGAGGCAAGCGCGAGAAATGAACCTCCGCGTAGCCGAACCATTCGTGAAGCATGTCATCCTGAGCGGTACTCCGCGAAGGATCTGGCCGCCATTGCGAGTCGGACCCAGATCCTTCGGAGTACCTCAGGATGACAAGCGGCGGCGGAGGCGTGATGACCGACGCCAGCGATGACACCCTCGCCGCCCCGCGCCGCCGCTTCTTGGAGAACGGCTTCCTCTTCTGGCACGAGTTCGTCCTCGTCGCGCTCCTCGCGGGCCTGCTGATCTACGCCGCGCGGGTCGAACCGGTCTTCACGCGCACGAAGACCCAATTAAATCTCTCGACCCACATCTGGGAGCTGGCGATCCTCGCGCTGCCGATGACGCTGATCATCATCACCTCCGGCATCGATTTGTCGGTCGGCTCGACGATGGCGCTCTGCGCCGTCGTCCTCGGCATGAGCTTCCGCGCCGGCACGCCCATCGCGCTCGCTTGCGTCTTCGCGGCAATCACCGGCCTCGGCTGCGGCGTCCTCAACGGCATCTTCATCGCCTGCGTCCGCGTCCACCCGCTCATCGTCACCCTCGCCACGCTCTCCGCCTACCGCGGACTCGCCGAAGGCATCAGCCACGGCGAAGCGATCTCGCGCTTCCCGCCCGCGTTCACACAAATCTCGGGCAACCTCGCCGGTCTCCCCATCCCCGGCCTGCTCTTCGCGCTCTTCGCGCTGGTCACCGCGATCGCTCTAGGAAAGACGCCGACCGGCCGCGCCATCTACGCGATGGGTTTCAATGAAACGGCCTGCCGCTTCAGCGGCATCGCCACCAACAAGATCAAGCTGATCCTGTACACCCTCGCCGGCCTCGCCGCATCACTCACCGCGATCCTGTTCGCCGCCCGTCGCAACACGGCCAACGCCGCGGTCGGCGACGGGATGGAGCTGGACGTGATCACGGCTGTCGTCCTGGGCGGCACGAGCATCTTCGGCGGCCGCGGCCGCGTGATCGGCACCATCCTGGGCGTCCTGCTCATCCACGAAACCCGCGAGTTCGTGAGCTGGCACTGGCAGAACGACGTGCTCATTCAAGTCGTCGTCGGCGTGCTGCTGATCCTGTCCGTGCTGCTCAACACGCTCCTGACGCCGCGCGGGAGGGAATGAGCGGGAACCACAGATGAACACGGATGAACACAGATTTGGATTTGAAATCTCAAATCTGAAATCTCTTTCCATCCGTGTGAATCTCTGTTCATCTGTGGTTCCAATCGTATTTCCGCTACATTTCCTCGAATGAACAAGCTCCTCCTCGCGCTCTCACTGACGATCCTCGCCCTGGGCTGTGATCGCTTCAGTTCCAAGTCGCTTCCATTAACGACGCAACCCACCACGTCGAGCGCCGGCAAGAAGATCACCGTCGCGCTGCTGCCCAAGAAGATGGGCATCCCGTACTTCACCACCTGCGCCGACGGCGCCAAGGCGTGCGCGGCGGAGCTGGGCAACGTGGAGCTCATCTACGACGGCCCGACCGACGGCGCCGCGGAGAAGGCCGCGGGCATGATCGAGAAGTGGACGCTGCAGGGCGTCGATTGCATCGCCGTCTCGCCGAACGACCCCGACGTCCTGGCCCCCGCGATGAAGGCCGCGCGCGACAAGGGCGTCCACGTCATCACCTGGGACTCCGACGGCGCGCCCGGGACGCGCGAGTTCTTCGTCAACCAGGCGACGGCGAAGGAAATCGCCAACGCGCTGGTCGATACGCTCGCCGCAGACATCGCCCGCGCCGCCGGCAGCGATGACGCGAAGAAGGCACAGGGCAAGGTCGCGATCATCACCGCCACGCTGACGGCGGCCAACCAGAACGAGTGGATGAAGTACATGAAGCAGCGCCTCGCCGCCGAATATCCGAAACTCGCGCTCGAAACGATCAAGCCGAGCAACGAGGACCAGAAGCTGGCCTTCCAGATCGCGCAGGACCTGATCAAGACCTACCCCGACCTCAAGGGCATCTGGGCGATTTCCTCCAACGCCTTCCCCGGCGCCGCCGAGGCGATCAAGCAGGCGGGCAAGAGCGGCCAGGTCCAGATCACCGGTTTATCCACGCCCAACGACATGAAGCCCTACGTGATGGACGGCACGGTCAAGTCGGTCGTCCTGTGGAACACCAACGATTTAGGCTACCTGACGATCCAGACGGCGCGGCAGCTCTGCGACGGCAAGCTCAAACCCGGCGACACCAAGATCGACGCCGGCAAGCTGGGTGAGAAGAAGATCGAGGGGGACAACGTGCTGCTCGGAAAAATCCTCGTGTTCACGAAGGACAACATCGCTCAGTTCAACTTCTAGGGGACTCACGCTCGCTTTCGGCGTGTTTGCGCCGAAATGGTGCCTGTACCCTTCGCCGTGACGAATCCCGCCTGACCCAACCAGAAACCCGAATGAAGCTCGAACGACCGCGCGCCCACACGGGCGGGCGCGCCATCGCCGAACGGGGACGCGCGTTCTTCAATCCGTCGCTTCAATAGCGTGCGGGTCGACACTTACGTCATGCTGAGGTACACGGGTACTCGCGAAGCGGGTGATCCAAGCATCCGCGTTCCACGGTGCGCCGCTCGCGGTTCGCGGCCAGATCCTTCGCGGAGTACCGCTCAGGATGACGGCCCACCGACGCTACACGCGAGCGCGCGCCGCCCAGGTGGCGAAACAGGAATGTCCCCTTTGAGCTTCCACCAATCCCGAGGCGGGCCTCACCGGTCCCGGGACGGACGCCACGCGTCCCGAGGCGGACCTCACCGGTCCCGGGACGGACGCCACGCGTCCCGAGGCGGACGTCACCCGTCCCGAGGCGCATCCCGGACCTTGCACCGGACGGCGGCGCGGCGCTGCGCAC
>JAICTV010000228.1 GCA_025936175.1 Phycisphaerae bacterium
AGTCGTCATCCCGAGAGGGTGTTAAGGAACGAGGACGACTTCGGTGCGCAGGCCGTCATCCTGAGCGTACTCGCGAAGGATCCGCGCAAGTGAACGCAGATGCTTCGGCGTACCTCAGCATGACGTCACGGGCGTGTGATCTTCTTCAACACCCTCTCAGCATGACACGTCTGGGTGGTCCAAGCGATTTTGGACCAATGACACGTTTTATTCCTCCCTCCACAACCGCGCCAGCCGCGCCCAGTCTACCGCGGCGATGGGGGCGGCGATGTCGGGCGGGACGCTCTTGGCGATCTGCTCGCGCGTGTCCGGCACGATCGCCAGCACCGGTACTTTGCCCCACTTCTCGATCGCGCGCGGGTTGGTCTCCTCCGCGACCGGCGGCGTCTCTGCGGGATAGCGGTTGATCGCCACACCCGCGACGTCCACGCCGGCGCCGCGCAGCGCGTTGACCGTGAGCAGCGTGTGGTTGATCGTGCCGAGCGCGGGCCGCGCGACGACGACGGAGGGAAGCGCCAGCCACTTCGCGACGTCGAGCATCGTGTGCTTCTCGTCCATCGGGACCATGATTCCGCCGACGCCTTCGACGATCAAAACGTCGCTCTGGCCGGCAATCGCGTCGATCGAGCGCTGGATGCTTTGCCAGTCGAGGGTCCCGCCGGCGCGCTGTGCGGCGACGGCGGGCGCGAGCGGCTCGAGAAAGCGCTGCGGCGCGATGACGTCGAGCGGCTGCGGCGCATCGGCGCAGTGGGCCAGAAACTCCGCGTCCTCGCTGATCAGACCCTCCCGCCGACGGATGCACCCGCTGGCGGCGGGTTTCAGGACCCCGGTGCGGTGGCCGTGCCGGCGAAACCACGCGGCGATCGCGCCGGCGATCACCGTCTTGCCGATGCCGGTGTCGGTGCCGGTGATCAGCAGGCCGGGTATGCGAACGGGTCGAAGCATGATCGGCCGAATGATAACGGGTTCTTTTTGCGCAATCGTCATCGGTTGCTCGGTGCCATCGCCGCTTGAACAGCGGGAACTTGATCGGCACGGGCCCCGCGGCGGAGTGGGAGAAATCGGGTAAGAAACGGTTCACAGATTTTGTCGCGCGGGCGTTGATGAGGAAGTTTCTGCCGCTCGCAAACCGTTAAAGTTGTATACAATTGTGCCGGCGGCCGCGTTCCGTCCGACACTTCTGGCCGCAGGTAGTGCTGTGATGTCCCGCCTCATCCATCGTCGAACCCGCTCACGCCGTGCCTTCACACTCGTCGAGCTCCTGGTCGTCATCGGCATCATCGCCATCCTGATCAGCGTCTTGCTCCCGACGTTGAGCAAGGCGCGCGAGTCGGCCAAGCGCACGCAGTGCCTGAGCAACCTCCGCCAGATCGCCGTCTTTCTCAACATGTACGCCAACGTGAACAATCAGCAGGTGCCGTTGGGCACCTCCTCCGGCGGCGCGGTGGGACGCGACGTGGCGGAGGCGATTTCGTACTGCCTGACGCGCATCAGCTCCGGCGGGCCCGATCCCGATCCACCTAAGAAGGTGCGCTACGTCGGCCTGGGTCTGCTGATGAAGGCCGGCTACGTGAAGGAAGACAAGGCGGGCGGCAGCGCGCAGATCTTCTTCTGTCCGTCCTTCGCGGGCGACCGGTTCCACGCATTTGATGCTCTGGAAAACACCTGGCCGCCGTCGGCGAATGAGATCCGCTCGTCCTACACCTGTCGCGCCAGCACCAATGACCCCACGCCGCAGACCGCCGGCTCGCAGGCCACCGATGTCGTCGATTGGGGCGTCGGCAACGCGCCCGGTCCGTTCTGGCCGCTGCAGGTCGTCGGCGGCAAGGTCGCCGCCCAGAGCCCCCCCGCGCCGATGTTCAAGCTTAACAAGCTCAAGAGCCGCGCGATCGTCTCGGACGTGATCTCCGGGCAGGACCGCATCGTCGTGGCGCACAAGCGCGGGATCAACGTCCTCTACGCCAACGGCGGCGCCCGCTGGGAAGACGAGGCGACGTTCAAGAAACAGGTGACGGCGGGCGCGACCGTCGGGATGTTCAACATCACCGCGAATTACCTCGTCCACCAGATCTGGAACAACTTCGACGCGGATCAGCAGCTCTACTGATGCGGGCAGCGCGCCGCGGTGAAGAGCGCGCGTGGGCCGCCCGCAGCGATCGTGTTTTTTGCGCGAACCCCCCTATCAGGGACTGACGTAACGTCGGTCGCACCTGTTACATCTTGTCGTTATCGGACGCCCGTGCGTCCCTCGCCCCATCGCCCGCGTTGCACAAACGTGCGGACGGCGCGGCGGGAAAGAAAATTATTTTCGGCAGAAGTTGCGCGGGGCTGATAAACGGCCGATTAGCAGACTACCGCGAGCGTTCATATAGGTCGCGGTCGCTGGCCCGGCAGACGGATGTATGGCACAGTTGTTGCCATCGCCGTTGTCGTCGCCGTCGCTTTGAGGCGCGTGCGTTGTGTCCGCGCGGCGCGGCATCGGCTGGAAGTTGCTCACGGAGACGCCGGAGAAGTGCCATGGATGTCGGAATCACACGATCGGAAAAGAACAGCCCATTCCACTTTGTTACCGGACTTGTCGTGGTCCTGGTCGGCTTCAGCGCCGTCATGTTCGCGATCCGCGTCGCGGTGATCGGCGTCTAAGCTCGCCGGGCGCTCGATCCTCAGAAACCGAGGACGTCGCCCATTCCGTAACGCCCCGCCTTCTTCCCCGCGAGCCATTTTGCCGCGCGCAGCGCGCCGAGCGCGAAGGTGTCGCGTGTCGTCGCGATGTGGGTGAGTTCGAGCCGCTCGCCCAGCGCCGCGAAATACGCAGTGTGCTTGCCCACTTCATCCCCGATCCGGAGCGAGTGCACGCCGATGTCGCCGCGCTTGCGCGGCACCTCATCCCCCTTCCGCCCGTACACCAGCGACGACTTCTTCTTCCCGGTCGATTGGAGAATGGACTCGGCCAATCCCGCGGCGGTGCCGGAGGGCGCGTCCTTCTTGAAGCGGTGATGCGCCTCGACGATCTCGATGTCGTAGTCGTCGCCTAACCGTTTGGCGATCTCCGCGGCGATCTTGAACATCAGGTTCACGCCGAGGCTCATGTTCGGGGCTTGCAGCACGGCGATGTCGCGCGATGCCTGGTCGATCGTCGCGTGGTCGGCATCGCGCAGCCCGGTGGTGCCGATGACCATCGCGATGCCGCGATCGCGGCAGGTCTTGAGCCAGTGCCGCATGGAATCGGTCGAGCTGAAATCGATCAGTACCTGCGGCGTGGGGCGGAGGTCGAACGTAAGCGGCGTTCCGATTGGTCCGACGCCGGCGATCTCTCCGGCGTCGCGCGAGAGACTCGGATGATCGGGTCGCTCGATCGCACCGACGATCTTGAACGCGCCGTCGGCTTGCGACAGCGCGACGAGGCGCTGACCCATGCGCCCGGCGGCGCCGGTGATGGCGAGGTCGATCTTCTTCGTGGTCTGCGGCATCGGGTTCGCGCTCAAAACTCCCTGATCGGCACGTTCGACTTGGGCGCCGCGATCTTCATCCCGCTCAACATGCCCGGATCACCTCCAAGCGCCTTCACGATCGATTCCAGATCGTCCTTCACGGGAATCGGACGATTGACCAGGTGGCCGTGCGGCTCCGAGCGCGGCGCCAGATCCTGCGCCGCTTTCATGTCGATCCCGGTGTGATATTTGACCGTCGCGTTCGCGTCCTTCAGCTCGTGGCCGGTGAGGATGCAGACGACCTGCTCGTCCGCGGAGATCACTTTCTCATCCAGCAGCTTGTGCAAACCGGCGACGCTCGCGGCGCTGGCGGGTTCGCACCCGAACCCCCAGCGCGCCACCATCGCGCGGTGCTCGAGAATGTCGTCGTCACTCACCTCGCGCACCACACCGTCCATCACCTCCAGCGCCCGCAGCGCCTTTGGAAGATTCACCGGCCGGCTGATCTCGATGGCGCTGGCGATCGTGTGCGGGCGGTAGCCGGATTCGTCGAGCGCGGCATAGTGCTTGGCGGCGGCTTGCGCGTCCCAGTTGCCGCCCTTCCAGCGCAGGCCGCGCTCGCTGAAAAGGAAGTTGAGCGTGTTGGCGCCGCTGGCGTTGATCACCGCAAGGCGCGGGATCTTTTTGATCAGTCCCAGCTCCTTCAACTCGATGAACGCCTTGCCGAACGCGGAGCAGTTGCCGAGGTTCCCGCCGGGCACGATCACCCAGTCCGGCGGCTGCCAGTCGCGCGCCTCGAGGATGCGATACATGATCGACTTTTGCCCCTCGAGGCGGAACGGGTTGACGCTGTTCATCAGGTAGATGCCCATCGCCGGGACATCGACGGCGATCTGGCGGATGCGGCGGAGGCAGTCATCAAAATCGCCCTGGATCTGCAGCGTCGTCGCGCCGTAGTCGAGTGCCTGCGAGAGTTTGCCGAACGCGATCTTGCCGGAGCCGATGAAGACGATGCCCTGCATCTCGGCGAGCGAGGCGAACATCGCCAGCGACGCCGACGTGTTGCCGGTCGAGGCGCACGCGACCTTCCTGGCGCCCACCATCTTCGCGTGGGTGAACGCGGCGGTCATGCCGTTGTCTTTGAAGCTTCCCGAAGGATTCAGGCCTTCGTACTGAAGCTGCAAGTTCCCCGGCTTCATCTTCAGTTGCTTCGCGAGAAGATCCGCGGTTTGCAAGACGGTTCGGCCTTCGCCGATGGTGACGATCTGGTCCTCGCTGCGATAGAACGGCAGCAGCTCGCGGAAGCGCCACACGCCGGAGAAATCGGCGCGGCCTTCGGCTTCGGTGCCCTTGGTGGCCCAGCGGTGTTCGAAGAAGTCGAGCTTCTTCGGGACGGGGAGCTTGCTCCAGTCGTACTTGATGTCGAGCAGTCCGCCGCACTTGATGCAGGCGACCCGCGCCTCGGCGACGCCGTAGGTCGCGGAGCAGGAGGGGTTGATGCACTGCTGAAACGCCGCTTCGGTCATGATTTTTGCAAAGGTATGGCGAGGTCACGCAAAGGTAAAGGCGACACGAGTCGTTGGGAGGGCAAGGCTCCTGCCGAGCCTCGAGAGCGGAAGAAAATGCCGGCTCGGCGGGAGCCTCGCCCTCCCATGACGTCCGTCATCCGTGCCGGTTGATCATGAACGTCGCCGACTCGTGGAAGAATTTGCGCAGCGGCGGGATGGCATCGGCGGCCAGGTTCGCTTCGGCGAGCGACGCTTCCATCAGCTCGATCCATCGGTCGCGGCCGCGCTGGTCGATGTGGAACGGCGCGTGGCGCATGCGCAGGCGCGGGTGGCCGCGTTTCTCGGAATAGCGGAACGGCCCGCCGAAGCGCTGGATGAGGAATTCGCGCAGGCGCTCTTCCGCGCCGTGCAGATCTTCTTCCGGATACATCGGGCGAAGGATGTCGTCGCTCGCGACGCGCCGATAGAAGCCGGCGACGAGGCGCTGGAAACCTTCTTCGCCGATCAGGGAGTAAATGCGGGTGTCGAGCAGGTCCATCGTTACGGGTTCTCATGAGTCGGCTGGTCTTCGACGATCACGTTCGATCGTAGGAGTGATTGGAGCAGCACGGCACAGAGGACGGTGAAAAGCTCCACGCCGCCGAGGATGATCACCATCCGTATCCATTCGCGCCTTTCCGCCTGGCGTTCGCTCAGCAGCGCGAGCATCGTGCGCAGCCATTCGAGCGCGCCGAGCATGAACATGATCTGGACGAAGCGGACGGCCCAGTTGCGGCGGATGAGCAGGACCAGCGGCAAGAGAACGAAGAACGCGACGAGAGGCAGGATCCACGCGTGCAGAAAGTGAGCCGCGAGGATCAGCGAGGCGAGAATCGCGAAGATGACGGCGAGGACTTTCATCGCGGCGCCTCCTCCCGCTTGAGCTGCTCGACGAGCTCGGTCACAAGCTGCTCGATCTCCGCCAGCGCTTCGACAGGCGTCGCGCCGTCGAGATCGTGGACGTGCCAGTAGGTCACGCGATTGGCCCAGCCGTTGAAGTCTTTCTCCAGCATGGGGCGGTGCTCCGCTTCCTTCAGCGCGATCGTGAGGTTCGCTGCTTCAAGATCGCACGGCCGGCACTGCAAAGGCATGTGGCGGTGATCGTCGTAGTTGATGCCGAGCTCGGCCAGTCGCTGCTCGGTGTACCTGGACATCGCGCCGGTGTTCCCGGGCCAGCCGATCTTCAGGCCGCGCGAGGACGCGGTCCAATCGAGTCGCTTGCGCGCGGCGAGATGGTTAAACATCACCGCCGCGAATCGGCTGCGGTAATAGTTGCCCGTACAAAGAAAGAGAACCGTTCGAGCCGAGGACATCGGACGATCAATTAAGGGCAAAGCCGGCGGATTTTCCAGCGGTCGCCTTCGCGGACGTACTGCAATCGGTCGTGCAAGCGCGACGGGCGGCCCTGCCAGAACTCGATCGTGTGAGGCACGACACGGAATCCGCCCCAGAAATCCGGCAGCGGCACGCCGGTGTTGACGAACTTCGCCAGCAGCTCTTCGGCGCGCCGGTCGAGCGCCTCGCGCGATTCGATCGCCTCGCTCTGCTGCGAGACCCACGCCCCGATCTGCGAGCCGATCGGACGGGAGTGGAAATAATCTTCGCTCTCTTGGCGCGTCGTCTTCTCCACGGTCCCTTCGATGCGGACCTGGCGTTCGAGCGATTCCCAGAAGAAGCACAACGCCGCCCGTGGATTGGCGGCGAGGTCGCGGCCTTTGCGGCTCGAATAGTTGGTGAAGAAGACAAAGCCGCGTTGATCGAAACCCTTGAGCAGCACGATTCGCGCGGACGGCGCACCGGACGTGTCCACCGTCGCAAGCGTCATGGCATTCGCTTCGGGTAAACCCGCCAGCGTCGCGTCGTTGAACCAGCGATCGAACTGCGCGATCGGATCGGGCAGGACGTTCGATTCCAGCAGCGCGTCCTTCGTGTACTCTCGACGGAGATCTTGAGGGACGTTTTTCGTTGGATCGGGCATCGTCACCTTCGAGCAACAAAGATCAAAAATGACGCAAGAGATGACAATTGGCGCTGCTTGGGGGTGTCAGGATCATCGCAGCTCCCACTTCGTCTCGCGCCACTTGCCGGTCATCTCGCGGTGCGTCAGATCAAACTGCAGCGGCGTGACGCAGATGTATTTATCCCGCAGCGCGGCGACGTCGGTGTCGTCTTCCGTGTCTCCGAGGCTGAAGACGCTGGAGTTCCAGAAATATTCGCGGCCGCGCGGGTCGGTGCGCTTCTCGTAGGTGTCGATGAACGGCCGGGTACACTGGCGGACGATCTTGATGCCCGCCGGCTGCTCATCGGGCGCGAGCGCGGGGATGTTGATGTTCGCCATCTCGCCGGCTCGGAGGCCGTTGGACAGAACCTGACGGATCGCTTTCATCGCGAAACTCGCCGCGCGTTTGTAATCGGTCGTGATGTCGCTGCGGAGGTGCAGCGAGACGGCGATCGACGGCAGGCCGAGGAACGCCGCTTCGATCGCGGCGGCGACGGTGCCGCTGTAGATCACGTTGATCCCCACGTTCGCCCCGCTGTTCATGCCGCTGACAACCAGGTCCGGCATGCGCGGGAGGAGCTGGTTGATCGCCAGCTTGACGCAATCCGCCGGCCGACCGTCAACGGCTGTGCCGGTAAATGCGTTTTCGATCGTCACTTTGCTCGTGAGCAGCGGCGCGGTGATCGTGATGCCGTGGCCGGTGGCGGATTGCACGGTCTCCGGCGCGACGACCTGCACGTCGCCGAGAGCCGCGAGCTCGCGGTACATCGCGACAATCCCCGGCGCCATGATGCCGTCGTCGTTGGTGAGCAGGATGAGCATGTTTTTTTTACGCGGCTTGGGCCGCTGGCCCGAGCACCGCAGCGGAGCGATCGTCGGATGCGCATGCGGCACATGCCGCGAACGCTCGGGCGAGACGCCCAAGCCACGTATAATGCGCGAATGCTTCGGCTGACGCGAGCGCAGGTGCGGGAGATCGATCGGCGGGCGATCGAGGAGTATCACATTCCGGGGATCGTGCTGATGGAGAATGCCGCCCGCAGCTTCGTGGACGCGGTGACCCATCTTCTGCCGAAGCAGGACGAAATCGGGATTCTCTGCGGGAGCGGCAACAACGGCGGCGATGGTCTGGCTATCGCGCGTCATCTTTGGAATCGAGGATTCAGTGCTTCCGTTGTCCTGGCGGTCCCGCCGGAGAAACTGAGCGGCGACGCGTTGACGAACTGGAGCATCGTCCGCTCGATGAACCGCTACGCCGAATATCATGATGATCTCACCGGTGTTTTCGTGCTGCGGGAGTCGTGTCTGATCATCGACGCGCTCTTCGGCACCGGCTTGAGCCGCCCGATTGGCGAAGAATTTGGCGGGTACATTGAGGCTTGCAACTGGATCGGCTCGCCGTTTGAGTGTCCCGTGATTTCGGTGGACATCCCGAGTGGTCTTGACTGCGATTCAGGCCGGCCGCTGGGCGAGCGGTCAGTGCGGGCGGATTACACGGTCACGTTCGTGGCGGAGAAAGCTGGTTTCGCTAACCCCGTCGCGCGCGAGTTCACGGGTCAGGTTATCGTGGCCGACATCGGCTGTCCGCGCGAATTGATCGAAGCCGTGGCAAAGGAAAAGCAATGACAAAGCTCTCCGTCAACATCAACAAAGTCGCCACGCTGCG
>JAICTV010000273.1 GCA_025936175.1 Phycisphaerae bacterium
GAGAGCTGCCAGGAGCCGGCGGCGCCGCCTTCGACGGCGGCGATGGTTTTCTCCAGATCGAGACCGTTGCGCTTGGCGAAGACGAGCGCTTCGCAGACCGCCATGTTGGTGACGCTGACGAGGATCTGATTGACGAGCTTCGTGAGCTGCCCGGCGCCGCTCGCGCCGCAGTAGGTGATCGCCTTGCCCATGTGGCCGAGGAGCGGGCGGACTTTTTCGAACGCGCCCTTGTCGCCGCCGACCATGATCGCCAGTGTCGCGTTGCGCGCTCCGACGTCGCCGCCGCTCACCGGCGCGTCGAGGAACTTGATGCCGCGCGTCGCGAGATCCTTCGCGATGCGGCGTGTGGCCGACGGCGAGATTGTCGAATGATCGACAATGACCGTCCCACGCTTGGCGCCGTCGCCGATCCCTTTGTCGCCGAGGACGACGGCTTCGACGTCCGGCGTGTCGGGGACGCAGAGGAAGACGAAGTCCGCGTGAGCGGCGGCGTCGGCGGCGCTGCCGGCCCATTTGGCGCCCTTGCTCGTCAATGACTTTGCCTTCGCGCGCGTGCGCGTGAAGACCGTGAGGTCGAGCCCCGCGGCGAGAAGATGACCGGCCATCGGCTGGCCCATCACGCCCAGGCCGATGAAGGCGATGCGAGTTGGCATATCGAATTATTTGAGGAGAAGAACGACCAGGAGGATGATGTTGACGACGACGGAGACGCCCACGCCCGCCATCAGCCCGACCACGATCGGGTGCTTCCAAAGGTCGCCCGACGCGGGCGCAGACTCGCCGCCGGGGACGATGTCCACCGTCTTGGCCTTGGTCTCCATGTCCGCGAGCTTGTCGAGATCGACGTTGCGACGGGCATTGGGCGGCGGCTCGCCGCGGCGGACCGCCTCGAGGTCCTCGAGCATGTCCTCGGTCGAGTGGTAGCGCTCCTCGCGGTCCTTGGCCATCGCGACGTCGATGATCTCGCCGATGCCGGCGGACAAATTCGTGTTGACGTGGTCGGCGGGGATGAGAGGCTGCTTGAGGTGCTTGTGCATCACCGCTGACGGCGTTTCGCCGTCGAACGGCGGCCGGTGCGTCACCATGTGGTACAGCGTCGCGCCCAGCGAATAGATGTCGGCGCGGAAATCGATGTCCACGTCGCCGCGGATCTGCTCCGGCGAGATGTAGTACGGCGTGCCGTAAGCTTTCCCGGCTTCGCTCTCGGCCGCCTCTTTGTCGTCCGTCGCCCGCGCCAAGCCGAGGTCTGTTAGCTTTGCCACCCCTTGAGGCGTCAGAAGAATGTTCTTGGGTTTGACGTCGCGATGGATGAGCCCGCGCTGGTGCGCGTGATGCAGCGCGTCGGCGATCTGGATGATGATGTCGAGCGCTTCCTGCTCGGTGAACGCGCGGCCGTCACCGATCGGCGGGGGCTGCATGAGGTCGTAGAGGGTTTTGCCCTCCACGTACTCCATCGCAAAATAATGGTAGCCGTCGGGCGTTGAACCGACGTCGATCGCCTGCACGATGTTGTTGTGCGACAGCCGCGCGGCGGCTTTTCCTTCCTTGTAGAAGCGCTCGACGAATTCGATGTTGTCGCTGGAGCGCTTGGGAAGGACTTTGACCGCGACGGTGCGATCGAGCGAGATCTGCTTGGCTTTATAAACCGTCGCCATCGCGCCTTTGCCGAGCTTGCCAAGCAGTTGATACCCGGGAATCTGGCTGCCGCGGCGCTCGTCGATCGTCGATCGGATGCGCTTGGCCTGGTTGACGGTGATGAAGTTGTATTCGACGAGGAGGTCGGCGAGGCTGCGCTGGTTGGGATCGGAAGATTGCTTCTGCTGCTCGCGACAGAAGTCGATCTCGGTGCGCGTCGCGAGACCGGTCTCAACGACGACGCGGCCGACTTCGGTGTCAAGGTTGGCGGCGATGCCGGGGCCGGCGGCAGGAGCTCTGCTGCCGCCGTTCGCGCCTGCGCCGCCGCCCGTGCCGTTCGAGGCGGAAGGTGCGCGGCTGCCGGTGCTGCTGTCAGAATTCGCCATCTGCTCGCGTCGCTCGCCGTTAAGCCAGTGCGTCAGCGGAATTACGTTCAAGGGTAGAATTCGGTTCGTTTTCTGTCAAACGCGCCCGTGGCGCGGTTTGACATCGGTGCCCTGCGACGCGATAAAATCGCCCGCAACGACGGTGGCCGTAGCTCAGTTGGCAGAGCGCCAGGTTGTGGTCCTGGACGTCGCGGGTTCGAGTCCCGTCGGTCACCCTGAATCAGCGGGCAGCGTACAGTGTGCAGCCGGCAGTGTCTTTACTGCCCGCTGCAGACTGCCCGCTGCCCACTTCATTTATGCTCACCCGCAGAATCATCCCCTGTCTCGACGTCGACCGCGGCCGCGTGGTCAAAGGGGTCAAGTTTTTCGATCATGTTGACGCGGGCGATCCGGTCGAGCAGGCAAAGCGTTACCAGCGCGACGGCGCCGACGAGCTGGTCTTCTACGACATCACCGCCAGCCACGAAGGGCGCGACATCATGGCCGATCTCGTGGCGAAGGTCGTCGAGCAATGCTTTATGCCGCTGACGGTTGGCGGCGGGATTCGAACGCTCGATGACGCGACGCGGCTGATCCAGGCCGGCGCGGAGAAGGTCAGCGTCAACTCCGCGGCCGTGAAGAATCCGAAACTGCTCGCGGAGATCAGCCGCAAGTTCGGCCGCTGCGCCACGGTGCTCGGCCTTGACGCCA
Organism: Phycisphaerae bacterium; assembly: GCA_025936175.1. Classification (GTDB taxonomy): domain Bacteria; phylum Planctomycetota; class Phycisphaerae; order Tepidisphaerales; family Tepidisphaeraceae; genus JAICTV01. The sequence continues at coordinate 2,712 of JAICTV010000273.1, forward strand.
ATCGCGTCGAGCAGAACGGCAAGGAAGTCTGGCACGTCTTCATCAACGGCGGACGAGTCGATACCGGCATCGACGTCATGACCTGGGTGAAGCAGGCGGAAGAATTGGGCGCCGGCGAGATCGTGTTGAACGTGATGAACGCCGACGGCACCACCGCCGGCTACGACATCGAGATGACGGCGGCGGTGAGCGAGGCGGTGAAGATCCCCGTCGTCGCCAGCGGCGGGGCGGGGAATCCACAGCACATTTACGACGTGCTCACGCGCGGACGCGCGGATGCGGCGCTCGCGGCGAGCATCTTCCACTTCAACACGCACCCGGTTCCCGAGGTGAAGCAATACCTCGCGGAGCGCGGCGTCCCCGTGCGCCTCGTGTAGGGGCGACACTTGTGTCGCCCTCTTTCGTGGCGGCGGCAATGGAGAGCGACACAAGTGTCGCCCCTACGATGGCACCGGGTCATCGTCGTGATGCACCGGTCTGCTCGCCAACCACAACCCGAGCTCGTACAAACCGAACAGCGGGATCATCAGCATGAGCCAGCCCGTCGCCACGTCGGGAATAATGAACGCCGCGATGATCGAGATCACGAAGTAAACGTATTTCCGCATCGAGCGCAGGAACTCGATCTCTAAAATCCCCGCTCGCACCAGCGCCATTACCACCAGCGGCAACTGAAAGCTCACGCCGAATGCGAGGAGCATTCCCTCGACCATGCTGATGTACTGCGGCAGCGTGATGAGCGGGGCGAAGAGGTTGTCCGATCCCAGAAACAGCGTGTGGATCTGGCCGTTGAAGTAGGCATTGAAGCGATTGCGGTCGCCGTCGATCCAGATCTGGCCTTCGCTCAGCGGCGGGGCGGGATCGCCGCGGAAGATCGGCACGGTCGTCGGCTTCGTCGTAGGCGGATGCGGATCGACGTGCGCCGCTTCGCCGATCATCGGCACCGATGAGCCGAAGCGAAAGAAGAACTCCAGCGTCACCGGGAGCACGAGGAAGTACAGCACCAGCTCCCCGGCGATCAGCAGCGCGATCGAGAGCGGCAGGTACTTCGTCACCATCTTGCGCTCTTTGGGATAGAGCCCGGCGGCGACGAAGAGCCAGAGCTGGCGCAGCAGCCACGGCCCGGCGAGCACCGCGCCGCACACGAAGCTGATCTCCATGTAAACGATGAACGGCTGCGCGGGCTCGGTGTAAACGAGCTGCGGGTTGAACCCGCACTTGACCAGCGCCGCCTGCAACGGCCAGGTGAAGATCGGAAAGATGACGTGCTTGGCCAGCGCCAGGCAGACGGCCGTGCCGATGACGAACCCGATGATCCCGCGGATGAGCCGCGTGCGCAGCTCCTCGAGGTGCTCGCCGACGGTCATGCGGTAATGCTCTGGATCTTCAGCAGCCCTGCGGCCCGCGGCGGTCTGACTCATCGCGGGACATGATAAGGGGGGAGAATCAATACGTCGCGGGCGGGGTTCATCCTCACATCCCTCAGATCGAAAGCTTCACGTGGGCGCTCGAAAGGGCGATCCGTTCGACAGGATCGAATCGCGTCCGACTATTGCCTTCGCTCTGCGGGCCTGTCACCTCCTGTGGGACCAACTACTTCGATTGGCCTCGCGTTCGAAACTGCAATCGTCCCCGATGCGTTTTCCGCGCCAGCTTGCACGTAACATCTTCCGGGACCAAAGTACGCGGATGAGATCTCGACTTTGAGAAGCAAGGACGCCCCTGGCGCGACGCTTATTTGCTCGGGTCGGACCGGCCGATCGGTCATGGTGATGCCCGTCCTACCCTGGACGTAGCACCGAACGCTCAGGCGAAGATCTGCGTCCGCGTCACGCGCCAGCAAGCCATTGAAAGTCCGCGGGATCTCGTCGGCCCGTTCATAGGCAGAGTGGTCAATGCGCACCGGCAGCCGGACCGTTAACGGACGCTCGCTCCCGTTTACAACCTCAAGCAGCACGAAACTGCCGTCGCGCGTCGTAATTTCGTCATCGCTGGAGTACGTGCGCAGTCGCACTTGGGCTCGAACCGCATCGCAGCAACATGCCGAGCACAAAAAAGCCGTCACGAGAAAAACTCTTCGCATCATTAGCCCAATCTAATTGAGGCCGGAGATTCCATAGCGCATCCAGATGATGCCGTACGTGTGCCGCGGCAGATGGCTCAGCTTGAGCGTCACTGGTTCGTTTTCGTAGCCGCCGGCGTACATGATCGGGTTGCCCTCGTCGTCCACATCTCCGGAATCGTTCAGGGGCGACCACTCGGATTTGACGTAGGTGGGAATGGGCGGCACGTCTCCATAGACGTGCATGCGATCGCCTCCGGGTTCGTGCGCGGCCTGCGAAGAGTTGCTCGGCGAGGATGCGGCCGCGCCTCCTGGCGCGCCGGGCACTGCCCGGGCACCGTTGCCCATGACGCGATAAGTCGCGTCGAAGGCCTGGCCGCCTGCGATGTCGTGATCCGTGACGTCGGCGTCCGCGAAGGTCGTTACGTCTGCGCCGACGGTGCCGATGATGCTCCACACGCCCGAGCCGTCCTGCCTCTCGATGGTGAAGCCGCTTTCGTTGTCGCTGTTGTCGCGCCAGCGCAGCGTCGCGCCGTTGCCGTCGTCGTTGTAGGAGGCGATGAGGTCCGTCGGCGCCGCGGGCACGTCCGCCGGGAGTGTGGTAACCGAAAGCGTCGGCGACCAGATCGACTGCTGCACGTCATTGGCCGCGCGGACGCGGAAGCCGTACGTGGTGTCGGGGGTTAGACCGCTCGCGCGGACGCTGGTCGCGTTTGTCCCGACGTGAAATGTCGTTTCGGAATTGTCCGGATTCACCCGGACGATCTCAAATCCGTTTTCCGCGGCGGTGTTGTCCGTCCAGTGAAGGATCGCGAAGTCGGGTCCGAGAAGGCTGACGGAGGCTGTCCCGGGTCCCGGCAGGTTTGTCACCGTCCAAACCTTGTTGGTCGTCATCGAATCCCCGGCGGCGTTTGTAAAGGTGCGGATGCGGTAGACGTACTTGGTTCCGTCGGCCAAACCATCCTCGTACCAATGCGCTGCGTTTGGATCGTTTACCGTGGCATGCAGCGCGAACGTGACGCCGCCGTCGGTGGAGCGAGAGATGTGGTATCCATCGACAGCCCAAGCCGGCGCGACCCAATTTAGATCCACGCGGCCGCGTCCCTGCACGCCGTCGCGGTGACCGTATTCGGCTCCGTGGGAGGCGGCGGCAGGACCGTGCCGGCGGTGCTGTCGATGACGAAGTAGTCGTCGCTGTTGATCACGCCGTCGTAGTTGAAATCGCCGTTGTGGAAGCCCTGTGACTGCGGGTTCTGAGGCGTGCCGCTTCAATGTAGAAGTAATCGTCCGCGTTCACGACGCGGTCGTGATTCGCATCGCCGGGAAGGTAGAACGACGAAGTAATGTCATCGACCCCGCCGTTGAGCTTCTCGCGGTTACCGTTGGTGACGAAGTCGGAGTTGAGGTTCGCCTCGTAGTTTCCTTGCAGAAGGGCGTACGTCTCGCCGTAGGAACCGGCGGCGTTGACGCTCCACGTGTGCGAGTCACTCGTGCCCGATTCGGTGAAGTCGGTGAAGACGTTGCCGCTGGTGAGGTTCGTGACCGTCAGCGCGTCAGGCGCGACGGTCACGTCCTGATC
>JAICTV010000145.1 GCA_025936175.1 Phycisphaerae bacterium
CGCCGTCGTCCGCGATGAACATCGCGCTGCCGTTGGCGAGCCCGATCAGCGAATCCGGCTTCCACGCGTTGACGTCGAGGGATTTGACCAGCGTCGTGCCGGCGGTGGTGCCGTCACTCTTCCACAGCCCGTTGCCCGCGGAGGAGTTGCCGGTGAAGTAAAGTGTCGCCCCCGCGGCCGCGAGCTGTCCGCCGAAGACCGGGGCAGGCGACACGTGCACGGTGCCGGCAGCCGTGCCGTCGCTTTTGCTGATCCAGCCGTCGCCGCGGAAGAAGAGCGTGCCGTTGAAATTGATGAAGCTGTCGAGACCCGTTCCACCCGCGCCGGGATTGAGGTCGGCGACCATTTGCGTGCCGGCAGAGGTGCCGTCGCGGCGCCACAGCTCTTGCCCGTGGACGCCATCGTTCGCCGCGAAGTAGCCAACGCCGTTGATGTTGATGAATTGCGACAGGTCCGAGCCGACCAGCGCGTATCCGCTGGGCGCCTGCACGAAATGCGTGCCGGCGGACGTCCCGTCGCTGACCCACAAGCCGGCCCCGTCAGCGCCCGATGCGTTGAAGTAAACCTTGTTCCCCACGACCGCAACCGAATTGACGGAGGATGAGCCGAAGCCCGGCTGAATGTCTTTGAGCAGGAACGTCCCCGCGTCCGTGCCGTCGCTGATCCACGGCTCGGCGCCGCTGCTTCCGTTCGACGCGGTGAAGAACAGCTTGTTCCCGAACGCGGTGAGCGACAGCGGATCGGAAGCCGATGATCCGCCGCCGATGTTCTTGACGAGGGTCGTGCCGGCGGCGGTGCCGTCGGATTTCCAGAGCTCCTGACCGCTTGTGCCGTCGTCGGCCGTGAAATAGAGCGTGCTGCCGACGGCGGTGAGGTGATTCACCTGCGCGCCGGCGCCGCCCGGGACAATGTCGCGAACCATCGTCGTGCCGGCGCCGGTGCCGTCGCTTTTCCAGATCTCAAACCCGCTGGCGCCGTCGTCGGCGATGAACATGGCGGCGCCGGCGACGTTGACGATCTGCGTCGGCGTCGATCCGCCGGCGCCGGGGCGGATGTCTTTGACGCGCACCGTTCCGGCGTCGGTGCCGTCGCTCTTCCACAGCTCGTATCCGCTCGTGCCGTCGGTGGCGGTGAAAAAGAGCGTGCCGCCGACGTTGGTGAGAAAGCTCGGCCCCGAGGACCCGCCGCCGGGCAGGATGTCCTTGACGCGATAGGTCCCGCCGTCAGTGCCGTCGCTCGTCCACAGCTCATCGCCGCTCGTTGGGTCGTCGGCGTGGAAGAAGACGCGCGAGCCGACGGCGACGAAGCCGCGCGGGCTCGAAGACGCGCCGCCGGGGTTGATGTCCTTGACGCGATACGTGCCGGGAACGGTGCCGTCGCTCGTCCACAGTTCGTCTCCTCCGCCGTCGGCGCCGCGGAAGAAGACGCGCGATCCGGCGACGGTGACGTCGCGCGGGTTCATTCCCGCAGGAACGATCGCGACGGTCCCGGGTTCGGTGCCGTCGCTGGTCATCAACTGTCCGCCCCCGTTGAACAGCAGTTGCCCGTTGAGATTGGTCAGTTCGGTGGGGGTGTAAACGCCCGGGTGAACCTGCGCCATTCCGTTGGCCGAGCCGTCGGTCTTGTAGAGGCGCACGTTGAAGTTGAAGTAGAGCGTGCCGTTGACGTCGGTGACGGCGCTGGCGGGCACCCCGATGTACGAGAGGCTCGGGTTGATGTCCTTGACGAACGTAGTCGAGAGCAGCCGGCGGGTTTCGAGCAGCTCCAGTTCGCACGCCGCGCGCAGCAACGTCGCCGTCCGCCGCCGACGTGCAAACGACGGGGGCGCAGCAATTCTGCTTGTCACTCGCTGTGTCATCCGCATCACGCCGACGTTTGGCCGCCGAGATCGGCGGCGGGCCCTCCAGCCCTGTCGATCAAGGATTCTACCCGCAAAGGAACCGGCGGGTTCGCCGCGACTGTTCCGATCGGCGTTCCGGATGGCAGGGCGGGTTATGAAAGACCGCGGCTCGCCGCACGCGCGAAAGATTTGACGCAGTTTCCTCCCGCAACTTAAGGTCGTCCGATAAATGTTCCCCTGCGGCGACGGGACGTAAACCGCCCGCCGTCACGTCGGGCATTTCGGTGATATCGTTTGGCTCTCGCGAAGGTTGTGGAGGTAACAAGACATGTGCGGGATCGTCGCGTACGTCGGGCGGAAGATCGCCCAGCCGCTGCTCATCGAAGGTTTGAAGCGCCTGGAGTATCGCGGCTATGACTCCGCGGGCATCGCGGTGATCGACGAGCGTGGCGGGCTGCACGTCCGCCGCGCGGTCGGGCGCATCAGCGTGCTCGAAGAGTCGATCACCGAGCACGAACCGCTGCCCGGCGCGAAGATCGGCATGGCCCACACGCGCTGGGCGACGCATGGCGCGCCCACCGAGGTCAACGCGCATCCCCACACCGACGACGTCGGCCGAATCGCCATCGTCCACAACGGCATCATCGAAAACTACGCCGCGCTCAAGAAGCTGCTCGAAGAGAAGGGGCACAAGTTCAAGAGCCAGACGGATACCGAAGCGCTGGCGATGCTCATCGGCGATCTGTACGAGCAGATCAAGTTCCAGAACCATTTGCCGGCCGGCACGTCACTGCTCCAGCGCGCCGTCCAAGCGGCGCTGCACGAAGTCGAAGGCACGTACGGCATCGCCGTCGTCTGCAAGGACGAGCCGGACACGCTCATCGTCGCGCGCAAAGGCTCGCCGCTGATCATCGGCGTGGGCGATGACGAGTACGTCGTCGCCTCCGACGCTTCCGCGATCGTCGAGCACACGCAGCAGGTCATTTACCTGAACGACAACGAGATGGCGGTGCTCAAGCCCGACACGTTCCGCACGATGACGATCGACGACATCGACGTCTCGCCGGTCATCTCGCAGCTCGAGAACAAGCTCGAAGCGTACGAGCTGGGGGATTACGAGCACTACATGCTCAAGGAGATCTTCGAGCAGCCGACCGCGGTGCGCAATTGCCTGCGCGGCCGCGCCGAGCCGCGCGAGGGGCGGATCATCCTCGGCGGTCTCGCCGACAACGCGCGGGAACTCGTTAAGGCCAAGCGTTTCATCCTCACCGGCCAGGGCACCGCGTGGCACGCGGGGCTCGTCGGCGATTACCTGATGGAAGATCTCGCCAAGGTCGTCACCGAGACCACCTACGCCAGCGAGTTCCGCTATCGCAACCCGCTCATCGAAGAAAACACCGTCGTCGTCGCGATCTCGCAGTCCGGTGAGACCGCCGACACGCTCGCGGCATTGCGCGAGGCCAAGGAGAAGGGCGCGCTCGCGCTGGGCGTGGTCAACGTCGTCGGCTCGACCATCGCCCGCGAGGTCGACGGCGGCATCTATCTCCACGCCGGGCCGGAAATCGGCGTCGCCTCCACCAAGGCGTTCACCTGCCAGTGCGTCGTGCTGACGATGCTCTCCCTCTTCGTCGGCCGTCGAAAGTTCATGAGCCAGCAGCAGTGCTCGGAGCTGATCGAAGGGCTGTGCAAGATCCCCGACCAGATCGAGCAGGTGCTCAAGCAGAACGACGCCTGCCGCGACATCGCCAGGCATTTTTGCGAGCGCGAGAACTGGCTGTTCCTCGGACGCGGGTATCACTATCCCGTCGCGCTCGAAGGCGCGCTGAAGCTGAAGGAAATCAGCTACATCCATGCCGAGGGGATGCCGGCGGCGGAGATGAAGCACGGGCCGATCGCGCTGATCAACGACGGCATGCCGGTCGTCTTCATCGCCACGCAGGGCACGCAGTACGAGAAGGTGATCAGCAACATCGAAGAGGTGCGGGCGCGAGGCGGCAAGATCATCGCCGTCGCCACCGAGGGTGACAAAAACATTCGCCGGCACAGTGACCACATCATCTACGTGCCGGATACGCTCGAGCCGTTGCAGCCGCTGCTGAGCGTCGTCCCGCTGCAGCTCATCGCGTACCACGCGGCAGTGGCGCGCGGCTGCAATGTGGACAAACCCCGGAACCTCGCCAAGAGCGTGACGGTCGAATAGTCGAAAGCTCTAAAAAAGAACCCGGCACAAAGTGCCGGGCTTTGAGCTACGCGATTCGGGATTGACCTCACTGCGCGGCGAGCGCGGAGTCGATCGCTCCGGTCAACTTCGCATCGTCCGGCTTCACCTTGCTGTCGAAGTGCTCGATCAGCTTCCCGTCCTTGCCGACGAGGAACTTGTTGAAGTTCCACGTGACCTGGCCCGTCGCATCCGTGAGCTGCTTGTAGAGCGGGTGCATGTCGTCGCCCTTGACGCTGATCTTGCTCATCATCGGGAACGTCACGTTGTACTTGCTCGTGCAGAACTGCTTGATCTCCTCGTTGGAGCCCGGCTCCTGCCCTTTGAAATTGTTCGCGGGGAAGCCGACGATCACAAACCCCTTGTCCTTGTACTGCTCGTAAAGCGACTCCAGCCCCTTGTACTGCGGCGTGTAGCCGCACTTGCTCGCGACGTTCACCAGCAGCACGACCTTCCCCTTGAGCTTCGCCAAATCGTAATCGTTTCCGTCGATGTCCTTGACGGTGTAATTCAATACGGCGGGCCGGGTCGTCGGTTGCTGCTCCGCAGCGCCGCTGGCGCGCGAAAGCGAGATCGAAACGGCGGCGAGGGCGAAGACGACCATCATCACGGCGGCGAGAAGTTGGGGTTTCATAGGCCCGATAGTATGCGCGCTCGCGGAAAAGAGTGCGATAGATATTGTGAAGGCGGCCCATGACTGCATCCCTGGAACCGCTCGAATCCCGCCAATTGCTCGCGGGGATCGCGCCGATGATCCTCCTCATCCGCGGCGCCACGCGTTCCGGCGGGTTTCTGGAAGGAACGACGGCCGCTTCGCGCGACGAGCAGCTCGCCGACATCAACAACACGTCCACCGCCTCCGGCAATGCGGGGTGGGGCACGCTCGCGGAGACGCTGCGCAATGCAGGATTTGCAGTCGGGCAGATGACCGAGCCGAAAGAGTTGGTCGAGGACGGCACCGGCTTCACCGCCGGGCGACCGATCCGTTTTGAGAACCTCGATCTCAGCAAGTACGCCGCGATCGTTTTCGGGTCCAACAACGCGCGCTACTCGAAATCGTCGATCGACGCGATCGACGACTACGTCCACAACGGCGGCGGGGCGATCTTCATTTCCGACGGCAACTTCGGCTCCAACTGGCGCGATGCCGCGGATTCCGATCAGCAGTTCCTGGCACGATGGGGCCTGATCGTCAACCAGGACGCCGCCGCCGGCACGACGACGCTCTCGCGCTCCGCAGGCAACTTCGTGATGAGCGCTCATCCGGTCCTCGACGGCGTCGATTCGATCACCGGCGAGGGCGTCAGCCCGCTGCTGGTTCCCGATGTGCCGCCCGCCGGCGTGACCCTCCGCCGCGTCATTGCCGCGACGGGGCAGACGCGGGACAACGACGGCGTCGATCCGTCCAATCAATATCAAGGCACGCTGCGCAACGCGACCGATCACGACGCCGCGCTGGTACTCGCGTCGGTCGGACGCGGCCATGTCGTCGGCTACTTCGACCGCAACACTTTCTTCAACGCCAACGGCGTCGGCACCGACATCACGAAGGCGGACAACCGCCAGCTCGCGCTGAACATCTTCAATTATGTGACTGATGCGACGTCGCCGACGGTCGCGTCGTCGACGTTTACCCGAGGCGCGCCGTCGGAGCTGAAGCTGACGTTCGATGATCGCATCATCGGCCTCTCCCGCCACGACATCCTGCTGCGCGATCCGTTCACCGCCGAGCCGATCCCGCGCAAGCGCTGGGGCTGGAGCCTAGGCGAATCCTCGGGCCGCTCCGTTCTCTCGATCCGCATCAAAGCCGCGCAGCCGGCGGGCACGTATCAGCTTCAGATCAACGCCAACCACGTCACGGACGACGCTGACAACCCGAACGCGCGCATCCGCCGAAACTTCGCGATCGCTCCGCCGAGCCCCGCGGCCGTCCCTGCTGCCGAATTGACGGCGGCAGCGGTCCGTCGCAACGCCGACGATCTCTTCGGACAGTCGCCCGTTCTATGATGCCCCCGCGGCGAGCGCCTCGGCGCCGATGCGTGTGGGGCCCAGCTTCTCGACCTGCGGCGCGGTGTTGAGTACCTGTGCGACCATGCGGTCGTCGGCATCGGTCCAGCGGATGTCACGGCGCGCGTAGACCGCCTTCATCACCTGCTTGGCCTTGTCCAGGTCGTACGGCTCGGTGCCGCGGTCGGACCAGAAGCTGAAGCTCGGCAAAAAGCGCGGCGGGATGTTCGAACCCAACAGCGCGGAGCAGAAGCCGAGATACGTGCCGGGCATCAAACGCGTGCCGATGCCGGTTTTGACATGATCGCCGACGACTGAGCCGAAGAACTGTCGGCCGGTGGGGATCTCGCGCTCGGCGTACTGCACGCTGACTTCGCCGTAGGTCGATTTAAGGTTCGCGGTCGTCGTGCCCGCGCCGAAGTTCACCCACTTGCCGATGTAGCTGTGCCCAAGGAACCCATCGTGCGACTTGTTGGAGTGCCCGAGCATGATCGTGTTGACGACTTCCCCGCCGATCTTGCACAGCCGGCCGATCGTCGTCGCGTCCTTGACGATCGACAGCGCCCGCACTTGCGCGTGCGGCCCGATGTAGCACGGGCCCTGGATGATGCTGTTTGCGCCGATCCTGGCGCCCTCGGCGAGAACGACCGGGCCGCCCGAGGCATCGAGATAACACCCCGGCTCGATCGTCACCTCGTTGCCGATCCACAGATCGTCCTCGTTGCTCGTGTTGAAGGGCCCGGCGACCACCGGACGGCGGATGCCTTTGAGCAACTGGATGCCGTCCTCGATCAGCGATTCCTCGTTCCAACTGATCAGGTCCGAGAGCGACTCGGCCATGCGGCTCTGGCCTTCCATGCGCGGCAGCTCGAGCAGGTCCACCCAGCGCTGCGTGCGATGCAGCACATCGTCCATGCTCAAGCCGGGACGTTTGCAGTACGCCTCGCGGATCTTGTCGTCCTCGGCGACGACGCACTCGCTGGAGGGCTGCTCGAACTTGCGGAAGTGCAGCGTCCGCCCGCTCACCAGCAGCGCGTATTCATCATCGAGCGGCTCGTTGATCCTGGTGGGGATCTTCAGGTGCGGGACGACGCGCGTCTTGCAGAAGTCGACCATCTCCGGCCGCACCCAGAACGTCAGCCGCGTGGCGCCGAGATAGCGGATCTGCTTGTCCAGCAGCGTGGACATGCCCGTGGAGAGCATGAAGACCGGCCGGTTGAGACAGAGCGGCGCGAACGTCGTCCACTGCGATCCTTCGAAGATCACGACGTGCATGGTGCCGGGGATTGTAACCGAAAAAAGCGCGAAGAGGTGAATCTGCGAACTGCGTCGTAGCGCCGAGCGGAAGCTCGGGGTTCCGCCGGACTCATTAGCGTCAGGTCACCTGTGCATGGTCGCAACAGCCGTTGTGCTGCTTTCCAGCACGTCCCGCAGCGCTTCGTCGCAGAGATGGCGGGTAGCGAAGGCGAGGTCCGGGTTGTTGTCGAACGGGCCGCGGTAACGCACTTCGCCGCGCGGATTGATCACGACGACCGTCGGCGTCCGTGCGGAGACCGCGCTGTAGCGCGTCGCGACGATGCCGCGGTTGTCCAGCAGCGTGGGAAACGGGCGCGCGGCGACGGACGAATCCAGGCGCAGCGACAGCGGATCGATCGTGCCGTTGGGCGCGACGTCGATGGCAAAGAACTGCACGCGCGCGTCGCCCGTGTAATCGTGCGCGAGCCGCTCGACGCGATCGTCATACGCCTTGCTGAGCTGCGACTCACCCGAACAGAAATAGAGGACGACCGCCTGCCCGCGGAAGGACGAGAGCGTGACCTGCGTGCCGGTCAAATCTTCGAGCTGGAAATCCGGCGCGAGGGTGCCGACGTCGGCGACCGCGACCGGCTTGCTGTGCGCGGGAACCACCAGCAGCGTCGCCACGCTCGCCGACAGCACGACAAACGCGGCGGCAAGACCCAACTGTGCGTGACGACGGCGGCTCGACAAAATCACTACAGCCTCCGCAACTTCCCGCGCGATCAGCGTCCGCGTGAGAAGGAGGTCGATGAGATATCCGAGATCGATTACGGGCGTCACTCGCCGGGTGCATCCACGGCCTGAAAACGGCTGCCGGGGCCTTCGCTGCACCGCCCTTCGACGCGTGACCTTCTACGAAAATATACCCCCGGAAGTTCCGGGTACAAATGAACTTGGCGTAAAAGTCGCCCGATCTTATTGGACCTTTTGCGCGTCCAGCACACGCAATGAAAAGTACAGCATTTCCAGCAGCGGAAGTTGCAGCCCCGCGCGGCGGGCGCGACGGACTGGGTGACCAAAAATTGCTTCGATCTCCATCGGTTTTTTCAGCCGGCGATCGATCTGCGTGCTGGTCAGGTAAGCGCCCATCGAGCGCGTCGCGTGCACCTTTCGCTGCGGCGCGTCCGCGGCGAGCGCGACGCCGTCGGCGCGGGCCGCTTGCAGCACTTCACCCATGACCGCGAGCACGAGCCGCTCGCCGTCGCTGGTGCCGATGAGCTGGTCGGTCGTCGCGTCCAGCAGCGCCCCCAGGCCGTTGAAGGGGACGTTCCACACCTGCTTGTCCCATCGAGCCGCGCGAAGATCGTCAGCGACGCTCGCGTTCACGTTGCTCTGCGACAACATCGCGGCAATGGCTTCCGATCGCGCGCTGCGCCCCGCGCCGACGAACTCCGCCACACGGACGAAGCCATGGTCGAGGTGATGGATCACGCCCGCCGAGACGCGGTTGATGCAGACGAACGCCATTCCGCCGACGATGCGCTTCGCGCCGAAATGGCCCGCGAGAAACTCCTCGTTTCCCAGGCCGTTTTGCAGCGTCAGGATCGTCGTCTCATCCTTCAGCAGCGGCGCGACCAGAGCGGGCAGGCGCTGGTTCTCCGTGGTCTTGATCGTGACGATGACCAGATCAACCTTCGGCATCGCTGCGGCGGCGTTGTAGGCGCGCAGTCGGGACGGCGGGAGTTGAAAATCGCCGGCGACGCTTTTGACCTGCAACCCGCGCGATCGCCAGGCGTCGTAATCGGATCGCAGCAGGAAGTGGACGTCGTAACCGTGCAGCGCGAGGCGCGCGCCGTAGTACCCGCCGACCGCGCCGGCGCCGACGATCGCGATGGAAGGGCCAGCGTTCACGCGCGCCTCCGCAACTCATCGAGCATTCTGCGATTGCCCGCCGCGCGGTACAAGCTAGCCGCGTGAATGAGTCCGCCATTGATCTCGAGACAAGGCCGCGCACCGGCCTGGTCGCCACATTCGCCGTCGCCGGGCGGGCGCTCAAGTCGCGCAACTATCGGCTGTTTTTCCTCGGCCAGCTCATCTCGCTGACCGGCAACTGGATGACGCAGATCGCGACGAGCTGGCTGGTCTATCGGCTGACGCAAAGCTCGCTGATGCTCGGGACGGTCAGCTTTTGCGGGCAGATCCCCGCGTTTTTGCTCGCGCCCCTCGCGGGGGTGCTCGTCGACCGATGGGACCTTCGTCGCACGCTGCTCGCGACGCAGGCGCTGTCGATGCTGCAGTCGCTGGCGCTGGCGTACTTCACGCTCAAGCACATCATCACCGTGCCGATCCTGCTGGCGCTGTACGTTTGCCAGGGCGTCATTAACGGGTTGGACATTCCCGCCCGTCAGACGATCGTCTCGCAGCTCGTCGCCGATCCGAACGACGTCGGCAACGCGATCGCGCTCAATTCGTCGCTCTTCAACCTCGCGCGGCTGATCGGCCCGTCCATCGCCGGCTTCGTCATCGCCGCCTGGGGCGAGGGAATCTGCTTCTTCATCGACGGCGTCAGCTATGTGGCGGCGATCGTGGCGATCTTCTTCATCGTGCTGGAAGCGCGCCCGCGGGTTTCGCACGGCCGTCGTGTGATCGCCGAGCTGCACGAAGGCCTTCGCTATACCCTCGGCTTTCAGCCGCTCCGCGAGCTGTTGATCCTGGCCGCCGTCTTCAGCCTGCTCGGCATCCCCTACACCGTGCTGATGCCGGTCTTCGCCAGCGAAGTGCTGCACGGCGATTCGCGCACGCTCGGGTTTCTGATGGGCGGGATTGGCATCGGCGCGGTCGTCGGCGCGCTGATGCTTGCGTCGCGCCGCACGGTGGTCGGCCTGGGGCGGTGGATGGTGATCACCGGCATCGGCTTCGCGCTGGCGATCTCGATGTTCGCGCTCTCGCGCTACGTCGCGCTCTCCGTGATGATGATGACATGCACCGGACTGTGCCTGGTGATCGTCAACGCGGCAGGCAACACGCTTGTTCAAACGATCGCCGAGCCGGACAAGCGCGGCAGAGCGCTTAGTCTGCTCATGATGTGCTTCCTCGGCATGGTGCCGATCGGGATGCTGCTCTTCGGCGAGTTGGCGCGCAAAGATCGCCTGGGCCCGACGTGGACCGTGATCGCGGGCGCGGCGTGCTGCTGCATCACGACGATCCGCTTCGCGCGGCGACTGCCGGAGATCCGCCGGCACGTGCGACCCATCCTCATCGAGCGCGGCATCCTCCCGCCGATCGCGCGCGGGCTTGAGGCCGATGCCGAGCTCGCGATTCCGCCGGAACAGGCGGGATGACTGGCTCCGTAAGCGGTGTCAGATCAGTATCTTAGGACCGGAGGTTTATGTGCTGTTCAAACAAACAGACTTTTGGGAGTTTTCGCTTGTCAGAGAAGGGCGATTATCGATAATGCGCGATCGGAGACGCTAGGCCGGTTTAAATTTCCGACAGTGGAAATTCCCGCCGCGCGTCCCCGATCGGTTTGCAACTCGCCTTTTCACTCATCCTCAACGACGACGACGGCGCCGACCGTCTGCTCAATAGCCTGCGCGCTGCGGGCTTCGCGGGCGTCGAGCCGACCTTCGTTCTCGACGGCACATTGCCCGCCGCTGCCGATCCGCGCGAAACTGCGGAGCGACTTCGTCGCATGACCGATTCGATCGGCCTAACCGTGCCGAGCATGCGCGGCGGGCCGGGATTCTGGACGACGTTCGCATCCAGCGACCGCGCCGCGCGCGATCGCGCCGTCGCACTGGCGACCAGAGCGTTCGATGCATTGAAAATCCTCGGCGGCGACACCCTGTTGATCGTGCCGGGACAATGGGATGCGTCACAGACATATGACGCGACGTGGTCGTTCGCGCTGGAGACGGCCCGGCGCATCGGCGAGCTCGCCGCAGACGTCGGCATCAACGTCGCGTTGGAGAACGTCGAGAACCAGTTCCTGCTTTCGCCGCGCGATTGGATTGAATTCCTGGACGCCGTCGCGAGCCCGCACGTGCGGATGTATTTCGACGTCGGCAACGTCGTCTACCTCCGCGCCGGGCATCCGGAGCAGTGGATCCGCCAGCTCGGCAAGCGGTTCATCACGCGCGTGCACTTCAAGGACGCGCGGCCCGGCGAAGTTGTAAACCTCGGCGAAGGCAAAGTGAGCTGGCCGGCGGTGACCGATGCGCTTCGAGCGATCGGCTACGACGACTGGATCGGCGTCGAACTCCCGCTGCCGGAGAAGGGCGTCGGCGAGTTCCTCAAGAGCACCTGTCGCGCAGCTCAATCAATTCTCAGCGGCAAGGAGGCGGCATGAGCCTGCGGCTCGGCTTCCTCGGCACCGGAGCGATGGGGCTCTCGCACGTTCAGCTCGTGCGCGATGAGTTCCCGCGCGTCCAGATCACGGCGGTCTGCGACACGCACGCGCCGAACCTCGCCAGGGCGATCGAAGCGGTGCCCAACGCGAAGGCGTTCGAGGATCCGACGTCGCTCGTCAACGCCGACATTGACGCCGTCATCATCTCCACGCCCGGCTTCAACCACGCCGACTGGGCAGAGAAGTTTCTCGCCGCCGGCAAGCACGTCTTTGCGGAAAAGCCGGTGATGACGACGCGCGACGGCGTCCGCCGCATGCTCGCGACGGCGGAGAAGCACCGCGATCGCGTCGTCGCCATCAACCACGAGTTGCGCTACTCGAAATACTTCCAGACGATCAAGGACCTCATCGCCGCCGGCGAAGTCGGCGAAGTGCAGCTCGTCTGGTGCAAGGAATTCCGCGGGCCGTTCCTCAAGAAGGTCGGCGACTGGATTCAGGACGCGCGCTACAGCGGGGGGTGCCTGGTCGACAAGAACTGCCATCACTTCGATCTGATGAACTGGTGGGTCGGGAGCAAGCCACGTCGAGTCTGCGGGTTCGGCGGCAATGACGTCGTGCGCGTAGTCAACAACGCGCACGAGGTGATCGATCACGCATCCGTGAGCTTCGAGTATTCGAATGGTGTCCGTGGCGGACTGCTGCTGTCCATGTTCTCGCCGAAGACCGGCGAAGACCTCCAGATGGGCGTGATCGGCGACCGCGGAATGCTTGAAACGAAGATGGCGAAGGACGAGATCTGGCAATGGAAACGTGACTCGGCGACGAGCGAGCCGGTCGTGCATCACGTCCCCGGCCGCAAGATCGGCTGGGGCGCGCATCACGGGATGGTCGAGGCGCACGAGGCGTTCTTCCGCGCGGTCGAACGAGGCGAGCGACCGCTGACGGACGTGCGTGATTGTGCGGACGGGACACTGCTCGCGATCGCGGCGGAAGAGGCGATTCAGAGCGGAAGCGTTGTGGAAGTGTAGTGTTTTTCCAGTGGCACGGGTTTTTAACTCGTGCGGGTGAATCAAGCACGGGTTGAAAACCCGTGCCACGGTGAAGCAGATGGACGTGCGAAAGAATTATCTCAACGGCCAATGGATCGGCGCGAACGCGGGCGACGAGGTGATCACCGTCGTCAACCCCGCGACGGGGGAAGCGCTTGCGCAAGTCGCGACCGTCTCGCGCGAGCAGGTGAAGCGAGCGATCGACGATGCGCATGCCGCCTTCACAAGCTGGCGGGCGCTGCCGGCGAAGGCGCGGGCGGATTATCTCCTCGCGATCGGCGATCAGCTCAACAAGCGCGGCGACGAGATCGCCCGCCTGATCACGCAGGAGAACGGCAAGCCGCTGGCGCAGAGCCGCGGCGAGGTGACGATGTCGGTCGATCATCTGCGCTGGTTCGGCGAGGAGTGCCGCCGCGCGTACGGCCGCGTGGTTCCGAACCAGGTGCCGGGAAAGCGCAACCTCGTCATCAAGCAGCCCGTCGGCGTGGTGGCGGCGATCGCGCCGTGGAATTTTCCGCTGGTGCTTTCGGTGCGGAAGATCGCGCCGGCGCTCGCTGCGGGATGCCCGACGATCCTCAAGCCCGCGAGCCAGACGCCGCTGTGCAACCTCGCCTTCGCCGAGTGCTGCGAGGCGGCGAAGCTGCCGAAGGGCGTGCTCCAGGTCGTCAACGGCTCGGCGTCGATGATTGCCGAGGAATTTCTGAATAACACGCTGGTCAAGAAGATCACCTTCACCGGCTCCACCGAAGTCGGACAGAAGCTCATCGCCGGCGCGGCGCGGGATGTGAAAAAGCTCTCGCTCGAGCTCGGCGGCCACGCGCCGGTGATCGTGTTCGACGATGCGGCCCTCAATCGCGCCGTCGAGGGCGTAATGCTCGCCAAGTTCCGCAACACCGGCCAATCGTGCATCGCCGCCAATCGCGTTTACGTGCAGGCGGGCATCCACGACCGCTTCGTCGCCGCGTTCGTCGAGAAGGCGAAGCAGCTCAAGACCGGCAACGGCCTGGAAGGCGAGCAAGACGTCGGCGCGATGGTCAACGAGAAGGGTTTAACCTTCGCGCTCGATCAGATCGAGGACGCCAGGCGGCGCGGGGCGAAAGTCCTCTGCGGCGGCAAGCGCATGAACCGCCCGGGTTTCTTTCTGGAGCCGACGGTGATCATCGACGTACCGCCGGATGCCTCGTGCATGAACGAGGAGACGTTCGCGCCGGTGGCGCCGATCACGAAGTTCGAGCGCGAGGAGGACGCGATCGCGGCAGCGAACTCGACGCGATACGGCCTCAGCGCGTACGCGTTTACGACCGACCTCGATCGCATGTTCCGCGTCGCCGAGAGGCTGGAGTTCGGCATGATCGGGATCAATGACGGCGTGCCGACGACGAGCAACGCGCCCTTCGGCGGCATGAAGCACAGCGGGTGGGGGCGCGAGCTCGGGATCGAAGGTCTCGACGCCTTCATGGAGACCAAGCACGTTTCGATCGGTGTGATCGAGTAGTTGC
>JAICTV010000293.1 GCA_025936175.1 Phycisphaerae bacterium
CCGTCGGCCGGACCCTCGCCCGCCCCCGGGCCGCCGGCGACCAGGCCCCGACCACGCCCGCCGCGCCGCCGGCGTCGCCGACGGGCATGTAATCGATCACCTCGCCAATCCCGTCGGCGTGCATGAAGCGCGTGATCAGCACGTTGGTGTTCGGCCAATAATGCTGCTTGCTGCGATAGCCGTCGCCGCGCGGCGCGATGCGAAACCGCCCGCCCTTGCGGTCGTCCAGGATCGCGCCGAACACGCTGGGCGAATCGAAGGCCGGCAGGCAGAGCCAGTCGATCGAACCGTCCATCCCCACCAGCGCCGCCGTGCGCAGGTTGCCGATCAGGGCGTAGTTTTCGATCGGTTGATACGGCACTGCCACGATTATTTCGCGTGGCGGCCTAATCGCGATAGGTGCAGAAAATCAGAGACGATCCACCGTCCGCGTCACCTTGAGGCGTCGCGGCTTTTTGTCCTCCGCGAGCAGGTACGCCTCGCAGGAGCGCGCGAGGCTCACGGTCATGCCGGGCGCCAGTCGGACAAAGAACGTATCGCCGATCGCCGGGAGGTCGACGTGCATCTCGTCCGGGCCGAAGACGCTTTTCTCCAGCGCCCGACCCTCCTCCAGCAGCTTCTTGGGCAGAGCGAGCGTGAGCGAGTCGACGGCGGTCAGTTCCATGCCCAGCGGCCAGGGGAAGATCTCGCCCGGGCGCTGCGAGACAAGCGTTTCGCCTTCCCTGGGCGTGGCGAGGTTGCGTTTGAAGAGCTTTCGAATCATCTGAAGAGGCGACACTTGTGTCGCCCTTGTTTGGACAGAAAGAGGGCGACGCAAGTGTCGCCCCTACATCATGGCGATGATATTACCGGATCGCCGGCGATCTGCCGCCAGATCTGCTCGAGGTTGCCGACGAACTCGCTCGGTTGCATCAAGATGGAGGACTTCATCCGGTCGCGGAGGGTCGATCGCAGCGACGTGAGTCGGTCGCGGTCGTTCGCCAGCGCGACGCCGGCGGCGACGTAATCATCGACCGATGTGGTGATCAGCTCGGGCAGGCCGACGTTGGTCAGGATGCTCACGCCGCCGCGGTGAACGGCGATCCCGCCGGCGAGCGTGACGATCGGCACGCCGCTCCAGAGCGCATCGCATGTGCTGGTGCCGCCGGCGTAAGGGAAGGGGTCGAGGCCGATGTCGATCCGCTCCATCAGCAGGCGGAAGTAATCGAGCAGGCTGCGCTTGGGCCAGAACTCGATGCGAGTGGCGGCGTCGACTCCATGCGCGTCGAAAATCGCCCGCATCGCGTCGAGATGATTCCCCGGCTCGCCCTGGATGATCATGCGCGAGTCCGGCACGTCGCGGAGGATCCGCGCCCACGCGCGCAGCGCATCGTCGGTGATCTTCACGATGTTGTTCAGGCACGCGAAGGTGATCGGCGCCGACGGATCGCGCGGTGCAGGCTGATCGGGCAACTCCGCCGCGCACGGCGGCGGCGGATAGCACCAGTAGCTCCGCGGCAGACGCACCGTGCGCTCGGTGTAGAAGCGATCGTTCCCCGGAGGGTCAAGGTGCCAATCGGAGACGCGCCAGTCCATCGCGCTCATGCCGCTCGTGCTCGCGTAGGCGAGATACGTCGCCTGCACCGCCGCCGGCTTGCGCGCGAACATCTGCAGCCGGCTGTGGCCCATGTGCAGGTTCAGGTCGATCAGCAGATCGATCTCATCCCGCTCGATCTGGGCGGCGAGCGATTCATCCGAGAGGGCGGCGGTGTCGTTCCAATGCTCGACCGATGATCGCAGCGATTCGCTCACGCCGTCGCGTTTCTGCGCGTCGCTGTAGCAGAACACTTCGAACTGTTCGCGGTCGTGGCGGGGGAGGACCGATTGCATGAAGCGACCGACGGGGTGCTCGATCAGTTGCGGGGAGACGTATCCGATGCGCAGTCGCGGTCGCGTTCGTAGAGTGGGCGCCTTCCGAGGCGCAACGACCGTGAGCGGTTCGGCAAACCGTCGCGCCCACGCTTCGGCTTCGGCTTTGATTTGCTCTCCTGACACTGTCGACATGAAGTGCATGAAGTAGACGATGTTGTCGTGAGCGGGGCGGTAGTTCGGATCGATTTCCAGCGCCTTGCGGAACGATGTCATCGCCTCGTCCAGCCGGCGGGTGGCGGTCAGCGTGATCCCCAGGTCATTCAGCGCTCCGGCGTGCGACGGTTCGAGCTTCACCGACCGCTCCAGCGCCGCGATCGATCGATCGACGAGCCCGAGCTGCCCGGCGAGGGCGCCGATGCGATGTTGCAGCCGTGCGTCATCCGGCTTCAGCTTGCCCGCGCGCTCGTAGGCGTCCAGCGATGCGGCGTGGCGGCCCAGCCGCATCAGCGCTTCGCCGCAGGCGGTCTGGAACGAGGCGATGTTCGGCTCCAGCTCCGCGCTGCGCCGCAGGAGATCAATCGCCGCGTCGTAATTCTGCGTCGAGAACGCGATGGCGCCGAGGTAGTGGATCGCCAGCGCGTTGTTCGGCGCGGCGCCGAGCACGAGCCGGCAGGCGCGCTCGGAGTCGGCGAGCTCGCCGGCGCGGAGATCGACCTCTGCCTGACGGAGCAGCTCGCGGATTTGCGTGGGGTGAAGTCGCTGCTGATTCATCGACGAGCGACAACCTTACTCGCGCCGCCGCGGACGAGCCGCGTCAGCGACATCAGGATCTGCTCGGGCGTCGCCGGAAGATCGAGCGTCGCGACCTCGCCCGCCGGCGCGATGTATGAGAGCGCGTTCTTCACCGCCGTCCAGACGGAAACGCCCAAAAGGAGCGGCGGCTCGCCGAGCGCTTTGCTGCGATAGAGACTCACCGCGTTGTCCGGATTGTGCAGCAGCTCGACGTTGAAGATCTCCGGCACGTCGCTGATGTTGGGGATCTTGTACGTGGTCGGCGAGTGCGACCAGAGCTCGCCGTTGAGCGACCATTTAAGTTCCTCGGTCGTCACCCATCCCATGCCCTGGATGAATCCGCCGGTGATCTGTCCGCGATCGATGCCGGGATTGATCGGCTGTCCGGCGTCCATCAGCAGATCGACGCGCGCGACGCGCATCTCGCCGGTGAATCGGTCGATCAGCACCTCGCTGCACGCGACGCCGTTGGTGAAGTAGAGGAACGGGTGTCCCTGGCCGGTCTCGCGGTTGAAATCCACGCCGGGCGTCGCGTAGAAGCCGCGTTCGCCGAGGTTGACGCGATCGATGTAGGCGCGACAGATCAAGTCGGCGAACCGCATGCGACGGTCGTTCGGCGCACGGTCATCAAAGACGAAGCCGTCGCGGAAGACGACGCTCGACGGCGAGCCATTCAGCCCGCCTTCGCCGGTGCAGAGCTGCGTCGCCGCGTAATCGGCGAGTCGCTCGCGGAGCTTGACGCACGCGTCTCGCGCGGCGGCGCCGTTCAGATCCGTTCCGCTCGAAGCGGCCGTCGGCGACGTATTGTTGTTTTTGTCGGTGCTCGTCGCGGTGACGATGACGGAGTCATAAGGGATGCCGAGTTCGTCGGCGACGATCTGGCGGACGCGCGTGTTCACGCCCTGGCCCATCTCGGTGCCGCCGGTGGACACCATTACCGTGCCGTCGGTGTAGATGTTCACCAGCGCGTTTGCCTGGTTGAGCGTTTTCTTGGTGAAGGAGATGCCGAACTTCACCGGCGTGAGCGACATGCCGCGGAGCTGCGTCTTGGACGTGCGGTTGAACTGATCGATTTCGGCCCGGCGGCGCTGGTACTCCGCGCTGCGCGGAAGCTCGTCGAACAACTTTGGCAGCATGTTGTTGCGGACGATTTGTCCGTAGGGCGTCGTGTTGCGGTCGTCGACGCCGTAGAGGTTGCGCTTTCGTATCTCGATCGCGTCGATCCCTAGACGCGCGGCAATCTCCTCGATGATGTTCTCGACGTTGCAGACGCCCTGCGGCCCGCCGAAGCCGCGGAACGCGGTGTTGCTCGGCAGGTTCGTCTTGCACACGCGGCCGGTGATGCGGATGTTGGGGATGAAATACGCGTTGTCCGCGTGCAGCATCGCGCGCTCGAGGATCGAGTAGGAGAGATCCATCGTGCAGCCGCCGTCGGAGAACATCTGCACGTCGAGCGCCGTGATGACGCCGCGATCATCGTGCGCGACGCGATAGATCATCTTGAACGGGTGGCGCTTGCCCGTGGTGCGCATGTCGTCGTCTTTGCTGATGAAGAACCGCGCCGGCCGGCGGAGTTTGGACGCGACCATGGCGGCCATCGCCGCGGGCCCGGCCGCCTGCGTCTCCTTGCCCCCGAAGCCGCCGCCCATGCGCTTGCAGATGACCGTGACGTGGTTGAACGGCACGCCGAGCACCTCGGAGATGATCGACTGGCATTCGGTCGGGTGCTGGGTCGAGGAATGGACCGTCATCTGCCCGCGCTCGCCCGGCAGCGCCAACGCGATCTGCGATTCGAGATAGAACTGCTCCTGCCCGCCGATGACGAGCGTGCCTTGGAAACTGTGCTTTGCCGACGTGAGCGCGCCGGCGACATCGCCGCGCTCGATTTTGCGCGGCGGGCCGAGAAACGAGTCCTTCGCAATCGCGTCGTCGATCGTGAAGATCGGCGACAGCGCTTTGACGGAGATCTTCACCGCTTTCTTCGCCGCGCACAGTGCGCCGCGGCTCTCCGCCGCGATCAGCACCACCGGCTGACCGACGAAGACGACTTCTTTCGCAGCAAGCAGCTCTTCGTCTTTGACGACGGGACCGAAGACGTTGTGACCCGGCACATCCGGGTGCGTGAACACGGCGACAACACCGGGAACCTTGATCGCCTCGCTCGTGTCGATCGACACGATCTCGCCGTGCGCGACAGGACTGCCGGCAAAGTCGACGAACACCTCGTTCCGCGCCGGCAGCATGTCGTCGATGAAGACGGATTCGCCGCTGACGTGGCCGCGCGCGGAGTCGTGCGGGATGTTCTGACCGATCGCGCCCATCAGTGTGGCTCCCCGTTGCCGTTGCCATTCGCCGACGAAGTCCGCGGGGCAAGCCCCGCGACTAAATCGGAGCGACCGGGATCCGAAGTGCGCCGGTACGTTTCCACTCCACTCACTTCCGCGAAATATTTGCGAAGGATGTTTTCCGCCAGCAGCAGCCGGTAATCCGCCGAGCCGCGGACGTCGGAGATCGGCGTGATCTCGGTCCGCGCCAATTCCGTCACCGCCTCGATCTCCGCCTCGTTGAACGGCTTGCCGATCAGCGCGGCCTCAGTTTTCCGCAGTCGGATGATGTTGGGCCCGCACCCGCCGTAGGCGATGCGCAGGTCGGCGACGACGCGGTCGCCGCTCAGTCGCATCCAGAACGCGGCGGTGAAGGTGGAGATGTCCAGGTCGTGGCGCTTCGAGATTTTGTAGAGCCGAAAATCATCACCCTCGTCCGGCAGCGGCATGAGAACGCGCGTGATGATCTCGTCGCCGGTCATGCACGTCTTGCGATAGCCGGTGTAGAAGTCGTTGATGTTGACGCGTCGCGCGCCCGCGCGACCGGTCAGCTCGATCTCGCCATTCAGCACGTACAGCGCGGGCATCGTGTCGCCGATGGGGGAGCCGTTGGCGATGTTGCCGGCGAGGGTGCCCGCGTTGCGGATCAGCGGCGACCCGTGCCGCGACATCATCCGGCCGAACTCCGGCGCCAGCCGCTCGGTCGCGCGCTCGAGGTCCGTCAGCGTCGCATTCGCGCCGACGACAAGCGTGCGTCCATCGAGTTGGATCTGCCGTAGCTCGTCGATCGCACCGACATACA
>JAICTV010000158.1 GCA_025936175.1 Phycisphaerae bacterium
ACCTGGAACGGCACCGCGTACGACGGCCTCACCGGCGTCGTCGCCGCCGGCTACAGCATCAACCAGGATTTCAGTGGCGCCGGCATCGTGACGACGCAATCCAACGCCACCGGCGGAAACACGCTGACCAGCATCGGCGTGGCGTCGAACACGGACCTGGGCCTGGCCACCTTCGGCGGCGTCAGCGTCGGCGCCAACGACACGCTCGCCATGTACACCTACGGCGGCGACGCGAACCTGGACGGGATCATCAACGGTGACGATTACTTCCAAATCGACTCGGCGTTCCCGACCGGCGGCAATGGCTGGTTCAACGGTGATTTCAACTACGACGGCGTCGTCAACGGCGACGACTACTTCATCATCGACTCCAACTTCCCGGCCCAGGGCGCAGCGATTCCCACCAGCGGCGGGATCAGTGCCAGCGCCTTGTCGGGCGTGACGGCGGTGCCGGAGCCGGCATCGATCGGTCTGGCGGCGCTGGGCGCGACGACGCTCTTGCGACGTCGGCGGCGGCAAAGCGCATAACTTTCGAACGTGCTCTCTCTCCCGAAGCCGCTCTCGTCCTCTCCGACGGGAGCGGCTTCTTTTTGTCCTGTAAGCGAGCGTAAGCGGTATCCGCTTTGCACGATCTTGAGGCTCTCAACAAGGAGCCTCAGCATGACCCCGAAGCTCAAATCTCTCGATCAGCAAGTGATCGTCATTACTGGTGCATCCAGCGGGATCGGACTGTGCACGGCGGAGTCCGCCGCGAAGAAAGGCGCCAAAGTCGTGCTCGCCGCGCGCAGCGAAAAGACGTTGCTGGATGTCGTGGGTCGGATCAACGCCTCCGGCGGGTCGGCGATCGCCGTGACCGCGGATGTTTCCGATCGGCAGCAGTGCCAGACCATCGCGCAGCAGGCGATCGGTCATTTCGGACGCATCGACACGTGGGTCAACAACGCCGGCCTGGCGATCTACGGGCGACTCGATGAAGTGAGCGACCAAGACAGCCGACGCTTGTTCGACATCAACTTCTGGGGAATCGTCAACGGCTCGCTGATCGCGCTGCCGCACCTCAAAGCCGCGGGCGGCGGAGCGCTGATTAACCTGGGCAGCGAAGTGTCGGAAACCGCGGCGCCGCTGCTGGGGATGTACGCGGCGTCGAAACACGCGGTCAAAGGGTTCACCGACTCGCTGCGCATCGAGGTGGAGCGCGTGGACCGGTTGCCGATCAGCATCACGCTGATCCAGCCGACGGCGGTGGATACGCCGTTCGACGAGCACGGCAAGAACTACATGGACAAGGCGGCCGACCTTCCGACGCCGATGCTCGACCCGCAGGACGTGGCGGACGCCATTCTCGGCGCGGCGATGAAGCCGACGCGCGCGGTGCGCGTGGGGATGATGTCGAAGGTGAACACGTTCGTGGCGAAGAATATCCCGAGCATCGGCGAGCGAATGGCGGCAAAGCAGGTGGAGAGCCTGCAGCGTGACGAGCCGCCGCGCGACCCGCAGGGAACCTTGTACATTCCCGGTGAAAGCGGTGAGATTCACGGGGACCACGCGGGCGCATGACGCATTGCGTTCGCGCGAAGCCTTCATTTGAATCTTGTTGCAGCCCCGATCGCGAGATCGGGGTATTTTTGTCGCGCACAGTTCATGATTTCCCGAGATTTCTTGACTCTTTTGACCTTCGAATCTAGCTTCCTCGACTTGATCGGCAGGCGGCGCGCATAAGTCGGGGCGCGGCGCCAACGTGGGTTCATTTCAGCCGAAACAAATCCCAGTCGTCCGGGAGGGTCAAATCATGTCGCTTCCGTTCTCGCCCGGTTGGTTCCGGTCGCTGACGCAGTCTTTCGTGCGCGCACACCGACGCTCCGCGTCGCGCGGGAGCGGCCGTTGCCACGATGCGCTTCATCACCACCACCAGCGCATCGGACGGAAGCTGGAGATGGAAGCGCTGGAACTGCGCGTGATGCTCGCGACCACGCTCACGGGGGCGATCGATGAGACGGGCGAGCAGGATTTCTATACCTTCAGCGTCGCGCAGGATTCGCGCTACTACTTCGACTCGCTCACGAACAACAGCAACCTGCGCTGGAATCTCGACGGGCCGTCCGGCAACATCGTCTCCAACCGCGGCTTCAACAACTCCGACGGCGTGGACATCAACAACCCGGCGCTCGAGCTTCCGGCGGGGAATTACACGCTCACGATCGACGGCATCGGCGACACCTCCAACGCGCCGTACTCGTTCCGGATTTACAACCTCAAGAGCGCGATCAACCTCACGCCGGGCAATCAGGTCTCCGGCGTGCTTCAGGCGAAGGAGACCGATGCGTACAAGTTCGTCGTCGCCAACGCCGGCGACACGTTCAACTTCGACTCGGTGAGCATCACGGGCGCGACGAATGCGAACTGGCGGCTGATCGATCCGTACGACAACGTCTACTTCAACCAGCCGGTCGGTAACGATCAGAACAACGTGACGCTGACGCAGCCGGGGACGTACACGCTGCTGCTGGAGTCGCGCTTTAACGAGACGCAGGGGACGAACTACACGTTTAACGTGGCGCCGAACGGGAACGTCCCGCAGCCGCCGCCGTCCGGCACGCCGCTGACGCTGGGCGCGGCGACCAGCGGCAACATCTCGGTTTCGGGTGAAGTTGATAATTTCACGTTCAACCTGGCGTCGGCGCAGCGACTGGATTTCGACTCGCTGATCAACAGCAGCACGCTGCGGTGGAGTCTGGTCGGTCCGTCCGGCACGATCGTCTCCAATCGGCCGTTCAGCAACTCCGACGCCAACGACTTCAGCTCGACGCCGACGCTGTTCCTCCCCTCGGGCGCTTACCAGCTAAGCGTCTCTGCCTCCAGCGGCACCGGCGCATACAGCTTCGACCTGTTCAACCTCAACATGGCGACGGCGTACACGCCGGGCACGGTGCAGAGCGGGACGCTCAATCCGGGCATCTCTTCGCAGGCGTTGAAGTTCAACGCGAACGCGGGGAACAAGATCTACTTCGACGTGCAGACGGCGCTAAGCACGGGCACGTTCCGGCTGCTGGACACGTACGGGCAGCAGATTTTCAACACCAACGGCGACGTGGACACGTTCACGTTGACGCAGACGGGGACGTACACGCTGCTGGTCGAAGGGCGCTTCAACGCCGGCGCGACGCAGAACTTCAGCTTCGACGTGCAGCCGGCGACGATCAGCACCACGCCGATGACCATCGGGAGCACGGTGAATGGTTCGATCGCAGTGCAGGGGGAGAGCGATCAGTTCACGTTTGCCGTTGCCACGCCGACGGATGTGGTCTTCGATCCGCTGACGAATACGAACGTCGTCCGCTGGAGCCTCGACGGCCCGGCAGGGAACTACGTCAGCCTGCGGCAGTTCAACAACTCCGACTCCAATGATTTCAGCTCCGACCCGGTGATCCACCTGACGCCGGGGACCTACACGGTGACGATCGACGGCAACACCGATGCGGCCGCTGCGGGCTACAGCTTCCGGCTGCTCGATCTGGCGGCGGCGACGGCGTATACGCCGGGCACGCTGCTCAACGGGACGCTGAATCCCGCGCTATCCACGCAGGCGTTCAAGTTCAACGCCGGCGCCGGCGACAAGTTCTACTTCGACGTGCAGACGGCGTTGGACAACGGCCTGTTCCGCCTGCTCGATCCGTTCCAGCAGCAGGTGATGTTTTCCGGCAGCGACGTGGACACGTTCACCGTCGGCGCCACCGGGACGTACACGCTGCTGGTCGAGGGCCGCTTCAACGCGGGAAGCGGCACGCAGCCGTTCATCGCGGATCTCCAGCCGGTCGCCATCGGGACAAGTGCGATGACGATCGGGCCGACGGTGAGCGGGACGATCTCCGTGCAGGGCGAGAGCGACATCTACACCTTCACGGTCGCGTCCACCACGAACGTCGTTTTCGATCCGCTGACCAATACGAATGTGGTCCGCTGGAGCCTCGACGGCCCCGCCGGCAATTACGTCAGCCTCCGGCAGTTCAACAACTCCGACTCCAATGATTTCAGCAGCAATCCGGTGTTGAAGCTTGCGCCCGGGAGCTACACGCTGACGGTCGACGGCAACGGCGACGCCGCCGCCGCGCCGTACAGCTTCCGCCTGCTCGATCTTTCGACGGCGACGTCGTTCACACCCGGCAACGCCGTGAGCGGGACGCTCAGCCCCGGAATCCAGACGCAGCTTTTCAAGTTCACGGCGGTCGCGGGCGACAAGCTGTATTTCGACGTGCAGACCGCGCTGGCGGACGGCGTGTTCCGCCTCCTCGATCCGTTCAATCAGCAGGTTCTCTTTTCGAGCGGGGACGTCGAGACCTTCACCGCGGGCGCGACGGGCACGTACACGGTGCTGGTCGAGGGGCGCTTCAACGCGGGGCCGACGCAACCGTTTGCCTTCAACGTCCAGCCTGTCACCTTCAGCTCCACGGCGATGACGCTGAACACGACGGTCAACGGGTCGATCGCGCTGGCCGGGGAGCGCGATGATTACACGTTCACGCTGGCCTCGCGGGCGCGGCTGGTGTTCGACTCCCTTTCGAGCCTTGGAACTGTCAACTGGACGCTGGTCGGCCCGCGCGGGACAGAAGTTTCCGGCCGACCCTTCAACGGCTCGGACTCCAACGACTTCTCCAGCAACCCGGTGATGAAATTGCCGGCGGGGAACTACACGCTCATCGTGGACGGCGTGACCGACGCCGCCGCGACGAACTACTCCTTCCGCCTGCTCAACCTCGCCACCGCCGGCACCTCCTTCACGCCCGGAAACCTCCAGAGCTCGGCGCTGAACCCGGGGAACGTCAGCGACGTTTATCGCTTCACCGCCGCCGCGGGCGACATCTTCAACTTCGACGCGCAGAACAGCCTCGCCAACGGCACGTGGCGGTTGATTGACACGTTCGGCAACCAACAGTTCTTCGGGAACTTCCAGGACTTCAACGGCGTGCAGGTCACGCAGACCGGCGTCTATACGCTGCTGGTCGAAGGCAGAAGCTTCCAGGTCGCGGGCCAGCCGTACATCTTTGATGTCGCCTTCCAGAGCAACTCGCCGATCCTGCCGTTCACGGGGACGGCGTACACGCTCGGCGCGACGGTGAGCGATTCGATCTCCGTTTCCGGTGAACACGATGACTACGTCTTCACGCTGGGCAGCGACTCGCGTGTGTTCTTCGACAACCTGATGAACAGCTCGAACATCCAGTGGTCACTCACCGGTCCCGACGGTCTGGACGTCGGCCTGCGCGGCATGAACAGCTCGGACGCCAACGACGGCAACCCCATCCTGGACCTCGTCGCCGGGCAATACAGGCTGACGATCAACGGCGCGGGCACGAACACGGGTCCGTACAGCTTCCGCGTCATCGACACCGCGACCGCAACGCCGATCACGCCCGCCGCGCCCGTCTCCGGCAGCGTCTCACCGGCGACCGGCGCAAATCTGTATTCGTTCACCGGCGCCATCGGGCAGAAGATTTTCTTTGACACGACGGCGCGCGGCGGGGGGAGCAACGGGTATTGGCGGCTGGTCGACCCGTACGGGAACGCGGTCTTCGCGATCACCAACAGCGGCACCAACAGCGACATCGATACGCTGGCGCTCCCCGCGACCGGCACGTACCTCCTCACCTTCGAAGGCCGCTTCCTCGAAACGACAAGCCCGACTTACACGTTCAATGTGCAGCCGGTCGTCGATGGCGGCCCCACGCCGATCACCATCGGCAACACCGTGTCCGGACAAATCGATGAGGCGGGCGAGCAGGACGTTTACACGTTCACTCTCGCTTCGGACACACGTCTGTGTTTTGATTCGCTGACCGGCAGCAACTCGAGCCTGCGCTGGAGCCTTGTCGGGCCGCGCGGCGTCGAAGTGCTCAACCGCGGCGTCAACGGCTCCGATTCGGTCGACATCAACAATCCCGTCCTCAACCTCCCCGCCGGCGGATACACGCTCACCTTCGACGGCGTCAACGACACGCAGCTCGCGCCGTACTCCTTCCGTCTGCTGGACCTGTCCTCCGGCACGCCGATGACGGTCGGCACGCCCGTTTCCGGCTCGATCAACGCGCTGGAAACGAAGATGTACAAGTTCAACGCCACCGCCGGCGACCTGCTCTTCTTCGACACGCAGGTGCGCAGTGGGCTGCCGAACCTGTATTGGCGGCTGGTCGATCAGTTTGACAACGTCCTGTTCAACCAGAGCAACTCCAGCGCCACCAGCGACGTTGATACTTTCGCGATGCCCGGCACCGGCACCTACACGCTGCTGTTCGAAGATCGCTTCAACGAATCGCCCGGCAGCGGGACCTTCACGTTCAACGTGCAGCCGGTCTCCAACGGCGGGCCGACGCCGATCACGATCGGCACGACGGTGAGCGGGCAGATCGACGAGACGGGCGAACAGGACGTCTACACGTTCAATCTCGCCTCCGCCGCGCGGCTGTACTTCGATCAGCTCAATAATAATTCCAACCTGCGCTGGAGCTTGTCGGGTCCGCGCGGCGTGGAGTTCAACAATCGCGGATGGAACAGCTCCGACAGCATCGACATCGGCAACCCGGTGATCGACCTCCCTGCCGGCAGCTACACGCTTACCGTCGACGCGACCGGCGACACGGCGCTCGCGCCGTATTCCTTCCGCCTGCTCAGTTTCTCGACCGGCGCCACCTCGATCACCCCCGGCACGCCCGTCAGTGGCACGCTCAACCCGGCCAACGAAACCGACATCTACAAGTTCACCGCCAACGCCGGCGACCTGCTCTTCTTCGACACGCAAGCCAAGAGCGGCGCGCCCAGTTCGTACTGGCGGCTGATCGATCAGTTCAACAACGTGCTGTTCATGACCAGCCAATCCAATACCGGCAGCGACGTCGACACCTTCGCGCTGCCGACCGGCGGCACGTTCACGCTGCTGATCGAAGGGCGTTTCAACGACCAGGGCGGGCAGGTCGGCAGCTACACGTTCAACGTGCAGCCGGTCATCAACGGCGCGCCGATCGAGATCACTTCAAATCCGCACATCACCATCGCGGACAATTCGGTCACCGAAGGGACCGGCGGGACGAACAACCTCGTCTTCACTGTCAGCCTCGACGACACCACCGACGTGCCGGTGGTGATCAATTATTCCACCGCCGACGGCACCGCGGCCGCGCCGGGCGATTACACCGCCTCCGGCGGTCAGATCACGATCCAGCCGGGCGACCTCACCGGCGCCATTTCCGTCCCGATCGTAACCGACAATGTGCAGGAGACGAGCGAGACGTTCCTGCTCAACCTCCCCGGCGCCGCGGGCGGGACGATCGATGACAGCCAGGCCACCGGCACCATCGTCGATGACGATGCGCCGCTGAACAATCAGCCGCCGGTCAATTCCGTGCCCGCTGCGCAAAACATCAACGAGGACGGCAGTCGCGTCTTCTCCGTCGCCAATTCAAACTTGATCTCGATCTCGGATCCTGATGCGGGCAGCGCCAACGTGCAGGTGGCGCTGACGGCGGCGAACGGCACGATCACGCTTTCGGGCATCGCCGGCTTGAGCTTCTCCGCCGGTGACGGGACCGCCGACGCGTCGATGACCTTCACCGGCGCCATCGCCGCGATCAACACGGCGCTGGCGGGCCTCAGCTTCGCGCCGACCGCGAACTTTAACGGCGGGGCGTCCCTGACGATCACGACGAACGATCTTGGCAACACCGGCGCTGGCGGGCCGCAGACGGATACCGATTCGGTGACCGTCAACGTCGCCGGCGTGAACGATCCGCCGGTCAACACCGTGCCCGCAACGCAGACGATCGTCGAGGACGTGCCGCTGACGTTCTCGTCCGGCAATGGCAATCAGATTTCGATCGCGGACGTCGATGCGGGCTCGGGGGCGGTCAAAGTCTCGTTGTCGGTCAGCAACGGAACGCTCACGCTGGCTGCACTCACCGGCTTGAGCTTCGTCACCGGCGACGGCGCCGCCGACGCGTCGATGGTCTTCACCGGGACGCTGACGAACATCAATGCCGCGCTCGACGGCATGGTCTTCCCTGCCGCCGCCAACTTCAGCGGCGGCGCGGCGCTCTCGATCACCAGCGACGACCAGGGCAACACCGGCTCGGGCGGCAGCCTTACAGACAACGACGATGTCAACATCACCATCACCGCCGACAACGACGCGCCGGTGAACAATGTTCCCGGCACACAATCCACTAACGAAGGTCAGGCGCTCGTCTTCAACTCCGGCAATTCCAATTTGATCTCAATCAGCGACGTCGATGCTGGATCGGCGACGTTGAAGGTGACGCTCGCCTCGACCAACGGCACGATGACGCTCTCCGGCGTCGCGGGCCTGAGCTTCACCACCGGCGACGGCGCCGCCGACGCCAGCATGGTCTTCACCGGCACACTCGGCGCGCTCAACGCCGCGTTGAGTGGCATGAGCTTCACGCCAACCGCGCTTTTCAACGGCCCGGCGTCGGTCACGATCACAAGCGACGACCAGGGCAATACAGGTTCCGGCGGCGCGAAGACCGATACGGATCAGATCACGATCAACGTCGGCGCGTTCAACGATCCGCCGGTCAACACGATCCCGGCCACGGCTTCGACCAACGAGGACACGGCGTTGACCTTCAGCGGCAACGTCTCCGTCGCCGATCCGGATGCCGGCAGCGCGTCGATCCAGCTCGCGCTGACGATCACCAACGGCACGCTTACGCTCGGTGGTACGTCGGGCCTGAGCTTCGTCGTCGGCGATGGCACGGCCGACAGCACGATGACGTTTACCGGCACGATCACCGCGATCAACGCCGCACTCAACGGCCTGGTCTACACCCCGACGGCAAACTTAAGCGGCGGCGCGACGCTCACGATGGCGAGCAACGATCTCGGCAACAGCGGCTCCGGTGGCGCCAAAACGGACACCGATTCCTGCGCGATCACCGTCAACGCGGTAAACGATGCTCCGGTCAACACGGTACCCGGCACACAGAATATCAACGAAGACGCGACGCTCACGTTCTCGACCGGCAACGCCAGCGCGATCTCCGTCGCCGACGCCGACGCCGGCGCCAACGCCGTGCAGGTTCAACTCGGCGTCACCAACGGCACGCTGACGCTCGCGTCGATCGTCGGGATCAGCTTCACCGTCGGCGACGGCACCGCCGACGGCACGATGACGTTCACCGGAACGATCACCAACATCAACAACGCGCTGAACGGGCTCGCTTACACGCCGACGGCGAACTTCAATGGCTCGTCCACGCTTTCGATCACGACCAACGATCAGGGCAACACCGGCAGCGGCGGGGCGAAGAGCGATGCCGATTCACTCACCATCAGCGTCGCCGCCGTCAACGATGCGCCGGTGAACAACGTGCCGGGCACGCAATCGACCAACGAGGGCCAGACGCTGGTTTTCAATTCCGCCAATTCGAACCTGGTATCGATCGCCGACGTCGACGCCGGCTCCGGGACACTGCAGGTGACGCTCGGCATGACGAAGGGCACGCTTACGCTCTCCGGCATTTCGGGTCTGAGCTTCACGACCGGCGACGGCACGGCGGATGCAAGCATGGTCTTCACCGGCGCGCTCGCTGCGATCAACACGGCGCTCAACGGCATGAGCTTCGCGCCGACGGCGCTGTTCAGCGGCACCGCCGCGCTTTCGATCACGACCAACGATCAGGGCAACGCCGGCAGTGGCGGGGCGAAGTTGGATACTGACTCGTTCGACATTTCCGTCGGCTCGGTGAATGATCCGCCCGTCAACACGTTACCGGCGACCGCGTCGACTAATGAAGACACCGCTCTGACCTTCGGCGGCAACATCTCGGTCGCTGATCCGGACGCGGGCGCGAACGCCGTCCAGCTCACGCTGACGGCGACGCACGGCGTGCTCTCGCTCAGCACCCTCAGCGGCTTGAGCTTCACCACCGGCGACGGCGCCGCCGACGCCACCATGACGTTCACCGGCACGCTCTCGGCGATCAACGCCGCGTTGAACGGCATGAGCTTCATGCCGGACGCCAACTACAACGGCCCCGCCACGCTCACGATGACGAGCAACGATCTGGGCAACAGCGGGTCCGGCGGCGCCAAGAGCGACACGGACGTCTGCAACATCACCATCAACGCTGTCAACGATGCGCCGGTGAACGCCGTGCCGGGCGCGCAGCAGACTGACGAAGACACGAACCTCATCTTCTCCGCCGGCAACTCGAATCAGATCTCGATCTCGGACATTGACGCCGGCAGCAGCAGCGTGCGCGTCACGCTGGCCGCCACCAACGGCACGGTGACGCTCGCCTCGCTCGCCGGACTGAGCTTCACCGGCGGCGATGGAACAGCCGACGCCGCGATGACCTTCAACGGCACGATCAGCGCGATCAACACCGCGCTCAATGGCCTGATCTACTCACCGGGCACGAACTCCAACGGGCCGGCGCAGCTTTCGATCACCACGAATGATCTCGGCAACGCCGGCTCCGGCGGACAGCAGAGCGACAGCGACATCGTCATCATTACCGTCAACCCGGTGAACGATGTGCCCGTGAACACGGTACCGGGCGCTCAGTCCACGATCCAGGACGCCGCGCTCATCTTCAACACCGCCAACGGCAACCGCATTTCCGTCGCCGACGTCGATGCCGGCATCGGGTTGCTGCAGATCACGTTGACGGCGACCGAAGGCACGATCACGCTCGCGGGAACAAGCGGTCTGCTCTTCAGCACCGGCGACGGCGCCGCCGATGCCGCGATGACTTTCACGGGGACGCTGATCGACATCAACAATGCGCTCAACGGCCTGAGCTTTGTCCCCGGCGCCGGCTTCGCGGGGGCGGCGTCGCTGCAGATCAGCACGAACGACCTCGGCAACGCCGGTTCCGGCGGCGCGAAGTCCGATACCGATACGGTCAACATCGCCGTCAACGAGGTCAGCGTTCCGCAGATGTCGATCAACGACGTGCAGATCGTAGAGGGCGACGTCGGCGCCAAGGACCTGGTTTTCACCGTCTCGCTGGACAAGGCCGCCAGCTTCAACATCACCGCGCAGTTCAAGACGACCGACAACAGCGCCCTGGCGGGCCAGGATTTCGTCGCCAATTCCGGCACCGTTACGATCCTCGCCGGCCAGACCAGCGCGACGATCACGGTCCAGATCACCGGCGACGCGAATCCGGAATCCGATGAAACATTCTTCGTCGATCTTTCCAACCCCGACGGCGCGACGATCCTCAAGTCCCGCGGCACGGGAACGATTCGCGATAACGACCTGGTCGTCACCCACCGCGATCCGAAGGGCCTGGGTTGGTGGAAGAGCGGGCACGGCAAGGATCAGATCAATGACGGCGGCTCCGCCGTACCGGAGCTGGCCTTGCTGCGGGCGCTGAATCTCCGCAACGTTAACGGCTCCGCCTTCGATCCCACCAGCGTCGCGCAGCTTCAGACCTGGCTCGGCGACGCCGACGCGACCAACATGGCTCACGCCCTGTCGGTGCACCTGGCGGTGCTGGTGCTGAACGTCGAAGCCGGATTTATCGACGGCAAGTCGCTCGTCCACGCGGACGCGCTCAAGGCGTTCGGTCTCGGCGGCGACGGGACGATCACGATCAATAACCTGATCGGTATCGCCAACGCGGAACTGGGCGTCCACGCGACGGCGCTGCCTTCCAATCCGTGGCGCGCGTTCGAGGAGGCGCTGAAGGATGTGATCGAGAACGCGAACGAAAACGTAAACTTCGTGTGATAAGTGTTTGCACGACCGCGAAACCGCCGAAAAGCCCGGGGCTTTGCCCCGGGTTTCTTTTGGCGCTCGATCGCCTTGAGCGCCCACGGCGCGACCGGTTAGAACGCAGCGATCGTCATGCCCCAACTTTCCCTCGATCAAGCCCTCGACCTGGGCTGGCAGCACCATCAGTCGAAGCGGCTGAAGGAGGCCGAGCAGCTCTATCGTCAGGTCCTCGCCGCCGCGCCGAACCATCCAATGGCGCTGAACCTCCTCGGCCTGCTGGCGCACGACACGGGGCACCTGGAGGCGGCGGTGGACCTCTTCCGCCGCGCGATCGCGCAGCGCGGCGACATCGCGGAATTCCACTTCCATCTCGCGTACTCGCTGGAAGATTTGACTCTTCCGGCGGAAGCGGCGGCGGCGTACGAGGCGGGGCTGCGGCTCGATCCGAAAGTCGCGGAGGGTTGGAATAATCTCGGCAACCTGCTGGTCAACCTCGGCAGAGCGGA
Organism: Phycisphaerae bacterium; assembly: GCA_025936175.1. Classification (GTDB taxonomy): domain Bacteria; phylum Planctomycetota; class Phycisphaerae; order Tepidisphaerales; family Tepidisphaeraceae; genus JAICTV01. Next base: position 12,238 of record JAICTV010000158.1, read on the forward strand.
AGATGCGCAGGACGCCTGCCGCCGCGCGATCGAGCTGAATCCGTCGCTGGCCGCCCCGTACAACAACCTCGGCAATGCGATCAAGGCCATGGGTTGGATCGACGAGGCGATCCCCGCGTACCGCGAGGCGATCGCGCGCGATCCGAACTTCACCGACGCCATGAACAACCTCGGGAACACGTTGGCGCAGGCGGGACGTTTCGACGAGGCGGCGGAGGTATTTGCCGCGCTGGTCGCAAAACATCCCGAATCGCCGCAGATGATCAATTATCTCGGCAACGTGCTGACGGGCTTGAACCGCTTCGACGAGGCGGCGGCGGCGTTCCGCCGCGCGATGCAGCTCTCGCCGCAATCTGCGGAGCTGTACAACAACCTCGGGAACGTGCTGATCGAGCAGGGCCGCTTCGACGAGGCGCGCGACCTCTTCGAAAAGGCGACGGAACTCCGAGATGCCTATCCCGACGCCCACGGCAATCTGGGAAACGCACTCGTCGCTCTCGGGAGGCATGACGACGCGGTGGTCGCGTACGACAAGGCGCTGAAACTGGATCCCGCCGCCGGCAATGTCTACACCAATCTCGCCGGCGCGCTCAAGGAACAGGGCCGCGGAGAGGAAGCGCTCGCGGCGTACCGACAGGCGATTCGTTTTCATCCGGACATGCCCGAGACGCACAGCAACCTGCTCTACGGGCTTCACTTCGTCCACCCGATCGATCCCCGCGCCGTGTTCGAGGAGCATCTCGCCTGGGCGCGAAGGTTCGCCGATCCGCTCGCCGCCGGCGCGCCGCTGCCGAAGGTAGAATCGCGCGGCGGGCG
>JAICTV010000026.1 GCA_025936175.1 Phycisphaerae bacterium
CGGAGTACCTCAGGATGACACGCCCGGCGACTTGTCGGCACGAGCTGACAAAAAAGAAACGGGGCGAGCCCGTCGGCTCGCCCCGCTAGTGAAGGAAGATTCCCAAAACGCTTCTCTTACTTCACCAGGGACACGCCCCCTCGGAGGCTCAGGTCATAGTGGACCGCGCTCGTGCCGGTCATCTGGACGCTCTTGCCGACGATGGCGCCGAAGATGTCGCCGTTACCGCTCATGGTGATCGCCGACTGCGGGGCGTACACGTCGGCGTACAGGTCGCTGCCGCCGTTGAGGCTCACGGTCGTGCCGTTGCCGACGACGATGATCTGCAGGTTGTGCGGGATGTTGTCGCGGGTGATCGCGTGTCCGCCCAGGGACACATTGCCGGCGACGTAGATCGTGACCGGACCCGTGCAGTTCAACTCAGCGCCCGCGCCCATGTCCAGCCCGTTCACGTAGTAGGCGCCGGCCGAGAGCGTCCCGCTCTTCTGAGCGCTCATCTTGATCGCGCCGCTGGAGAGGATCGTGCTGGGGATGGCGGCGTTGTTGTTGTTATTGATCACGTCCGCCACGTCGGCCGGCGGATAGACCAGCGGCGTCGTCAGCGAGGTGCTCGTGCCGGTCACGTGATTCGCGCCGATCACCTGCTTGCCGACGCCGGCGTAGGCGTTGCCGTCCACCAGCGTGCTGCCCGAGAGCGTGATGTTGCCGTTGGACGCGATGTCGCCCTGGCTCATGAACTGGCCGTTGTTGGCGTTGGCGCTGCTGCGGTACGCATTGGTCGCGTTGCCGCCCATGGTGATGAAGTCGAGCCCGACGATGGCGTAGCGGGTCGGCGTCGCCAGCGCGATCGCGGTCGCGTGGATGTCGCAGGTGTTCGCTCCGACGATCTTAGCGAAGGGGAGATCGATCGGGTTGCCGCCGGCTGCGGTGCGACGCGCGGTCACCTTCACCGCGTTCACCTTCGCCGACGCGGAGACCGGCTGCTCGCTGTGTGTCTTCTCGTCCCAGTGGATGAACGTGACGTCGGCATTGGCGTCGATGACGCACGGCGAGCCGTCCACGTTATTGGACTTGGCGGTCGAAACCGCCGCGCTGCGGGCGGCGGTCTGGTTCGAGAGCACCAGGTTCGCCGCGGCCAGTGCCGACGCGTCGGCGGCCGAGCGGAGCTGGTTCTTGGCCAGCACGACGCGGCCCATGTCGACGGCGAACGACGCCATCGCGCACAGGACCAGCAGGACCAGGACCGAATAAATGAGACCGATGCCCTTACGATTGTTGATGCCGCGTGCCATGGTGTCTGTTCCTTTTCAGAGAAGCGTTTGGGACTAACACCATGCCCCGATTTGACTCCGGCGGCGAACGAATCGTATGTCATGGGAGTGATTTCCGAGACTGCGCCCGCCGGTCTGTAGCGACGATGCCGTGCGGTCGCGTCACATAATTCGCAATCTCCCCAGATTCTCTTTCGATCCCCTCAAGTACCGCTAAAGCGAGCCGCGCGGGGCGGCGATTGCCACGTCCGATAAGGCTGCGGGCGCGATAGAATCGTCATCGCCATGACCCGCAATTCCATGGTCGCGTTGTCGTTGGTCGGATTGATCTTTGGCGGCTGCGCCGGCGCTGCCGCGCACCGGCCCGGGGATGCGCAATCGGCCGCCGCGCCGGCGCGCGGCGTTCACGTTGAAGTCATCCCCTCCGACGCCGTCGACCTCTCCACGCCGGACGTCCGCCGCGATGGCGATGCGGTCATCATCGCCGGCACCGTCACGCGCAAGGTCGCCGCGCTGACGGGCGCCGAGGCGATCGACGGACACGTCGACTTGTTCCTGCTCGCCAGCGCGGATGATGACGACGATCCCGTGCCGCTCACGTTGATCCCGACGAAGAACAACAGCGCCGGCGGCGAGCGCGTCTGGCGCTACGAGCTGCGCTGTGCGGACGTCGTGCCGCACGCGATCGTGCGCGTCGCGTTCAGCGACGACGACGTGGTGGACACGTCAGCGGCGGACGGCGGCATCTCCACCGGCGGACACGGCTTCAGCGGGTATCCCGTCAGCGGAAACTACGAAACCCACACGCCCGGCACGCCACGCCAGTCCGGCTCGCGCGGATCACGCAGCAACAGCACCAACAGCAACATCGGCCACAGCGCCGGCAGTCACAGCGGTGGCAGCGGCCATGGTTTCGGCACGAGCGGCTTCGGCGGGATGCGGTGACGCCGTCCGGTTTTCCATCGCTGTCGCGCAGCAACATTCCTTCACCGAGAAACGTCGCGTGACTCACACACATTTCTGCCTTCGAGCCGATGCGCGACCGCGACGTTGACCACCTTGTTGCCGCCCGATAATTTCTTTCCCGTCTGGTCAATTGATGCGGGGGTCTTTCGGGGCTCTCTTCCATTTCAACGGAGGCGGTCATGGTTCCAACCCAGCGGTCGGCGCTTCTGGCGTCTGGCGCCTGCTGTCACTGGCTCGGCGGCGCGGCATTCCTTTTACTCTTTTTCGTCGGGACGCGCCCATCGTCCGGCGCGGCGGGCGGCGTCGTCACCAGCTACACCTGGGGCGCCACCGATTTCGTGCAGGATCCCAACCGATCGGTCGTCTATGCCTCCTGCTACAACCAGAACGCCGTTGCGGTGATCAACACCCAGAACCTCAGCTATCAGTTGATCAACATCGGCTCCAACCCCAACGCGCTGGCGCTGAGCCCGGACGGATCAAAGCTTTATGTCGCCGACTCCGGCTCAAGCTTCATCGGCGTGCTGGACACCCAGACGCTGACGACGCTGGACCCGATCCTCGTGCCCGGCGGTGCGCACCCGCAGGACATCGTCTTCGGCAACAACAATCGCCTGTTCGTGCTCGCCAACGGCATCCAGCAGATCGACGCGACCACCGGCGCTACCGCCGGGCCGACCGCGACGGGAATCTCCTATTACGGCGGCACACTCGAAATCACTCCCGACCGCAACACCCTCTTCTACGGCCAGCAGGGACTCTCTCCGACGACGATGTACAAGATCAACGCCTCCGGCAACACGCTGTCGGTCGCGAGCTCGATCACTACCGGCAGCAATGGTCACGACGTGGCGCTGAACCACGCCGGCACCGTCGTCGCGCACCCCAACGGCGCGCCGTACTCGATCGGCCTGATGCGGACCAGCGATCTGGCCACGCTCGGCACGCTCAACACCGGCCCGTATCCGGTCGAGCTGGCGTTCAGCCCGGACGATCTGGTCGCCTACGCGTACATCGACACCGTCGGCATCCGCACCTACAGCACGTCGAGCTTCCTCTCGATCGGGCCGAGCATCAATGCCACGGGCAATGACATGTTCGTGGACGCTTCAGGCAAGTACCTCTTCGCCACGGGGGTGGGCACGACCGTCTATGACACCGGCCGGCTGGTTCCCGAGCCGACATCATCACTCGCCGCCGTCGCGCTCGTCGGCGTGGTTGGACTGCGCCGCCGTCGCCCGGACGGTGACTCGCCGCGGACGCAGTAAGATGGCAGTGCGGCGCGGAGCTTGGCGCGCAGCCGTCTATGGCGTCGCCTTGTGCGGCCGGACGCTGCGCGGCCGACACGGCGCGGCGATGCTGCTGGACATGGGGATGCAGGAGTTGGTGACGTATGACGTCCAGTCATACGTTCGCGTTGGCGTGAGACTCGCGACGGACGACACGATGCGAGCCGCAATGCGCAAGAGATTGATCGACGCGCGCGAAACTGTGCCGCCGTTTACGGATTCGCGGCGATTCGCCCGCCGCATTGGCGCTGTCTACGAGCGGTGGACAGCCACGGCGTAGCACGAAGCGATTGCCGTTCGCGTGTTTCCGCGTGCCGAGACCTTTTCACTGCGACGCGGCGGTCTGCGCGGCCGCCGTGGCGGGGGTCCCCTTGGCGACCGGGACGGCCTGCGGCTTGATCGCCAGCGCGGCGGAGACCAGCTCGCGCTCTTCCTGCTGGTGGGTCTTGATCGAGCCGACGGCGGGCGAGGCGGATTCGTCGCGGCCGAAGTAGCTCAGCAGCGCGTCGGGGAACATCGCGCGGAGGCGCGGCTCCATGAAGGTCCACGCGCCGCGGTTCTTCGGCTCCTCCTGAACCCAGCCGATCTCGTGGGCCCGGCCGTAGCGGGCGACGATCTCGCGGATCTCGTTTTCGGGGAACGGGTAGGGCTGTTCGACGCGGACGATCGCGCATTCGCCGCATGCCTCGGGCGTCTTCTCTCGCGCGGCTTGCAGCGTGTAGTAGACCTTTCCGGTACACAGCAGCACGCGACGGATTTTCTCGCGCCCGTCGTGCGCGGTGATGCCGGGATCGTCGATCACCGGCGCGAACGCGCCGGACGTCAGCTCATCGAGCGCTGAGAAGCTCGGCTCGTAACGCAGCAGCCCCTTGGGCGTGAAGAGGACGAGCGGCTTGCGGAATTTTCGATGAAGCTGACGCCGCAGCAGGTGGAAATACTGCCCCGGCGTCGTCGGGATCGCGACCTGGATGTTGTTGTCGGCGCACAGTGACAGCCAGCGCTCGACGTAGGCGTTGGAATGCTCGGGCCCCTGGCCTTCGTAGCCGTGCGGCAGAAGCACGACAAGGCCCGACATGAGCTGCCACTTCGATTCGCCGCTGACGAGGAACTGGTCGATGATCGGCTGCGCGCCGTTGACGAAGTCGCCGAACTGCGCCTCCCAGATCACCAGCGGCCGCGGGTCCGCCAGCGTGTAACCGTACTCGAAGCCCAGCACCGCCAGCTCGCTCAGCATCGAGTTGGTGATCGTGATGTGGCCCTGGTCTTTGCTCAGGTGCGCCAGCGGGACGTAGCGATTGTTGTTGTTGAAGTCGTAGAGGATTGCGTGACGGTGGCTGAACGTGCCGCGTTCGACGTCCTGGCCCATCAGGCGGACCCAGTGGCCCTCGAGCAGCAGCGATCCCATCGCCAGCGATTCCGCGTTGCCCCAGTCCAAGCCCTTGCCGCTCTCGACCGCGTGTTCACGCGTGGCGAGCAACCGCTTGATCTTCGGGTGCGGCGTGAAATCGGTCGGGAGCGACGTGACGCACCTGGAGATGTGCTTGAGCGTTTCCGCCGGCACCGCGGTCTTCGCCGACAGATCGCCGTGGAAGCGCTGCATCCCTTTCCACGCCGCGCCGAGTGAGATGTTTCGCGGCCGCGGCTTGATGTCCTTCGCCATCGTCTGCGCGGACGTGAGACGACGCACGACCTCCGCCTTCATGTCCTCGTAATCCTGCGCGGTGATCTTGCCTTCGTTGATCAATCGCTCGGCGTAGAGCTGCGTCGTCGTCTTGTGTTGCTCGATTTCCTTGTACATCACCGGCTGCGTGAAGCCGGGTTCGTCCGTCTCGTTGTGACCGTGCCGGCGGTAGCACCAGAGATCGATCATCACGTCCATCTTGAACTTTTCGCGGAACGCGATGGCGAGCTTGCCGGCCCAGACGACCGCTTCGGGATCGTCGCCGTTCACGTGGAAGATCGGCGCTTGAATGCTCTTTGCGATGTCGGTCGGATACGGCGTAAAGCGCGTCTGCCGCGGCGTGGCGGTGAAGCCGATCTGGTTGTTGATGATGATGTGGATCGTGCCGCCGGTGCGGTAGCCGGGCATTTCAGACAGGCCGAGCGTTTCCTGCACGATACCCTGCCCGGTGAAGGCGGCGTCGCCGTGCAGCGTGATGGGGATGATCCGGTTGCGATCCGCGTCGTTCGTGTACGTCTGCTTCGAGCGCACGATGCCTTGCATCACCGGATTGACCAGCTCGAGGTGCGACGGGTTGGGAGCGAGCAGCAGGTGAACCTTTTGCTTCGTCTCCTCATCGACCACGCGCTCGTTGGAGTAGCCCAGGTGATATTTGACGTCGCCGTCGCCCTCCTCTTCGCTCTCGCGTTTGATCGTCCCTTCGAATTCGCTAAGGATCGTCTCGTACGGCTTGTTCATCACATGCGCCAGCACGTTCAGCCGCCCGCGGTGGGCCATCGCCATGACCACTTCCTCGACGCCCAGCTCGATGCCGTCGTCGATCAGCGTGTTCATGAGCGGGACCAGCGCTTCCCCGCCTTCCAATGAAAACCGCTTCTGCCCGACGTAGCGCGTGTGGAGAAACTTCTCGAACTCCTCGGCGGCGACGAGCTGGAAGAGGATCGCGCGCGACTCTTCGGCGGAGAGTGGCGGCGAGTTGAGGATCGGCTCCATCTTCTGCGCGAGCCATTCGCGCTGCGCCTTGTCCGGGATGTCCATGTACTCCACGCCGATGGTGCGGCAGTAGGTCGCGCGGAGCAGTTCGATGAGAGCGCGAAGGGTGTACTCCTTATCCACCTGGTCCGGCGGGACATAGAAGCCGCCCTTGATGGCGACCTTGTCCAGGTCGGCGGGCGTCAGACCAAATTCTGAGAGATTGAGCAGGGGATGTGTCGGGCGGCTGTGACCGAGCGGATCGAGGCGGGCGACGAAGTGCCCCAGCTCGCGGTAGCTGTGGACCAGATCGTAAACGCCTGTGATCAAAGCCCCTTGGGTGTGCGGCGGCTCACCGGGATGGGTGCCGCCGGGCGTCTGATTGCGTGCCGCCCCGGCATCAAAGCCGGAGAAGAACGCCTGCCACTGCGGCTCGACCGAGCGGGGATCCCGCTGGTACTGGGCGTAAAGCTGGTCGATGTACTCGGCGTTGCCGCGGTTAACGATGTCAAACGGCTCGGGGTGCATAAGGGGTGGCGGATTGTAGGGGCGCGGTCAATGACGCGCCAAGGTGAACCATCGGCGCGTCCTGGCGGCTTCCGCTGCAAAAATGGGCAAAATCTCCTGACCCCTTAGAGCCTGCTTGGCACCTGCATTGCGGCCACCCTCAGCGTCGGCTGGGTTTCGAGACTCTTCGCCGCCGGTATCGCCGTTGATTCCGGACTGAGAAGGCGAAGGCGTCCGGCCGATCGCACATCGTCCGTGTCCCGCGACGGATTGGGTGGTCGTCGTCCTTAGACCCGGGCGAGACTCTCTGCCGCGACGCATCGACGTAGAGCCCGCCGATATGACCCACAGCAGGCTCTGGCGCATGTACCGCTTGATGAGAATCTGTGAAGGGAGTCGGTATGGATATGGAATCGCATACCCGCACACGTAACCGAGGCTTTGCCTCGATGGACCAGCACCGGCAGAAGGAAATCGCCCGCAAGGGTGGCCGGGCGGCCCATGAGAAAGGAAAGGCACACGAGTTCACGCCGGATGAGGCCCGCGCTGCGGGTCGAAAGGGCGGGGAAAAAGTGAGCCTTAACCGCAAGCACATGGCTGAGATCGGCCGGCGAGGCGGAAGAAGTTCCGCCCAGCGACGTCGGCCCGGCGCACCCTCGCCCGGAGTGTCGCCGCGCAACAACGGGAACGGCGGCATGAACGACGGCGGCGCCACCGAGCAAATCAGCGGCACCGGCGCCGAGACCTCCTCCGCTATCGCCGAAGAGCGTCAGATGAATGCGGTCGGCCAATCTGACTTCGGCCGCAGCCAGGGAAGCGAGAGTTCTGCTTCTTCCGGGACGCGAGCCTCGGATGATTCGGATGCGATGGGAGAGGAAAACATCTAGCGATCCCCCGTCGAAATATCAGCCAACGAGAAAGCCATTCGCGATCCGGATGGCTTTCTCTTATTTGGCTGCGCGTCGAACGTTTGCGGCGTGCGTCGAATCAGCTAATGAATCGAAGGATCGACTTACGGGAGGCGAGCAGCGTGAGAAGTCCTAGCACAAACAGCCCACTCGACGCCGCCGAAGGCAGCGGGACGAGGGCGGGATCATGCACGCTCGAGGGCTCGGGGATCGTTGCCGCAGCGGTACGAACCGGCGGGGCCTCGAGGGAGAAATCCCTGACCGACAGATCAGGAGACTCCAGCGCGAGCGACGACGATCCCGAAGAGGTCCTCGGCGCAGCGCCGTTGTCCGATGCCACAGCCCAAGCCGGGGAAGCGCCAGCCCCGATCGCCAGCATTGCCGTCAACATCCCGGCCGCGATGGAACCATTCCACAACTTCATACCCTGCTCCTCTGCGGTTGCTCACGCCCGCGCACACGTCCGCCGCCTGCGCCCGCGCCAAAAACTGAGATGGTTTTGTCTGCCAGCTAACCGACTGCTGCGAGATGCTCCTGGAAATGATTGCTCCGGCCTGCGCTTCTCATAGTCCCTATCCGCGTGCTTGCGACATGCGTGAGACGCCGATCATCCGCTGATCGACATGGTGCTGAATCAGCAACCGCGGTGCCATCGCGCAGTGCTTTGGGGCGCGGCGCGGATGTGAAAATGGGGTACGGTCAAGCTGACGATTGAGCCGTCAGCGTGTCTTGTTCATCAACGCGAACCTATCTCACGAAGGAGAAAATCCGCGCGCGGATGAAACCATTTTCACATCGATTTGCGTTGATGCTCCGCAGCTTAACGGCGCGCGATGATGCCGACGATCGCGATGGTGTGAACTTAGAGTGATGCCTTAGTCGTTGCGCGAAGCGCGTCGAGCTCCTTGCGGAGCTGCGGCGAAAGGTTCGCACGCGTCTTGAGCGCCAGCTCGATCCGCGGAAGCAGGTCGGCTGCCGCGTTGCGCTGGCCCGCGTCCACCATCGCCGTCGCCAGGCCCAGCATCGCGTCGAGGCTTTGCGGATCGAGCGACAACGCGCGCCGGAACGAGGCGATCGCCGCGTCGCGATCGCCGACGCGCAACTGGATGCGCGCCAGCGTGTCGAGGAAGCTGGCGTTGGTCGGCGCGAGTCGGACCGCCTGATCCGCCATCGACTTCGCTTCGCTCAAGCTCGCCGCCGCCGCGCCGCTCTCGTACTGCTCCAGGATCAGGTAGGCGAGGTTGTTGAGCGTCTCGGGGCGCTTGGGTTGCAGGCGAAGCGCGCGGCGGTAGAGCTCTTGGGCGCCTTTAACGTCGCCGCTGCGCTCGCAGACCATCCCGCGGACGATGATCGCGTCCGCCGGAGCATCCTGACGGCCCACGATCGGATCGAGCACTTTCGCCGCCGCGTCGTACGCCGCCGACGAATCTTTGCCGCTCGTGCGCGCGGCGAGATGACACCAGGCGTCGGCCATCGCGATGCGTTCGACTTCTTCGCCGATCATCGGCTCGACGATGCCGATCCATTTTGCGCCGAGCGTGGTGTCGCGCAGGTCGAGCGATGCGATCTGGAGCCATAACATCCGCCAGACGCGGTCGGACGCGAGCAGCGGCTGGAGGATCTTCTGCGCATCGTCCGCTCGGCCGGCGGCGGCATAGGCGCGAAGCAGCGCGCTGGTTGCGGCGACGTCACTGCGTGGATTGGCAATGAGCTGCGGCGTGACCGGCGCGAGCACGTCGATCGCGGCGCTCGCATCGCCACGCGCGACTTCGATTTCGGCCACGGCCAATCGTGCGGGGCCGGGATTGTCCGCCGAACGCGTCAGCCACAAGCGTGCGTCGGCGGCGGCGCGGTCGAGTTTGCCGAGCTGGCGCTGAAGCTCGCTGGCGATGCGCGGGAGGTCCGTGTCGGTCGGAAACGCCTCGGCCGCGCGCTCGGCCGCCGCGGCGGCGTCGGGGAGCTGATGCATCACGGCATAACACTGCACCAGCGCCGCCTGCAACGCCATCGAGCGCGGATGCCGCGGAGCCAGCTCCTTCAATCTCGACAGCACACCGTCGGCGTTTGAGGGTTGCGACGCCGCGGGCGAGATCGCCTCGCCGCTATTCGAGGCCGGCGTCGAACCGCCGGTGAAGAAGGCGATCACGCCGCGGTCCTCCGGCGAGCCCGCCAGCACCGTGAACACCGGCGCGAGCGGCGGATTCGCCGCCGCCAGTTGCACCAGCGCCGAAGACATCGCGCGCATGCGCTTGATGGTGGCATCGTCCGGCAGCGCTTTGCCCGCGTCGTCGGCGGATTGTCTGGCGAGGTCGAACGCGCCGTGCCGCAGGTGGAACGCGATCAGGTGCCGCCACGTGGACGGATCTTTGGGCGCGGCGGCAGTGGCGGCAAGGTAAGCGCGTCGGGCGGCGTCGGCGTTGCCCCAGCGATCGTTGAACTGCGCGGTCAGCAACTGGGCCGTCCCGGCGGGCGGATGTGCTTCGCCGACTCGGGCGATCACCTTCGCCGCCTCGTCCGTGCGACCGGACGACGCGAGGAAATCCGCCGCGTCCTGAATCGCCTCGATCCCCGGCGGGTTCTGCGCCAGCAGCTTGTCGTAGATCGCCCCGGCGTCGCGCGCGCGGCCCTGCCGGGCGTAGAGCTGCGCCAGCAGCAGTTGCGTTGGGGTATCGGCGGGGTCCTTCGCGGCGGCGGACTCGAGCGCCTTTGCCGCGCGATCGAAATCGCCCTGCTGCGCGAGCATTCCGGCGGCGCGGCGGCGTGCTTCCGGTGTGACGCCGGTCGCATGCGCGACACGGTCGAGATACGTCCGCGCGTCCGCGAACTTTCCCTGCATCTGGAGCAACCGCGCCAGGTCGAGCGCGATCTCCTCGCGCTGCGGCGATTGCTCGGCCGCGCTGGAGAGCTCCTTCGCCGCCGCGGGCAAATTGCCGACCGCTTCATACGCCCCGGCGAGCAGGACGCGCGCCTCGGTGTTGTTCGGCGAGGCGCGGACGATGTCGCTGAGGGTGTTGACGGCCTCGGCGGCGTCCTTGGGCGAATCGCTCCCGATCAGCCAGCGTGCGCGCTCGATCTTCCAGGTCTGTCCTTCCGGGCCGGTGAGCGCGCGGACGCGGTCGATGGTGCGGGCGATGAAATCGCGGTCGCCCCGCACCGATGCGGCGTTCTTCAGGATCGCCGTCTGCACGGCCAGATCGTTGGGATGCGCCTCGCCGAGCGCCGTCCATTCTTTCGCGACCTCGGCATCGTGCGTGAGCTCCTTGTACTGCAGGACGGCCAGCTCCCAGGACACCCCCGCTTGCGTCGTCGCCCGCGTCGTCGCCTTCTTCGCCCGCGCCTGGAGGAACTCGAAGCCCTCCTTCGTCTTCCCCGTCGCCGCCAGATCCGCCGCGTGCATCAGCGCGACGCGCGGATTCGATTCGTCCTCGTTCCCGGCGTTGTGCAGGAACTCTTCGAGGCCGAGCTTGTGATTTCGACTGGCGGCGAGCAGGCGGAGGACGGTCGTCTGATCGAGCTTCTTCCCGTCCGCGGCGGCGGATTTGACGGCGGCGATGGCGTCGTCCTTTCGTCCGGCCCGGGCGAGCAGGTTTACGTAGATCGGCAGCGTCTCCGCTTCGGCGGGGATTTGCTTCTGAATCTCTGTGACCTGCTCGAGCAGCTTCGCCTCATCAGCGGCGCTCGCCTGACCTTCTTCGACCGCGCGATATCGCACCGCCGCGTACGCCGCCGCAATCGCCGGCTGCTGCGGAGCCGCCTGATACGCGAGCGTCGCCTGCTCCACCGCTTCCTTCACGTGCCCGGAGTTCGCCAGGGCCCGCGCGATGTTCATGTGCGGCGTGGCCCAGCTCGGCGTCAGCTCCGCCGCCCGCGTCCACGCGCTGATCGCCAGCTCCTGCTCGCCCAGCCGCGCGTACGCTTCGCCGACGAGGAAGCGGATGACCGCATTGTCCGGCGCGCGCACGAGCGCGGCCTGATATTGAGCGAGTGCGCTCTTGGGATCGAGGTTGTCGAAGCGCGCCTTGAGCGCCGTCCCCCACGCGATCGCCTCGGGATCGCCCCGACGCGCTGTCAGCGCCGCGACGATCGCCTGCGCCTGCTCCTTCTGCCCGAGATCGAACAGCGCGAGCGCGCGATACGCGAGCAGCCCGGTGTCCGATATCGACGCGGCGTGATCGAGCGTCTTGAGCCGATCGACCACGTCCTGGTCCCGCCCGTTCTGCCACAGGCGCTGGATCAGCACGCGCATCATCAGGGGATCGGTGGTCTGCGCCACGGCCTGATCGAGCAGCGTCTGGCTCTTCTGATACAGCTTGAGCTGATCGAGGATTGCGACCATGTGACGGACGAACGTCGCGTCCGGGGGCGGCAACGAGATCGCGCGCTGCAGCGCTTGTTCCGAGTTGGTGTTGTCGCCCGCTTCGTAAAACGCCAGCGTCAGCAGCAGATCGAAGCGCGGATCGTCCGGGTGCTGCCGCTTCTGCGCGCCGATCCGCTCGATCGCCTCGGCCGGCGGGCGTTTGAGGTCGTGCGACAGTTGCAGCGTCGCGAGCTGCTGTTCGAGATCGGTCGGATCGACATCGTTGAGCTTGCGCGATTCCGCCAGCGCGTCATCCAGCTTGTGCAGACGCGCCAGCGCGATGACGCGGCTCTTCATCGCCTCGCGATCGTCCGGATGATCGGCCAGGATGCGGTCGGCGAGGTCAATCGCCTCGTTCGGATAGACCGCCTGGTTATAGAGGTGCAGTAACTGGTGCCGCGCGTCCGCGTTCGACGGGTCGATCTGAAGAACGGCGTGGAGCACGCTGATCGCCTCGGTGACGTTCCCGGGCGCTTCGATGCGCGAGCGCGACACGCCGTATGCATAGAGCGCTTCGGGATCGCTCTTCACGCGGGCGACGTAGAACTTGAGACTGTCGAGGGCCGCGCGGTAATCGCCGGACTTGAACGCCGCGATCCCGGCGTTCCTCGCCTCCGCCAGGCGCTGCGCCTTCTTCTGCTCGTTGCGGAAATAAAGTGCGCTGGCGATGCCGACGATCAGCGCGAGGCCGGCCAGCAGGACTCCCAGGCGGCGGAGAGTCGTTGGTCGCAGGTTCATCGTCTCAGGGCCCTCTTAAGAGGCTCGATGATGACGATGAACGTAAGAAGTGTCTACTGGCGCGTCCCCTTGCGGACCATCGTCATCACCGTCTTGTAGATGATGACCATGTCGAGCCACCACGTGCGCGTCTCGACGTATTCGATGTCGTACTTGATCCACTCCTGGAAGTCGCTGCCCGCGCGGCGCGTGCGGCGGACTTGCCAGAGTCCGGTCACGCCGGGACGAACGCTCAAGCGTGCTTCGCGCCACGGCGGGCAGAACTGGTTCTCGCTGTAGGGGCTGGGCCGCGGGCCGACGATGGACATGTCGCCGAGCAGGACGTTCCAGAACTGCGGCAGCTCGTCGAGGTTGTACTTGCGCAGGATCTTGCCGACGCGCGTCAGCCGCGGATCGTTCTCGATGTAGAACTGCGGCCCGTCGGCGCGGTTGAGCGCCTTGAGCTGCTGCTTGATCTTCTCCGCGTCCTTGCGCATCGAGCGGAACTTGAGGCACGGGAACTCACGCCCGGCGATCGTCTCGCGCTTGTGCGCGAAGAAGAACGGCCGACCGTCCTCGATCCAGATCGCCAGCATCACGAACGGATACAGCGGCAGCGTGACGAGGATCGCAAAGAAGGCGAAGACGATGTCGAACGACCGCTTCAGGATGCGTTCGGCGGTGGTCGTGCTCTTGGGCGCGGGCTCGGCGGGCGGGGCGGTGGGCTGGATGTCGAGCCATTCCAGCGCCTCGGTCGCCGGGCGCTGATTGGGATCGTCCCACAGCACCGCCGGGCCGATGACGGGCGTGCGATCGCCGGTGATGTGCCGGCCGGCGCCGATCCAGACCGGTCCGATAAACTTCGCGCCGGGGCCGACGCTGGAGGTCGGGTCTTTCCACACGCCGCCGGGGCCGCGGTGCGCCCGCGCCACGGTCGCGTCGGGCCGTTGCCACGTCTCCAGCAGGTCGTGAACGAAGTAGGCCAGCTCGCGATCGGACGATTCTCCGTACGCGTTGCCGTCCACGCTGAGGGTCATGCGGTCGATGCGCGGCGTAAACCGCCGCAGCCGCCGCCAGCCCGTCAGTGGATCGGGCGCCGATTGCCAAAGCTCAGCGACCTCGCGCTCCGGCGTGAGCACGACGCGGGCGAGATGATCCCATCGATCGTACAGGCGGGTGAACTTGACGAAGCGATCGTACGGATCGGTGACAACCTGCTCGCGATACGCGCGCTCGCGGGTGTTGTGCAGGCGCAAAAACAGCACCTGCGGGTTCACCCAGTTCAGCGCGTCCATCACCACCGATTGCAGCTTGAACAGCACCAGCGTCCGCGGCTCGGTCAGCAGGAACAGCTCCGCGTGCTTCACGATCGGCGAAGGCTCGCCCTGTCGCACCACCTGCACGCCGTGCGCCGCCCAGTAACGCGTGTAGAGCTGAAACGGGTCGAGCCCCCACAGCGTGCGCGGCAGCGCCGCTTGCGGCGTCGCGAACGCCGGCGGCGGCGTCAGCTCCGGAATCGTCCCGGAACCTGAGTCCGCCGACGAAGGCGGTGGCGCAGTGATGACGGCGGGACTGACCATTGCGATCGACGATCCTCTTACACTTTTTCGACCAAACGCCCCGGAGTTGTAAACACCTTCCGCGGCGGCGTGTTGCAAGGAACAAATCCTACCCGAGGGTCACCTGCGTGAGAACGGTCCCACAAGCAAAAGACCCCGCGTTTTACGGGGTCTTATGCGTTCCATCGTGGGGGTTGCCACGTAAGTGACAAGCCCGGCTACGAGATGACTTACGCTGCTTCACTCCCGTCCTGGGGTTTCACCGACGACGCGACGGCGCGGGCGACCGGACCGAACGCTTTCACGCCGGTCTCCCCGTTGGCGCGGAAACCGCCGGCGCTACCGTGACCATTGCCATTCCCGTTCGTCGCGCCGCCCACGCCGGTCGAGTGCTGACGGGCGATCGAGCGAAGGCTGATCCCGCTGATCGAGCGGGCGAAGTCGCGCGCCTGGGCGCGGTTGAAGACGACGCCGGCAAAGCGGGCGCCGATCGACGCCAGGTGCTGGATCGCCTTCTCCACCAGCGGCCGCTGTTGCCCGCGGCTGACGGTGAGAATCACGCCGTCCGAAGCGGCGCACACCGGCGTCGCTTCGATCGAGCCCAGCACGGGGCCCGAGTCGATCAGCACGATCTCGAAATGCTTCTTGGCTTCGTTGAGCAGCCGGCGCAGCGCCGCCGGCGAGAACATGCCGGCATGATGCGCCTGCGCCTGACCGACGGGCAGCATCGAGAGATCCGCGATGTCGGTCTGACGGATATAGGGGAGCAGGTCGCGGTTGGTCATCGCTTCCAGCACGCCGTCCGGACCGGCCATGTCGAGACGCGCGGTCAGGCCGGCGCCGACGAGGTCGCAGTCGATCAGCAGCGTGCGGCTGCCGCTGGCGGCGAACGAAAGTCCGAGCGCCAACGTGAGCGAGGTCTTCCCGTCGCCCGGCGAAGCGCTGGTGACGGCGAAGACGTTGCGGTCTTCGCCGCTGTTGATCTGCAGCATCGTGCGGATCTGGTGGACGCAGTGCGCCGCCGTCGCCGCCTGCGCCGGATCGGTCAGCCGATCCGGGAGGTTCGGCAGGATGCCGAGCAGCGTCATGCCGCTCATGTCCGCGCCGGCCTCTTCGCTGTAGCGGTAGCGGCCGTCGAGGATGCCGATGAGCAGGAGGATGCCGACCGGCAGGCACCCGCCGCCCACGAAGCCGACGAACGCGAACTGCTTGCGCTTGTCGGGAGCGGGGATCGGGGTGTCGCCGTCGTTGACCACCTGCAGCGTTCCGCCCATCGCGGCGGTCGCCATCATCTCATCGTACTGGCGGCTGTACTTGTCGAGGTCGTTCTTGTTGTGATCGATCTGGTTCTTGAGGTCCTGGATCTTGGCCCAGTCCTCCGAAAGCTGCTTGAATTTCGCCGCGTCACCGTCGTACTGCTTCTGCAGCTCGGTGGCGCGGAGCGTGATCTGCTCGTACATCTGTTTCGTGAGCGGCACCGCGACGAGGTTGTCGAAGTTGAAAACCTGTCCGGGAATGAACTGCTGGCGGAAGTTGGCGGCGTACTGCTCGATGCGCTCGTTCTGGAGATCGAGGTCGGCCTTGGCGTCGATGTAGTAGCGGTTGTTCGCGCCGACGTTGCGCGCCAGCCGCGCGAGGTTGAACGCCATGGCGTCGCGCGTCTTGAGATACTCGCGCATCGTCACGTCCATCGCCGCGATCTGATCAACGCTCAGCGCCTTGGTCGGGTCAACCTTCTCGCCGTCTTTGGGCATCGAAGCCTGCGCGCTCTCGAGCGTCAGCTTCGTCTTGCGCAGCTCCTCGTTGAGGTTGAAGAGCCGGCGGTTGGATTCCTCGTACATCACCTTCAGGTCGTCCGAGCCGTACTTCTCCGTCAGTCCGTGGATCTGCGCCTGGAAGCCGATGTTCGCGCGCTCGAGCTCGTCCTTCTTCAGCTCGATCTGCTTGAGCTTGTAGGTCATCTCCTGGCCGTTGGCGTCGCTGTACATCGACGAGTAGGCCTTGATCACCGACTTCACCGCCGCCTGCGCCACGTCCGGGCGCGGATCGATGTAGTCGATCAGGATGTGCTGTGAGTTCTTGGCGTAGGTGACGTCGAGGTTCTGCTTGAGCGTCGCCATCTGGTCGGAGTCACCCGGCAGACCCGTCGCCTTCCAGTCGTCGCTCTGCACCGCGCGCTGGAGGACCTGCGGGCTGGTGAGGATGGCGGTCTGGCTCTGAACGTAATAGCTGTAGAACGGCATCACCTTCTCGCTCTGCAGGAGCGAGGGGATGATCGGGCGGATCCAGACCACGCCGTTGCTGATCCACTGGGGCTTCTGGCTGAGCCAGCCGACGGCGCCGCCGATGAGCGCGCCGCAGAGGCCCAGCGTGATCGCCAGCTTCTCGCGCCCGCGCAGCAGGCGCTGCAGCTTCTTCATCGGGGACTGGTTCGGATTGGCCGCGGCTCCGGCGCCGGGCATCGCCAGCGCGGTGGAGGCCAGCATCTCCTCCTGCGTCGCCGGAAGGTTCGACTGGTTGAAAAGCGTGATGTCTCGGCTCATTTGAGCCCTCCCGACGATAAGGTCTCGATCAATTTCAGGTTCGGTCCGATAAGCGTGGCGAAAATCTCGTCCCGCTCCTCGCGCGAACGATCGGCCGACGCCAGGCCGCTGAACACGACCTGAAACTGCGCCGCGCCGTAGTAGCGCTGTTGATAATCTTCGGCCGCTTGCTCCACGCCCTTCATATCCCTCACGATTCCTTTGCCCGGAACGATCAGGAAGTTATAGACCGTCGTCCGCGCCGTCTGGCCCTGCCAGACCTCGGTAAACTGGTATTCGTAGCCGCCAATCACCTTCCCGCCCACGTTCCAATCGCGCGGACCGCAATATTTTTCATCCAGCGTTTTGCCCTGGGCCCGATAACAGATCGGCGGATAGTGACCGATCATGTCGCGGCTGTCGCGGCATTGGACGATCAGCAGACTCGCGCGGCGCGGCATGTACGAGGACGAGGGCGCGCTGTCCACGTATGAGCGGCTCAGGATCGCATTGGGCCGCAGCAGTTTTTGCGCCGCCAGCGGGACCTTCTGATCTTCGCCCGTCCACGTCCCGATAATGTACGGCACCGAATCGATCGCCGCCTTGGCGCGCTGGTGATACGGCTCGACGTCCCTGGGCGTGAGGTGCGTCCGCTGCTCGGCGACGATGCCGGCGAGCAACGCCACCGACATCACCGGCGGGGCCAGGACGAATGCGAACTTGCGAAAGCCGATTTTCATCTGATCGTTGTTCGAGGTTCGTTGTTTGAGGTTTGATGACAAATCCTCAAATCACCAACCTCGAACCTCAAAACCTCACGCATACTGCGATGCCAGCGGAAAGCGCGTCACCGGCAGCATCGCCCACTTCAAAAGCTTGATGATGCCCAGCAGCAGCAGGAACGCGATCAAGGCCATCGCCCAGCCGCTATATGTGTGGAACGCGATCGGCAGCGCGCCTTCCGATCCGTAGCGGCCGTAGAGCCAGACGGTCGGCAGCGTGCGCACCACGTTGCAGAAGATCGCGACCAGCGGGCTGGCCAGCAGCATCAGGAAACGCACCGTGTTTCGCAGCGGCAGCGCGAAGCTGAAGGCGTAGCTGACCAGGATCAGCATGAACACCATCCGCAGCCCGTTGCAGGCCTCGGCCACCGTCACGGGCTGGCCGTTGATGAACAGCATGTTGCCCGAGACTTCGGTCTCGACCGAGCAGATCTCCAGTCCCGTCTGGGTCGCGCGCGCGGTCCATGCCTGCAGCGGAAGCGCGATTTCCTGTCGGATTCGTCCCGGCACCGGAACGAGGAAGATGAGCACCGCGATCGCCGGGAAGAAGCGGAAGACCACGTTCTTTCCCAGCACCGAGAGCATGCACCCCAGCGTCACGACGACCGCGCCCAGGTGCCACAGTGCCTGCCGCGCGTGATAGAAACCGTAATCGAACATCAGCCAGCCGATCGCGACCAGCATGACCCCGAAGATCATCCCGCTCGGCTTGCAGTGCCGCACGCGCATCCGCCGAAACCAGATCATGCCGGCGACGACGAACGGCACGAGGAAGATGTGGCTGTATTCCTCGTCCTTGCTCGCCAGCGTGTAGATGTCGTGCCACGCATCGAACGTGGCGGCGACGCCGATGGCGCCCATTGCAAACGCGGCAAGCAGGTGCCACTTGGTCAGGCGATCGGTGCGGAATGTTTTACTTAAGGTCACGGTTGTAAGACTCTCGCCGCATTAACAACGACATCGGACCCGCGTACGTCCAGGCGGGTCCGGTTCAATGATCATCGGTTCGCTCGGACGAGTTACTTTATACCATAAAGTGACATCCTCGTCCAATCGCGATTCTCTCGGTCTGTTTCCGTTACGCCACCGCCGCCTGTTGCTCGGCGTCGCAGACGAATTGGTCCACCGCGTGCCGATCTCTTCGCACCACGCCGCCCGGGCAGACGATCGAGCGGACGACGACCGCGCCGGCTTCGACCACGCCGCCCCGCAGCACGACCGAATCGTGTACGTGCGCCCGAGCGTCCACCGTCGCGCCTTGTTCCACGATCGAAAACGCCGGCATCCAGTCTTCCGCCATCGGCTCGGAAACCGCGGGCTTGCCGAGCCGTCGGCGGTGGTAATGACGCATCGCCACGATGTAATCGGAGAGCGTCCGCACGGGCAGACCCGTCGGTCGGCGGCAGTGGAGAACCGTCACGTCGAAGTTGGTCGCGATCAGCGGGAGCGCTTGTTCCTTCAGATCGACGAAGCCGGTCTCGGGGATCATGCGCAGTGTCTTGCAGCTCAGCAGCATCACGCCGCTGGGCGTGCCGTCGTTGTGCGAGACCAGCGTGAAGTCGCCTTCCTTCTTGTCCAGCGCCGTCGTAATCGCGGCCAGGGGATCGAGCAGGACCTGTGCGGCGTTGCAGACGAGGACGAGGTCGTCGTCGGCGAAGTTCGCCGCGAGATCGCGCAGCACGCCGCCGGTCCCGCGATATTCGGACAGGTCGCGCTCGACGCGGAACTTGCCGTAGTGCTCGGGCGACGTGCTGACCGGCTCGGGCGCATTGCGGTTTACCATTACGCGCACCGGGAGCTTGTCGAGGTACGCGTGTCGCGCCAGCGCGGTCGCCTCGATCAGCCAGTGGTTGAAGATCGAGCCTTCGGCGTCGAGCGGCAGATCGAGGATCGATCGCCCGCACGTTTCGCTGAGCGAGCTGGATCGAACCGAGCCCCCGAGCAGCACCATCGCGCGCAGCTTGGACAGCGAGCCGTTGTGCGGGAGCGTCGCGGTGGGGTCGTCGGTTCGTCGCTTGATGCGCGGCGCCGGCGGACGGGGCGCGGGCGCGGGCGCCAGCTCGACGGCTTGCTCGACTGCTCCTGCCGCGGGCTGCGGCAGCGCGTACGCGGCGGCGAACTGACTTCGCCCGCGGCCCAATCGCTGCGGAATCCCGCGGATTGCCGCCCGGATCATCATCTGCGCGCCGAAGGGGATGCCGACGACGACATAGCGATGGAACAGCCGCTTCGGATCCTGCGACAAACGATGCAGCCACTCGAGGCCGATACGCTGCAGCCAGCGCGGCGCGCGGCGCACCTCGCCGCACAGGAAGCTGAAGCTGATCCCCACGCCCAGCCACCATGACTTGGGCAGGATGCTGCGGATGCGCTGGATCAGGTTTTCCTGCTTGGGGGAACCCAGCGCGACGAAGACGATGTCCGGCGCCGCGGCCTTGAGCATCGCGACGATGCGCGCGATCTCCGCATCGTTCTCTTCAAAGCCGATCGGCGGGCAGTGCGTGCCGACGACCTTGAGCTGCGGGTTGTCGCGCTTGAGCACGTCCGCCGCCGCCTCAGCGGTACCCGGTGCGCCGCCGAGCAGGAAGATCGATTTGCCCCGGTTCGCCGCCGCCGCGCTGAGTGTCGAGATCAGATCGGATCCGGCGACGCGCTGCGGGAGCGGCGTGCCCTGCAGTCGGCTGGCCCAGATCAGCGGCATGCCGTCGGCGACGACCAGGTCCGCCTCGGCGACCAGCGCGCCGAAGCTGAGGTCGCGCGTCGCTCGGCGGATGTGATCGAGGTTGGGCGTGACGACTGTCCCGCCGCGGCCGGCGTCGAGCTCCTCGAGAATGTGCTCGATCGCCTTGCGCTCGCTGATCGCGTGCAGCCGCACGCCGTGCAGGCGAATGCTGGGGAGCGATTCGGTCGGCAGCAGGTAAGAGCGCCGGCCGTTGCGCCGCGCCGCGCCGCCGGCAGGGCGCTCGGCGACGCCGACGGTGGCGCCGCCCGCCGCCGGCTCGCTGCTGTCCCACGGAATGTCGCCGTAGCGACGATACATATGCATTTCTTCCCTCGCACGCGACGCGCGCATGTCCGAGGCGCGACCGACGAGGTCGCGCGCACACACGCGTGTCGCGGCGTTCAATCACATTTATCGGCCGATGCGGGCAAAACAGATGACGCGGGCCGGACGTCTGCTTCCGAAATCACCCACGCGCAATCACTTCCGCCTTGCGTCGGCTCGTACCGCGCTTTCAAACAGTCATCCGGGGCCGGTGACTCACCCACTGTCCTCGGGCACGCGGAGTATCCAAATCAAAGGTGGGGGCAGGCAAACGCTTGTTCCCACGCAAGTGCGACATTCTAGCCAACGCGCGCAATGCGGGTAATGCGTAATGTCCACAGCGGGTGCACCGGTCATTCACAAGACACAACACGTGGTGCGGTGGTGAGTTAAGCGCATTAAACGGCCGGTGCGGCCGTCGTCCGGGGCAGTGCAGCGTTCTCGGCAGTCCACTTTCCCGCCTGCTGGCTGTTTACCCAAGCTGTCGCGCGCTTCTTGCCGCGGAACAGGCAGGCGCGCTGGTAGCTGCGCAGGAATTGCCGAAACTCGGCATCCTCATACTGCGGCTTTCCTTGCAGCCAGCTTGTGATGTAGCCCCAGATCATCGCCACACCCCCCATGATCAGCGGCGGGCGCGTCATCCGGTAGAGTGAGCTGATTAACATGTACGTCGGCGAGGTGCCCATGAAGTACTGGCCGACGCCATGACGCACGCGGCCGGTCCACCAGCTCTTGTCGCTCGTTCCCATCGGGCGCAGGTGCTCGAAGCGGATGTCTGCATCGTCCCAGCTCTCGGCGACCCAGCCTCTGATGCGGCAGCGGTGACAGTCGATGCCGTCCCACATCAGCATTCGCACGAAGCCGCCGATCTGCTTGAAGCATCGGGTCCGATAAAACTTGATCATGCCGACGGAGTTCTCGTCGCCGCATTTTTCGGAGATGAAGCCCTTCTGCGGCAGGATGGGGAAGGTCGGCTCGAGCGATTTCAGATACGTTTTCCGCCGAAAATAGGGCTTTCCGCTGCACGTGCCCAGGCGCGGGTCGGCCTCCATCCGCTCCATCATGGTCTGGAAATAGCGCGGCGGAAGATCGAGGTCGAGGTCCATCTTGCAGACGTAGTCGAACTCGTCTGGATTGATCGATTCGTAGCCTTGGTAGAACGCGTCGATCACGCCGGAGCCGAGCAAACGCTCGCCGCGATCGCCGCGACGGACGACGCGGATCCACGGGGCCTTCGCCGCGTACTCGTCGAGGATCGTCGGCGTCTGGTCCTTCGAGCCGTCGTCGACGATCACCCACAGTGCCGGCAGGATCGTCTGGTGCAGCACCGCCTCGAGCGTGACGCGGGCATAGAGCGCCTCGTCGCGGCAGGGGGTGATCAGACAGTATTTACGGCCCGATTCGCTCATGATCCTGCGGTGATCGCGTAAATCGTTATACCCGTAACCCGTAACACTGGCACCATCGTGTTATCACGTAGATGGCCCAGACGCGTGTCCAGTAGATGCCCGGGACCCCCCGCTGATAGTCGTCCCACAGCGTCGCGACCGCCTTCGGTTTCAAGCCGATCGCCGAAAGCGCTGGCTCGTCCCGCATCACCGAGTTCATCACCGTGCCGAGGTTCCTTCGTATCCATCGGTCGAACGGCAGAACGAAGCCACTCTTGGGCCGGTCGAACAGCTTCGGATCGAGCCCCGCGAGCCCGTGCCGGCGGAGGAGGGGCTTGATGCCGACCGGCATGAACTTTTGCGCCACGGGCAGTCGGTTGATCGCCGCGATGATCTTCGCGTCCGACAGCGGCGAGCGCAGCTCCATCGAGAGCGACGCGCTGACCGAATCCGCGTCCCGCAGCAATCGCTCGCCGACGAAGCAGCGCGTTTCCAGGATCGCCGCGGTTTCGACCGCCTCGTGTCCGGCGATCTCGCCGGTAAGCCACGCGCGCGTCGGATCGGGAAGGCCGTCGCGAATTCCGTCGACGAGCTGTTCGTAGAAGTCTGGGCGGAACAGCGCGTAGGTGAGTTGATAGAGTGAAAGCAGATCACCGTTCGTCTTCAGCACGTCCGGGAGCTTCGCCCATTTCTGCTGCGAATGCTTTGGCGCGAAGATGCAAGCGAGCGGCACGCGAAACGGGATGTTCCGGCTCCATCGCGCGAGACGGCGCAACTTCGGGAGCTGTCGCAGCGTCTTGTCCCCCCCGAAGATCGCATCGCCGCCGATCCCGCCGACCGCGGTTTGGATCCCTTCACCGCGCAGCGCGCGGCACATGTGATACTGGTTGAGCGCATCGAACGTCGGCTGATCGAGACTCTCGATCGCGTCATCGAGGCGGTCAACAAAGTCGCGCTCGCTCAAGCGGATCGTGCGGTGCTTCGTTCCGATCGCGTTGGCGATCGCGGCGGCGGCCTCGCTCTCGTCGAGCGATGTCTCTTCCATCGCCATGCAGTACGTTTCGATGCCGCTCGCGTACTTCGACGCGATGTTGACGATGCTGCTGGAATCGATCCCGCCGGAGAGGAACAGGCCGAGGCGCTCGTTCGTCGCCAGCGACCGCTTGACCGAATCGTGCAGGGCATCGCGCAGCTCCGATTCGTCCGTCGTCTTCTGCGCCGCCGGCCGCGGCATCGACCAGACGAATTGGCGCGAAAGCTCCTTGCCGCTCGCGTCGAAGGTAATGCGCTGTCCCGGCAGCACCGACTCGACGCCGCGCACCATCGTCGCCGGCGACATGACGAAACCGTTCCAGACCGCCGACGCCAGGCCGACCGGATCGATCTTCGGATTCGAGACAAGTTCGCTGGCGAGAATTGCGCGCAGTTCCGTCGCGTAAACCACGCCGCCATTGACCAGGCGTGCGAAGTAGAGCGGACGGTGGCCGAGCGGATCACGTTCGAGCGTGAGCGTCGGCGTCACATCGACTTCGCCGCGCTGATTCATTGCCTCGCGCATGCGCGAGACCGCGGCGTCGTCGCTCCGGCCGATGATTCCGGCGATCGCGGGCATTGTTCAGCTAGAAGAGTCTGGCCAGCTTGGCGGCTTCCTTATCGACGTCGTGCCGCTCGGCGACGCGCGCCGCGCCTTCGCCGCCCATTTTCGCAAGCTGCTCGACCGGCGCGGTGAGCACGTCGCGCATCGCCGCGGTCAACCCTTCGGTCGATCCCGGCGGCACCAGCCAGCCGCACACGCCAGGCGTCACCAGCTCCGGAATTCCCGCGACGTACGTGCTCAGCACCGGCCGGTGCAGCGCGAGCGCTTCCATGATCACCAGCGGCAGGCCCTCGGCGAAACTCGGCAGCACCATCGCGCGCGAATCGAGAATTTCCTGCCGCACCTGATCGTTGCTCATCCACCCGGCGAGGCGAACGTGATCTTTCAGCTTGAGCTTCTCAATCAACCGCTCGAGCTCACCGCGCATCGAGCCGTCGCCGACCAGCGTGAGTTGGAATTGCATTCCCTCGGCGGCAAGCCGTCCGGCGGCTTCGATCAGGAAGAGCTGTCCCTTGGACGGATCGAGCCGTCCGACGTTGACGATGCGCGGCTCGGCGGGCGGCGGCGGGAGCTGTCCGTTCAGGCTCGTCGCCGCGCGCAGGAACATCTCGTCCACGCCGCAGCGCACCAGTTTTACCTTCGGCCAATCCTCGTAGCGGCACCAGCGATAGAGCTGGCTGCACCCGAACTCGCTGATCGCAACGACGAACTTGCTGCGCTGCACCTTCTGCGAAAGCGACAGCGCTTCGGGCTTGTCGTATTCCTCCGGGCCGTGCGACGTGAAGCTGTACGGCGGGCCGCCCATGACGCGGGCGAGCATCGCCACCATCGTCGAGTTGGTCCCGAAATGGGAATGGACGTGATCGATCTTTGACTGCGCGAACCATCTGAGCAGCACGCACGCCTCGGCGAAGTAGATCAGGTGCTTGGAAAGGCCGGCGTGGGATCCGATTCCCGCTCGAATGCCGGTCGCCAACCCGCGGGCGGCCTTCAGCGGACGAGTAACGAACGTCCGCAGCACCGCGCCGAGCAATCCCGCGCCGCCGACGTCCAGCACCACGCGGGTCTTCGTCTGCTCCGCCTTGTCGCGCTCGTCGACCAGCGCCACGTCGCTCTTGCGGATCGTGAATCGCTCGATGGAGAGTCCGAGCTTCTCCAGCGCGTTGATCTCGCGGCGAATAAAAGTCTGGCTCGCCTGCGGGTACTGGTTGATCAGGTAAGCGACCTTCACGTGATGATTATCGACAAGCCGGGGCGGCGGCGACGGGCTTCTGCGCCGCCTTGTACTCGATGAGTTTCGTCCGCCGACCGAGCAGGCGGGATGCGTTGAAGGTTATCAGACCTTGGGCTTCGGCAAACTTTCCGATGACGATGTGCTTCGCGTAGAGGGCGGCGTCGCGCGGCGATAATCCGCGCGAGCGGATCATCGACCGTCGTACCCGCCACCACAGCACGCCGTAGAGCAGCAGCAGGGCGAAACTCCATCCGCGCGTCGGCCAGCCGAACACAGCGATCGCGAGCGGCAGCAGGATGCCCCAGAAGACGATTCGCCGCGTCTCGCGGACCCAATGCCGCTCCGGCGGCGCGCCGTGCATTGACGAGCCCTGGGCGTACGCGTGCCCGCCGCGGACCATCCGCTTCCACCATTGCCCGAAATGAATCATCGCCGCATCGTGCAGGGTCATCTCCGCGTCGAGCCGGCGGATTTTCCAGCCGGCCTGGCGCAGTCGCACGCAAAGTTCCGGCTCTTCGCCGGCGATGACGCTCGCGTCGAAGCCGCTTACCTGCCGAAACGCGGCGACGCGCATCATCGCGTCTCCGCCGCACGCTTCGGCGTCGCCGATCGGCGTGTCCCATTCGATGTCACAGAGCTTGTTATAGGTCGAAGCATCCGGATGACGCTCGCGCCGCCGGCCGCAGACGACCGCCAGCTTTTCTTCGCCCGCGAGCTCCCGCGCGGCGCGATCGATCCAGCCCGCGACGATCTCGCAGTCGCCGTCGACGAACTGCACGAGCTGCGTCTGCGGCGCGATCCGCATCAGCTCGGCGAAACCTTCGTTGCGCGCCCGAGCAGCGGTGAAGGGGATGCTCATGTCGAGCTGCACCACCGTCGCGCCCCGCTCGCGCGCGAGGTTCTCACTGCCGTCGCTCGAGTTCGAATCGACATAAATCACCGGCCCGCCTGCGATCCGCGCAGACTCCAGGCAGCGGCGGAGCCGCTCCCCTTCGTTGCGGCCGATGGCGACGATGCCGATCGGAGTGCTCATTGCCCGCCGCCCGCCGTAGGGGCGAGACTTGTCTCGCCCGTCGTGACCTTCAGCTCACCCGCGGAGGGCGACACAAGTGTCGCCGCTACAGGAGGCTGGAGCGTCTTGATCACCTTCGCGGGCACGCCGACGCAGACGGACCAGGGCGGCACGTCCTTGAGCACGACGGCGTTGGCGCCGATCTGGCTGTCGTGGCCGATCGTGATCGCGCCGACGATCACCGCGCCGCAGCCGATGTCCACGCGGTCTTCGATGACCGGCTTGAGCGAGCGATGGTCGCCGCGGCGGGCGACGCCGAAAGTGGTGTTCTGGCGGATGTGAACGTCGTCGCCGATCGAGCGCGCGCCGAGGATCATCCCGCCGTGGTGCCAGATGCGCACGCGCCGGCCGACCTTCACCGGGTAGTTCAGGCTGATGCCGCACGTCCACTCGACGAACTTGTAAAGGATTTTGTAGAGGATCGAAAACGGTGCGCGCAGGACTCGCGAACGGATTCCCATCCGCCAGTTGCCCAGGCGATGGACCGCCAGCGCCCAGAAGCCCTGCATGAAGAGGTCGTTCTCATGGGTGGCGAGATCTTCCTTCCAGAGCTGCCAGAGCGACATGCCGACCGGATTCTGATTTCGCTCGCCGAGACGATCGTCAACCGCGTGCGCAGCATTCATGTCGTCGGCGGACGCCGGCTTGACGAACACGGCGGCGATGTTGTCGTCTACGGTCGATGGCACCATGACATCAGGTTGTATCGGACAAAGTCCCACAGCAACCACGGCGGATCTGTGCGCGGTTTGCCGCGCAACACACGCAGGGCAGAGCTGATCGCGAACCCGCCCGCCCACAGCGTGTCGGCGGCGAGCGTCTTTAGCACGCCGTAGTGGCGGACGAAATAGCGGTGCCGCGATTCGAACCAGTATTTCGGGCGGCGCTTGGCCAGCCGCTTGTTCCCCGTCACGCCGGACGATTGGCCGACGAGGTGAATGATCTTGCTCGTCGGCACATACCAGCATTCGAAGCCGGCGCGTCGGGCGCGCAGGCAAAAGTCAGTCTCCTCGTAGTACATGAAGTAACGGTCATCGAGCAGGCCGATTTTGTCGAAGACCTCGCGGCGGATCATCATGCTCGCGCCCGAGACCCAGTCAGCGGGAACCGGTTCATCGGGCGGCGGCGAGGCGACGACGTGCTGTTTCAACATCTTCGACACCACGCCCAGGCGGATCGATCCTTCCAACTCGCTCAGCACCGTGTGGAAGCGGAACATGCTGTTGCGCACGGTGCCGTCCATGTTGATCGCGCGTCCGCCCGCGATGCCGACCTGCGGGTTGGCGTCGA
Organism: Phycisphaerae bacterium; assembly: GCA_025936175.1. GTDB lineage: Bacteria > Planctomycetota > Phycisphaerae > Tepidisphaerales > Tepidisphaeraceae > JAICTV01. Next base: position 27,159 of record JAICTV010000026.1, read on the forward strand.
GGAATCGCACCAGCTCTTTCATCGCATCGGGGAGGACGACCGTGTCCGGGTTGAGCAGGTAAATGTACTGCGGCCGATCGTCGGCTTTCAGCGCAGGCTCGATCGCCTGGTTGTTGCCCCACGCGAAGCCGCCGTTTTTCGCCAGCGGCATCAGCGCCGCCCACGTCCATTTGTTCTGCGCGATCGCGATGCGGATCTTGTCCGTTGACCCGTCGCCCGAATCGTTGTCGGTGACGACGACGCGCGTGCCGGGCACGGTCGAGATTTCCGGCGCGAGCGACTCGAGGCAGTCGATCGTCAGCTCCGGCGTTCGGTAGTTCACAATGACGACGAGCAGCTTCATGCGGTTCATCTCTGCGTGGATGAGACGAAGGTCCGATATTGTCGCGCGCCGCGAACAGTTGCAGCAAGACGTACTTTAGCCTTGCAAAATCACTATCGGATGAGGATCGACTTCTATTGAGAGACGCGCAACAGCGACGCCGCCAGCTCGGCGCGTCGGCGGTGAGTCGCGTCGAGCGTGTTGTTTGACGCGACCGATAACCCTTTCGCGCTCATCTCCGCGAGCACGCCGCGATCCCGGGCCGCACGCTCGAATGCGTCCGCGAGCGCATTCATGTCACTTTGCGGAACGAGCATTCCAGTACCGCTGCCCCGGATCAGTTCATCCGTTCCCGGGTTCGCATACATGATCAGCGGCAGCCCCCGCGCCATCGCCAGCAGCACGTTGCGGCTGATCTCCGCCGTCAGGTTCGTGATCACCATCACGTGCTCCTGATCCCATGCGTCGAAGAGTGGCTTGCCGTACGGGACCGTTCCCGCGAAGCGCACGAACGCATCGAGACCAAGCTCCGTGCTGAGCGCCTTGAACTTCGGCAAATCTTCACCGTCGCCCATGACCGTCAACTCCACCTGCGCCCCGCGATCGCGCGCCTGCTTCATCGCGCGGAGCACGTGATCGGTCCCCTTGATCATGATCTGCCGCCCGGCGACGACCAGCCGCAGGGGCTGAGAGGCGTCCTGCAAGCGCCGCTGTTTCTCCGCGAGCTGCTCGGGCGAGAGGAGGATCTCGTCTGTGACGAAAGATCGATCGAATTGATGACAACGGCCGTTCCAGACCGCTCTGAAGCGCTCGACCACCGCAGCGTTATGTGCGAAGACGAGATCCGCATCGCGCACCGCGTTGCGACAGAACTTCTCGAAGTGCCTGACGGCGAACTTCTTCGCCCATCGCTTGATCGGATTGGTCTCCTCGCGCGCTTGCAGCTCGAGGCGGGGAAACGGATCGGCGCCGTCGAACGTCCAGACGCGTTTCTTGCTTAGCTTCGCCGCGACCGGCCAGGCGACTTCGCCCAGCGCCACCGGATGTCCGCCGTAACCCATCTGCACCAGGTCCGCATCGCGCGTGATCTCGAACAGCCGCGCGATCAGCTCCGACTTCACTTTCAGGAACTGCTTGAACGTGATGTAGTACGGCAGGGGGCAATACTCGAAGCCGCGCTCCCGCGGGCGGATCTCGACAGAGCTGAAACTTCCGCTGCCTTTGGCCTCGAGCTGATCGACCAGCGGCGTGGCGACGATCAATTCCATCCCCGCATCGCCGATCGCCTTCGCTTGCGCGCGCAGGTCTTCCAGCCACATGTCGCCGACGCGAAACGTGTCGGCGCTGCTCCCGCGGCCGAAGGGGACATGATTGATCAGCAGGTATTTCAAGCCGGTCGAACGTGGGGCTGAGCCGGGGCGGCGGCTTGCGTCGCGTAGGCGGGCCGTCGCATGCCCTGCGGCATGGCGCGGCGGGAGACGGCGGGGACGCAGTAATGCGCCGACGTCGCCGCGCCGGTCGCCAGCATGAAGATCGGGTTGACCATGCCGTTCATAAGGTGGTCGAACATGTACAGCGCGCTGACCATCCCGAGGATGACCACCGGCGCGACGAGCGGATGCGACCACAATTCCACGCGCCAGTCGAGCGAGATGAGCAGCATCGGCAGCAGCAGCATCACCGTCAGCCCGGCGAGGCCGATGATGCCGGCCTTGCCGATCGTGATGATCCAGAGCGAGTCGGTGACGAGGTCTTTGCCGTCCGGTCCCTGCACGCGCGCCGCGCCCCAGCCGCCCCAGCCGAACCACGGCTGTTCCATTGCGCGCTCCGCCAGCGCGTTCTCGTTGTTGATGCGGACCGACAGCGATTGAGCGCGTTCCTCGCCGAAGGTCTTTTCCGCCATCGCGATCAGGTGCTCGCCGGTGACGATCTTCGAAGCGCGCAGGTACATGTACGTCGGCGGGATCAGGAGGAGCAGCAGCACGACCCAGCGGATCTTCGTGAACTGCGCGGCATAGAGCGTTCCGAGTCCCGCCACGAACAGCAGCGCCGCGTATTTCGACTTGCAGATGTAGACGGTGAAGATCATCGCGGGAACGAGCCACGACATCGGCATGTCCCAGATCTGGCGGACGGTCCTGGCCTTCCAGAGCCACACGCCGATCATCGACGTCATCGCCATCCACATCGCGACCATCAGACCGTGCTGCATGAACACCAGCGGGCGGTAGCCGCCGTCGCGCATCTGCTGGGCGAAGCTGTGCTGGCGGAAGCCGTAGATCCACAGGTGAAGCTGCGGGCTCATTCGCACTTCGAACCAGCAGAGCGGGACGTAGACAAGACCCCCGACGAAGATGCCGACCGCGAGTTCCCTGATGGCTTCAAGGTCGCTGAAATAGACGCGACCGATCAGGTAGGGCAGGCCCCACGTGATCGTCTGCTTGACGATCTCCGAGCAGCCGTCGTAGAGCCCCAGGCCGTTGAGATACGATGAGACCATCACCGAGGTGCACCAAAGGCCCATCGGGAGGTCAACCCATTTCGGACGAAAGCCCAGCAGGCGATCTGTGTCGAACAGCGCCGCGCCCATCATCACGCCCAGGCACGTCGCGGACATCTTCGTGTAGTCCGGAAGCCCTTTGACCTGATAGCCCGCCATGGGGAGGAAGAGCCAGGCAATAAGGAAGGCCGCAATGACCGCGCGGCGCGGAGGGAGGACTAGGAAGAGGAACAGGACGAAGGGGATCCAGCCGAAGAGCGTGAATGGAACGAGAAAACCCATAGGTTCAAATCCGAATCACGAAATCAGAATGACGAAGGAATGACGAATGACGAACGATGATGACGACCACTCGTCATTCGGGCTTCGTCATTGATTCGTTATTGGTTTCGTCATTCGTCATTGCCGTTTGAAGCGCCGCTTCAAAACGGTCAGTCGCGTCGTCCCAACTATAGCCGGACACCGTTGCCAGCGCGGACTCCGATATTCGCCGCCATTCATTATCGGATAATGAGCAAACTTTGACGATTTCCTCCGCCATCGCGTGCGGATCTTCATGCGGGACGAGGAACCCGCCGCCGCCGGCCATCAGTTCAGGCGCGGCGCCCGCGGGAGTTGCGATCACCGGCGTACGGCAGGCGAAAGCTTCTAGGATCGGCAAGCCGTAACCCTCTTTGCGGGGCGGAAATAGCCACACATCACACGACGCGTAAACGTCACGCAACTGATCGTCCGGAATGCGGCTGCGGAAGCTCGCCCACGACGGCAGCGGCACGTCTTTACTCTTATCGTGCTGGCCGAAGCCGATCAGTTTCAGGTCCGGTAACTTTTCTTTGGCGATCTCGCACGCCTTGATGGCGATATCTGCGCCCTTGAAGTGCGATCGCGAATAAATCGTGCCCACGACGGCGGTGAGATTCTTGCCGCGCGGCGGCGAGCGGAACTGCTCCAGATCGACCGCATTGGGAACGTAACTCGTCTCACGCTCATCCGCGCGCTCCGGCACGTGCTGCTTCACCAGATCGCGGATGTAATGCGAAATCACGATGTGGTGCATCGGCAGCCGCCAGGTGGCGATGAGCTGATCCATCGGCTGGCCGACGTTGGCGCCGAAGTCCTGGACGAAGTACGCCTTGGCGCCTTTCGCGGGCGACAGCGCGGCGACCCAGGGCGCGGTTTCCCACCACGTTGCGATCACGACATCCGCATCCGGCACATCGCGATCCTCGATCGGCCGGCGCGAGTCGATCACGCGCAGATCAACGTCCACGTTGTCGAAGTGATCCGCCAAGGTATTCGGATCGACGGGCCAGCCGTTCCCTTTGACGAGCGACTTGACGCGCTCCTTCATCGACGGCGCCGGCCGCGGACGCGTGACGACGACGACGTCGTGACCGCGCTTCTTCAACCGTTCGGCATAGATCGCGATGACGCGGATGCCGCCGTTGAGGTTGACGTGATTCAGCACGAACGTGATGCGCACGAGGGGATGCTACGCCTTCTGCGGTTGTTTGAGGATGAGCGCGATGACGCTCCGCCAGACGCTGGGTCGAAGCGGGTTGGTCAGCCATGCGCGCAGCCCGAGCTTCACGCCTTCGCCTTTCTGTCCGGCGCTGTGAGCCGCCCATGCCTGGCCGAGAAGGATGCGCTGGATCTGCTGGCGCGAGCTGGTCGCGCCGGACTCTTTCGACTTCGGCACTTCCGGCGGATTGCCGAGCTGAAGATCATCCTGTCCGCGCGTCAGCCGCTGCTGCTGAAACTCGCGGGCACATTTTTCGAAGAACGCGCGCTCGTTCGACTTCTGCACGTGCGTAATGGATGCATCGTGCAGACGATAGAGATAAGCGGGCCTGGGGTTGTACCAGACGCGGCCGATTTCGCTGAGGCGGAGCTGGAGGTCGACGTCTTCGGCGGTGACGAAGAACTCGCGGCAGCCGCCGAGCTGGCGGAGCGGCTCGGTGCGGAAGAGGTAGGCGCACACGTGCGACCGGCCACGCCCGCCGCGAAGCTCCGCCGTCACATCGCCGGCGCCGGCGGTCTTCTGTTCGGCGATGGTCTTGCCGCGCGCGTCGACGGTGGTGAACGCCCCGCTGATCGCGGCGAATTCCGGATGCTCGAGGAGGAAGTCGAGCTGCCACTGGAGCCGGCGGGGCGGATAAAGATCATCCGCGTCGCAGCGGGCGAGAAACTCGCCGCGCGCTTCGGCGAGGCCGGTGTTGAACGCGGCGGAGATTCCCTTCTGCGGACCGGCAATGACGCGGATGCGCGGATCGCCGATCGACCGCACAACATCGGCGGATCGATCCGTCGAGCCGTCGTCGATGACGATCACCTCAAGCTCGACGTCCTCCTGCGCCAGCGCCGACTCCACCGCCGCCTTGGCGAACGGCTCGGCGTTCCGCATCGGGATGATGACGCTGATGAGTGGCATCTTTCCGTAGCATGGGCGTCTCGCCCATGCCTGTCCGACGACCAGCTGCTTCAAGAACGCATGGGCGAGACGCCCATGCTACGAAAGAATCAAAGCGCTGCCTTTACTCCTTGACGACCACGCGTTGCCAGCAGCTTCTCGATCTCGGCGAATGTGTCAGTCACCGCCCGCCGCCAGGTGTACTTGTTGACGCTCAGCTCCCGCGCGCGCCGGCCGATCGCCTTCGTCTTCTGCCGATCGCTCGCCAGTTTCTCCAGCGCATCGGCCAGTCCTGCCGGATCGTCGGGCGACATCAGCAACTCCGGCGTCTGGAGCTCGTTGAGCAGCATCCGCGTCTGCGGCTGATCCGTCGCTACCACCGCCAGCCCGCTCGACATGTAGTCGAATACTTTCAGCGGCGACGAATAATCCGCCGGCCCGCGGCGATAGAGACACAAGCCCACATCCATCGCACTCATCCACTGCGGCAGCTTCTCGTAATCCTCGACGCCGTAGTAATGCACGTTCGGCGGCATGTCGCGCATCTGGTTCATGCCTTGGCCGATCAGATGGAACACAATGTCCTGTCGGTTCCCGCGCTGCCAGATGAGCGACGCCGCGTCGGCGAGCAATTTGAAATTGTGCCACGCGACGTACGCGCTGCCGATCCACAGCACGTTGAAGCTGTTCGCATCGCGATGCTGCAAGCGCGGCACAACCGGCGCATCGGGCTTGTACAGATCCGGATCTGATCCGTTCGGCACCGTCAGCGTCCGCGCGATGCCGAGGTTTTTGTGTACGTAATCGGACAGGTGCTGCGAGACGCAAACAGCAAGATCGCACCCTTTGCCGAAGTGACGAAACCCGTCGATGTTCTTCTGCACCTGCTGCGGCGTGAGCTTGCGATACTCGCCGTACTCAGGCACGGTGTTGAACTCCCACACCATCAGCGGATTTCCGAGCAGCGCGCGCGTCGGGCCGAGCGTCCAGGTGCATGGGTTTGGCAGATCGTGCTCGACGCGTATGTAGATCAAATCCATGTCGCGCAGCTTGAGCGTCCGCGCGAAGCGCTTGCCCGGCAGCGGCTTGGTCAGCGGATGCGCCACGCCCGGCCACATCCACACCTCATGCCCGAGCGCCACCGTGTTCTGCACGAACTGCCGCACGTGCGCATTGGCGCCGTCGTGGCTGTCAGGGCGAAACCGAGCGTTGGCGTAAGCGACGCGCATTTCTCTCAAACTACCTTCCACGAATCGCACAGACGGTTAATCGCCACGTATCGATCGACATCGGCGCCTGCCGGATCGCGCTCAGCGCATGCCGCCGCGCGACGTTCAGATTCCCGCTCCGCAACGCCGCCCAGCCCCAGCGCCGGTACTGCTCGGGGTGCGGCAAAAGTTTCCGCTCGCGGAACGTCCAGTTGCCCGGCATCGGCAGCTTCCGGCGCTTGTAGGCGTCGGCGACGATCTGCTTTTTCACCGCCTTCTGCTGCTCGTACTTCGTGTAGTTCACGCTCTGCAAATGCTGGCGGTACTGAAGCAGCACGTCGGGCAGGTTTGCGAGCTTGCCGACTTCCGCGAGGCGGAGGAACAGGTCGAGATCTTCACTGACCATGAGATCTTCGCGATAACCGCCGACCTTCAAGAGCGCATCGCGCCGCATCATCACGGTCGGATGCACGATCGCCCAGCCGACGCCGTTGAGCAGCTCCGCTTCGATCTCCTCGTGCGTCGTCTTGTGCGTCGGCTTCTCGACGCGCGAGCCGTACGGGTCGATCAGCACCACGCGCGTGCCCAGCGCGACGCACTCGGGGTGCATCCGCATGTACTCGATCTCCTTCTCGAAGCGCTCGGGCATCGAGATGTCGTCGCTGTCCATCCGCGCGACGAACTCGCCGCGGGCATGGTTCAGGCCGCGACGGAGGAGACTCACGTAGCCGCGATGCTCGAGCGGGAAGAATCGGATCCGTTCATCCGCCTCCGCGTACTCGCGGATGATGTGGACGGAGCGGTCGCTCGAGCCGTCGTCGAGGATGATGAACTCAAAATCGCTGAAGGTCTGCGCGAGGATGCTCTCGACCGCGGGCGTGAGGTAGTCCTCGGTGTTGTACACCGGCATGACTACCGAGATGGCGGGAAGTTTTCCGTTGCCGCTGGCCACGATTCCGTTCTCACTCCAACTGCTTCGCGTGCGGCGAAGAATTGTCATCCCGAGCGGGACTCCGCGAGGGATCTCGGACGCTGTTTGGCATCCGAGATCCCTCGGAGTACCTGACAATCAATGTGTGCCCGTGCATCCATGCATCCCTTCAATAACCACGGATCGCGCACGCGAGCGTGCGCCAGGACTCCTTCGACAGCGGGGCGGCCCGCCACAGCGCCACCGCGTGCTTGCGCGCCACGGCGACGTTGCCGTTGAGCAAGGCGCGCCACGCCCACGCCCGAAGCTGTACGTCTTTGCTCGGCTTGGGTTTCGGGGTGAACTTCCAGCCCGACGGGACACTGAGCCCGCGGCGGTTGTACGCCTCGCGCACCGCGGCGTCCGCCAGCTTCGCCTGCTGATCGGCTCGCGTGCGGTTGATGCTCTCGGTGTGCTGTCGATAACTCAACAGCAAGTCCGGAAGGTTTGCAAGCTTGCCGATTTCCGCCAGGCGAAGGAACAGGTCGAGGTCCTCGACCCACTGCCACTGCTTTCGATACCCGCCGACGCGCTCGATCGCATCGCGGCGCATCATCGCGACCGGATGGACGATCGCCCAGCCGACGCCATTGAGGAGTTCCTTGTCGATCTCCTCGTGCGCGAGCTTGTGCTCGGAGCGGAACAGCTCGCAGCCGTACGGATCGATGCCGATCACGCGGCTGCCGAGCGCGACGCAGTCGCGGTGGGGCCGGAGATATTCAATCTGTTTGGCGAAGCGGCTGGGATAGGAAACGTCGTCCGCATCCATCCGGGCGACAAACTCGCCGCGCGCTTTCGCAAGCCCATCGTTGAGCGCGCCGACAATGCCGGTGTTCGGACGCGCGATCAGCTTGATGCGTCCGTCGCGGCGGGCGAAGTCGTCCAGGATTTTCGCCGAGCGATCGGTCGAGCCGTCGTTGACGATGAGAAATTCGAAGTCCTCGAACGTCTGCGCGAGGATGCTGCTGATCGACGCCTGCAGGTACGCGGCGCCGTTGTACACGGGCATGACGACCGAGATGGCAGGAGCTGTTTCCGCCATGACCCTAGTGCCCCCGCAGTGCGCAGTACATCAGCCGCCACGATTCAATCGAGGTGAAGGCGTTGGACATCGTCTTCCACGCGCGCTTGCGCGCCTCGGCCAAATCTTTTCGCTTCAGAGCCGCCCAGCCGGCCTTGCGGTTGTTGCGCGCGCGCTGTCGTCGGTGCGCCGCGCGAACGATCCGCCGCTCGTGCCACGGCAGGTACGCCATGTACTCATTCACAAGTGCCCGATCGTCCTTCTCGAACGGCGTCTCGCCGGACATGGTCTTGCTCGCGCCGTGCAGGCGGAAGATCGCCAGGCACTGGTGCACGACGTGCGGCCCGACGCCCGCCTTGAACTTCAGCCGCAGCCAGTACTCGTAGTCGAAGCTGTAGTGCAGCTCTTCGCGGAACGGCCCGAGCTGCTTCCACAGCGACGACGCCCAGAAGCTCGACTGCTGCGGGATCGGATTTCTGATCAGCCAGTCGCTCGGCTCGGAGTGGAGCTGAACCGGGTACGGGCGAAAATCGCCGCTGGGTTCGAGGTACTGCGACCAGCCGACGATGAAGCTTCCACCGTCCTGATACGCCTGCGCGACGCGATCGAACGCCTTGGGCAGAAAGTAATCGTCGCTGTTGATGTACGCGTACAGATCGCCGCTGGCGTGCTCGAAGCCCTTGTTGATCGCGTGGCTCTGGCCGCGGTCCTTCTCGCTGCACCACCAGGTCAGGTGCTTCTCGTACTTCCTGATGATCTCGACCGAGTTATCGGTGCTTCCGCCGTCGCAGATGATGTACTCGAGGTTGGGGTAGCCCTGGTCGAGGACGGACGAAATCGTCTGCTCCAGGTATTGTCCCTGGTTGTAGCTGGGCGTGACGATGGAAATGCGCGGGAGCGACATCTGTATGAATTAAATCGGACCAAACGACGAATGGATTTCATCGTTCTCATTTAGCCCGCCGCTTGCGGCGGGGCGTTTGTAGCCGTCACGAAATGCCCCGGCGTGAACGCCGGGCTATGTGATTTCGCTAACAACGTCTCATAAAGTTTCGTATACGCGCGGGCCTGCACTTCGATCGAGTACTCCTCGACTGCGACGCGCCGGCATTCTTTGCCCATCGACGTTCGCGCCGCGTCATCGCGCAGCGCGACGACTATGCGCTCGCGCAACGCCTGCGTGTCGCCCGTGGCCGCGAGCCAGCCCGTCTGCCCCGGCCGAACCATGTCGGGGATCCCGCCCGAGGCGAAGCCGACGACCGGCGTGCCGCAGGCGAGCGACTCGATCACCGTCTGCCCGAACGATTCCTGCAGCGACGGGATGACGAACACGTCGGCGGCTGAGTAGATCGTGGAGAGCATCCGATCGTTGTTCACCTTCCCGAGCGACAGGTGCCGCAGGCCCGCCGGAAGCTCACATTTCCCACCACCGACGGAGACGAGCAGGAGATTCTCGATGCCGCTGATCCCCGCGACGGCGTCGGCGAGATGACGGAAGCCTTTGCGCACGTTCGCGACAGATTCCGCCGCGAAGAGCACGACCTTCGCACCGCGCGGGATATTCCACAGGTCGCGGCTGAAGCCTTTGTCGCGCGGGACGAATTCTTCGATGTCGAGACCATTGGGAATCACGCTGATCGGGAACTTGCCGAAGAGCGATGAACGTTTCGCCTCGGCGGCGATCCAGTGGCTCGTGCCGACCACGTGGATGGGCGCTGCGGCAATCGCATCGCGCCGGCGAATCCAGTTGGCGCGCGATAGA
>JAICTV010000130.1 GCA_025936175.1 Phycisphaerae bacterium
ACTTCCGCCCGAACTACGACGGCACGAAGGAAGAGCCCGTCGTCCTGCCGAGCCGCATGCCGAACCTGCTGGTCAACGGCAGCACCGGCATCGCCGTCGGCATGGCGACGAGCATCCCACCGCACAACCTCGGCGAAGTGTGCAACGCGTTGCTGAAAGTCCTCGACGATCCGGAAATCAAGGATTACCAGCTCGTCGCGAACGACGCCGTCCGCGGGCCCGACTTCCCCACCGGCGGGCAGGTGCTCAATTCGCGCGATGAGCTGCGCGAGATCTACAAGACCGGCCAGGGCGCCATCCGCATGCGCGCGACGTGGGAGAAAGCCGCCGCCACGCGCGCGGCACAGGTCATCTACATCACCAGCATCCCCTACGGCGTGAACAAGGCGGAACTGGTCGAGGCGATCGCGCAAATCGTCATCAGCCGGAAGATGCCGCTGCTGCTCGATGTCAAAGACATCAGCACCGAAGACGTCCGCATCGAGCTGCAACTGAAGAAGGACGCCGACATCGACAAGGTGATGGCCTTCCTCTTCCGCCACACGCTGCTGCAGACGAACTTCAACGTGAACCTCACGTGCCTGGTGCCGACGGACAATCCCGAAGTCGGCCGGCCGGAGCGGCTGGGGCTGAAGGAAATCCTCCGCCACTTCCTGATGTTCCGACTCGAAGTAGTGACCAAGCGTTTGACGCACGAGCTGGAGCAGCTCCGCAAGCGCATCCACACGCTCAAAGGCTTCGCCTTCGCGTTCGACATCCTCGACGACCTGATCAAGATCATCCGCGGCAGCGATGGCAAATCGGATGCGGCACAGCGCATCCTCAAGAAGTACGGCGTCGCGCCGCACGGCCCGCGCAAGCCGAAGGATGACGGACTCGATCCGGAACAGGTGGATGACATCCTCGAGCTCAAGCTCTACCGCCTGGCGAAACTCGAGATCAACCTGATCCTCGATGAGCTGAATGAGAAGAACAAACGCTCGCGCGAGATCAAGAAGCTGCTGGAGGAAGAAGAAGCCAAAGGCCGCTGGGGCATCGTCAAGCACGAGATCGAGGAGCTGGCGCGCACGTACGGCAAGGAGCCGAAGAACAAACGCCGCACGCTCATCGAAGCCGCGGACGACGCCGAATACACGGCCGAGGACTTCATCGTCGCGGAGGACAATCACGTTCTCGTCACCGCCGACGGCTGGGTGAAGCGGCAGAAGGAGATCAACCCGGAGACGACGCGGCTGCGTGAAGGCGATCGCATCCTCGCCCTCGTCGCGGGCTCGACGCGAGCGACCATCACTTTCTTCAGCAGCTTCGGCACCGCGTACACCTGCCGCATCATCGACATCCCCGCGACCACCGGTTACGGCGAGCCGATTCAGAAGCTGTTCAAGACCAAGGACGGCGAGCGGATCGTCGGGGCCGCGTCGCTGGACGATCGCGTCGCGCCGCCCAAGGCGACAAAAGTGAACGAGAAGAAGCCGGACGAAGCGCCGAATCTTCACGGTCTTGCCGTCACCAGCGACGGCTACACCCTCCGCTTCGGCTTGGACACGTTCCGCGAAGTCTCAACGCGCTCCGGCCGGCGATTCGCGCGGCCGAAGGACGGCGCCGAAGTGGTGATGGCCAGCGTCATCACCGGCGAAGAGACCGTCATCGCCGCGAGTCAAAACCGCCGCGTCATCGTCGCCCGCGCCGACGAGATCAACTTCCTCTCCGGCCCCGGCAAAGGCGTGCTGCTGATCAAGCTCGATAAAGCAGACAAGCTCCTCGCCGCCATCACCGCCACGAGTGACCGCGACACGCTCACCGTCAAGACGAGCATGGGCGGCGAACAACGCCTCAACACCGGCCGCTATCGCGTCACCGGCCGCGGCGGAAAGGGCAACGAGTTCGTCTCCCGCGGGCAGATCGTCGAAGTGATTTACGAACCGGTCGGCGCCCCCCCGCCGCTGGAAGGTTAAGCAGCCGTGGTAGAAGGTCGTTTCCAATCCAGCTCAACGCGCACGGCGCCCCATAGTGCGGCGTCGACAAAGTCAGGAAGCTTGCGCAGCCGTTCGATGTCGTCGCTCGGGTCGGGAAGCTCAAGTCCGTCGTCAAGCATGCCGACGAGGTGGAGCTCGATAGCATCTTTAGCCATCAGCAACGCCTCCTCGATGGTGTCACCGGCGGTCACGCAACCGGGAAGATCCGGCACCGAGACGCCGTAGCTGCTGTCCGGGTCTTTATGAATGGCAACAAGAAAGGTCATAAGTGCTCCCAGCCGGCCTGCTTCATGATACTCCGGAGAGTCTTGATGTTCAGGTCTTTCTTCGGGTGCACCACCGTAACGCGGCGGCCACGCTTTTCGGGGTGCACAAACTGATGATGGCTCCCGGACACGCGGGCAAGGATCCAGCCTTCCTGTCGAAGTCGTTGGATCACGACGCGGCTCTGCATCAATTGAACTCTACTTCACCAGTCCAGGAAGCGGAAAAAGTATGAGCGCAGTCGCAACCAAATCGTACAACGCCTCCAGCATCACCGTCCTCGAAGGGCTCGACCCCGTTCGCAAGCGCCCGGGCATGTACATCGGCGGGACGGGATCGGCCGGGCTGCATCACCTCGTCTGGGAAATCTTCGACAATTCGGTCGACGAGGCGATGAACGGCCACGCGGACTGCATCGAGGTCACGCTGCACAAGGACGGCTCGAGCATCACCGTCAGCGACAACGGCCGCGGCATCCCGGTCGATCTGCACCCCAAGCACAAGAAGCCGGCGCTGGAGATCATCCTCTGCACGCTGCACGCGGGCGGAAAATTCGATAACGGTCAGGGCGGGAACTACAAGACCTCCGGCGGACTGCACGGCGTCGGCGCATCGGTCGTCAACGCGCTGGCGAAGAAGCTCGTCGCCACCATCCGACGCGACGGCTATGAGTGGGAGATGGAATTCCGCCAGGGCAAGGCGGTCAGCAAGCTCAAAAAGAATGGGTCGGCGCGCGGGAGCGGGACGACCATCTTCTTCCATCCCGATCCGACGATCTTTCCCAAGACCGAGTTCAACCCCGACACGATCCGCGAGCGCCTCGAAGTCGCCAGCTACATCCACAAGGGTTTGAAGGTCGTCTGGAACGATGAGCTCAGCGGCAAAAAGGAAGTCTTCAAGCACGAGGAAGGCATCCTCGCGTTCCTCAAGAAGATCCTCGCGGAGAAAAACGCCAAGCCCGTTCACGAGCAGCCGTTCGTGCTGGAAAAAGTGAACGGCGTGCGGCTGGAAATGTGCTTCAGTTGGACCGAAGCCACCGAAGAACTGCTTAAGAGCTACGTCAACGGCATCCCCACCAGCAGCGGCGGCACGCACGAGAACGGTCTGCGCGCGGGCGTGCTCAAAGCGATCCGCAACTACATCGAGACGCACAACCTCACGCCGCGCGGCGTGACCCTCGCCGCCGAGGACATCCGCGAAGGCGTCATCGGCGTGCTCTCGGTGTTCGCCGAAGACCCGCAGTTCCAGGGACAGACGAAAGACCGCCTCAACAACCCCGAGATGCAGTCGATGGTGGACGGCGCGGTGCGCCCGGTGCTCGAGCAGTGGCTCAACAGCAACCGCACCGTCGCCGAGACGATCGTCAACCGCATCATCATCGCCGCCCGCGCCCGCGAGGCGTCGCGCGCGGCGAGCGCGAGCATCAGCCGCAAGACCGCGACGGCCGGGCGATTGAATCTCCCCGGCAAGCTCGCAGACTGCTCGAGCAACGGCCGCGACCAGAGCGAGCTGTTCATCGTCGAAGGCGATTCCGCCGGCGGCAGCGCCAAGCAGGGCCGCGATCGCACGACGCAGGCGATTCTCCCCCTGCGCGGCAAGGTGCTGAACACCGAAGGCCAGTCGCTCGCCAAGATCCTGGAGAACCGCGAGATCGCCGATCTCGTCACCGCCCTGGGCTGCGGCTGCGGACCGGATTGCGATCCGGCGAAGCTTCGCTACCACCGCGTGATCCTGCTCGCCGACGCCGACAGCGACGGTCATCACATCACCACGCTGTTGATGACGTTCATCTTCCGCAACATGCGTCAGCTCATCGACGCCGGCCGGATCTTCATCGCCATGCCGCCGCTCTATCGCGTGGACATCGGCAAGGAGACGTATTGGGCCGCGGATGACGCCGACAAGGAGCGCATCCTCAAGCAGCACACCAGGGGCAACGCCAAGCCGGAGATCACACGATTCAAAGGTCTTGGCGAGATGATGCCGAAGGTGCTGTGGGAGACGACGCTGAATCCAAAGACGCGTCGCCTGCTGCGGGTCGAAATTTCCGACGCGCTGGAGACCGATCGCGTCATCAATGAGCTGATGGGCAAGGACGCATCCGCCCGCTTCCGCTTCATCATGGAGCGCGCCGAAGAGGCGGATGAGCTGGACGTTTAGATTCGGGCGGAACTCGAAATCTTTGTCATGCTGAGGTACTCCGAAGCATCTGCGCCACCTAACCTGGATGCTTCGGAGTACCTCAGCATGCCCTTCTTTTTTGAGCGCTCAGTCCTTGAAGCCGCCCGCCGTGCATGATTTGCTGCCTTCTCTCCGCGAAGGAGCTGACCCATGCCTCGCCCGGTCGCCATCGCCCTTCTCATCTTCGCACTCATCGGCTCCGCCCGCGCAACCGATCGCTCTCAACTCATCGCGAACCTCACCACCGGCAGTCCGAACGAGCGCACCACCGCCCTCGATGCGGTCCTGCGCGACGAGACGATCGTCCTCGACGACGGGCTCGCCGATGCGCTGACCAAATGCGCGGCGGAAGCCTCGCCGATCGTCCAGGCGCAGCTTTGCAAGACGGCGCTCAATCGCTTCATCTGGTCCGCCAAGGAGCAGGACCCGCGGATGATCGCCATCGCGATCAAGCTGGCAGGCAACCGCGATCACGAAGTCCGTTACAACGCGATCTACTACGGCCTGTCCACCGTTCGCGAGCAGAGCGACGACACGATCAAGGCGATGCTCGCGGCCGCGGCGATGGAGGATGATTACGACGGCAATCTTCACGGCCGCATCGCGTGGGCGCTGAAACGCGTTCCGGCGGACAAGATCGAGCCGCTGTGCGAGCCGTACTGGGGCAACGACGCGATCGCGTCTAAACCCAAAGTCGCGTGGGTCGTTTACAAGATTTGGAAGGAAGCCACCGGCAAAGAGCCGCCGAACGGTGATCGTTTCGTCGCGCTCAAGGCGAAGATCGACGAGCTGGTTGCCCAGCGCAAGGCCGAGCATCTCAAGCTTCAGCCGGTGCTCGCGAAGCAACTGACCGAGGGGGACTCGCGCGCCCGCCAGGAGACGATGCGGACGATCTACTCGACGCCCTACCTGCTGTCCGACCTCGACGATTCGATGCTCGATGCGTTCGCCGTCGCCGCCAACGATCCGGACTGGCGCGTGCGCTGGGAGGTCGCGCGGGTGACGGGCAATCGCTGGGTCTGGTCGGCGGAGAAGCAGAACGCCAAGGCGATCGATCTCGCCTTGAAACTTCGCAAGGATCCGGAGCAGCGCGTGCGTCACTTCGCGCTTTATTTCGGACTCTCGACCGTTCGCAATCCGAGCGACGAGGTCATCGCCGCCATGCTCGACAGCGCGATCGTCGAGCACGATTCGAACGACGTGAGTCGCGTCGCGTGGTCGCTGAAGTCGGCCACGCCGGCGAGGCTCGCGGCGCTGTTCGAGCCATACTGGAAGGATCCGAATTCCGAGCAGGCGCGCCGCGCCGTCGAGCTCTATCGCGCTATCACTGCTGAAGACCCGCCGCACCCGGAACGTTTCTCGACGACTAACCCCTCGGAGAAGGATTACGCCGCCGCTTTCAACGACCTCTACGAGCACCTCGGCGCCGCATACCCCTGCTTCGAGATGAAACAGATCGACTGGAAGAAGGTGGGTGACGAACTACTCCCCAAGGTCGCGGACATCAGGAGCGATGCCGACTTCGGCCGGCTCTGCCTGCGACTCGTCGCCCGGCTCCGCGACACGCACGCGCAGCTCATCGAAGGGACGGCGAAGATCCCGCGCGTCGCTGAATTCCCGCAGTACGATCCCGGCTTCGCCTGCATCCTCGACGATCGCGGCAAACCGGTGGTCTACCACGTCGATGACAACGGGAGTGCGAAAGACAGGATCGCGATCGGCACGACGATCCTCAGCGTCAACGGCAAACCCGCCGCGGAGGTGATCGATCAATTCAAGCGGCTGCTCAGCACGTGGAACGGATACTCGAGCGACCGCTATCTCACCTACGACGCCGTCCACATGTTCTGCGCTCAGCCGAATCAGGGCGATGAGGTGACGCTGGAAGTGGAGACGCCGAGCGGCGAGAAGCAATCGCTCAAGCTGCCCGCGAGCGTCGGCGGGCGATATCTGCCGCGACTGCCGGTCCCCATCGCGGGCGTCGATGATTCCGGCGCCGTCGAGCCGAAGAAGCTGGACGACCAGACCGGCTACATCTACGTCCGCCGAATCCGCGGCGAGCTGCCGGAGCAGCTCGATGCAGCGCTCAAACAGCTCGGCCACGTCAAAGGCCTGATCATCGACGTCCGCGGCAACAGCGGCGGCGGATTTGACGCCGATCGCGCCTGCCGCAACTTCGATCCCGACGACAATACCGAGCCGACGCGCCCGCGCTTCACGGGGCCGATCGCGCTGCTGCTCGACGAGCGGACGGTCAGCGCCGCCGAAGGCTGGGCGAGCTGGTTTGTCGCCAAAAACCGCGCCCGCACGTTCGGCAGCGCCACCGCCGGCGCATCCTCGCGCAAGGAGGAGTACACGCTGACCAACGGGCTCTACAAGGTGATCGTCCCGGTCAAGCCGTACACCGGCTTCCTCGACCGGCCGATCGAAGGTCGCGGGCTCGAACCGGATGTGCCGGTGCGCTGCAACGCGAAGGACCTCGCCGCCGGCAAAGACACCGTGCTGGAGACCGCGCGGAAGTGGCTGCTTGAACGGGCGAAGTAACGTTGCCGTTTCCTGTGGTATGCTGCTGCGCGCCGTGGCGTCGCGCGATCCCCGAAAATCTCCCCCGCCGCCCGAGACGTCTTCCTCCGACCCGTCTTCGCCGCCGACCGATGAATCGTCCGCCCCCAAGAGCGGAAGCTCGCGGATCGATCTCGGGATGGTTGCGCTCAACGCGGCGTCGGGCTGGCGGTTCTATCCGCTGGAGGGTCGCATCGTCGCCCGCCCCGCCAGCGGCGTGGGCGTCTTCGAGATCGTCCTGCTCCCGGGCGAAGCGGTGAAAGGCCCGCCGTCGCACGAGGTCTGCATGGCCGCCGCCGTCGCCGCCAGCGGATATGACGTCAACCCGCCCGGCATCGATCGCGCCAAGGAATACTGCGACACGTGCCTGGCGGGCGGCGAATCGTTTCGCGCCGAGAGCGACTTCGTCCGCGTCTGGTACCGCCACTGCCCCGAAGGCATGGTCGCCGCCTGGTTCGCGTGCAAGGAGAAACGCGCCGCCGAGCGATCGGTGCTGGAATCGATGCGACAGTGCGATCACATGATCAGCAGCGTCCGCCTCCCGCCGCCGGTGTCGTGAACGCGTTTTCAAAGGTTGCCACACCCGGCCGGCGTGACCTAAGCTCGATTTTTCGCGCTCAACGAAAGGACGCCGCGCCATGAACATCGCCAAGGACAAGGTCGTCAGCATCGATTACACCCTCACGGACGACGGGGGCAAGGTGCTCGATTCCTCCAGCGGCCGCGAGCCCCTCGCCTACCTGCACGGCGCCGGCAACATCATCCCGGGCCTCGAGAGCGCGCTCGAAGGCAAGGGCCGGGGCGATCAACTCAACGTCTCGATCAAGCCCACCGACGCCTATGGCGACCGCGACGACCGCATGATTCAGGCCGTCCCGCGCACCGCGTTCGGCGGCGCCCAGAACATCGAGCCGGGCATGCAGTTCCAGGCCAACACCCCCGCCGGCCCGCGCGTCATCACCGTCGTCGGCGTCGAAGACGATCAGGTCACGGTGGATGCAAACCACCCGCTCGCAGGTCAGACGCTCAACTTCGACGTCAAGGTCGTCGATGTGAGAGACGCCACCGCCGCCGAGCTCGAACACGGCCACGTCCACGGCCCGGGCGGGCACCAGCACTGACTGCGCGCGAAAAGCTGCAACCGCTTTTGGTCACAAATCTCACCATCCGAAATATTTTGCCCGCGTTTTCCGGCGGAATCGCGCCGTCGCGCCCGCGGCGTTGCAGTTTCGTCGTCACGTTTCTGCAATCGCGCAGGAATCAGGAGAACCCGCTCTTTGACAATTGAACGGGTTTGAAGTGCTGCGCGGCCGCCCGCGGTGCAACCGGATGCAACCTGGTGCAACACCATGCAACAAAAACATCGATTGCGCAAAACGAACCCAACGCCTCGCCTCAGGGCGATCCCGGCATAAACTGCTGCCACGATGTCCACTTCTGCTGCCCCCCTCGGCGTGATCTTCGACATGGACGGCGTCCTGTGCGACTCCGAGCCCTTCATCGCCGAAGCCGCACGCCTCATGTTCGAGCGGGTCTATCACCTCGCGGTCAAGAAGGAAGATTTCATGCCGTTCGTCGGCACCGGCGAGGACCGGTTCATCGGCGGGGTCGCCGAGAAGTACGGCGTGGCGCTCACGATGCCGCGCGACAAGGAGACGACCTACGCGATCTATCTCGAGATCATCCGCGGCAAGCTCAAACCGCTGCCCGGGGCAGTCGGATTCGTCCGAGCGTGTCGTTCGCGCGGATTGAAAACCGCCATCGCCACCAGCGCCGACACGATCAAGCTGCGCGGCAACCTCGCCGAGATCGGCATCGCCAGCGGCGACGTCGATGCTGTCGTTACCGGCGACGACGTGAAGCGCAAGAAGCCGGACCCGGAGATCTTCCTCCTGGCGGCGGCGAGGCTGGGCCTGGATCCGGCGCGATGTCTGGTCGTCGAAGACGCGCCCAACGGCGTCCGCGCCGGCAAGGCCGCGGGCGCAACGTGCCTGGGGATCACGAGCAGCTTCTCCGCGGAAACGCTGCGGCAAAACGGCGCGGATTTCATCGCACCGGATCTTTCGCACGTGCCGCCCGAAGCGACGCGGGAGTGAAGCAGGCGGCTTGATTCAGCCGATTAAAGGACTATACTATCTTCTGATCGGCCTGAACCCCTAACACGGAGTCGAGTCATGCCTGCCGTTGTCAACGAAGCCGAGTGCACCGGTTGCAAGAGCTGCGAAGAGACCTGCCCCACCAGCGCCATCGCCGTGAACGAGGCGAGCATCGCCAAGGTCAAGGACGAGGAGTGCATCGACTGCAACGCCTGCGCGGACGCGTGCTCGAGCCAGGCGATCACGATGGGATGAGCTGCTCGCAATCCCGCGGGCAAGTTTGAGTCAGTGAAGGGGGACGACATGTTGGGTCAGCGCGCGGCGCGCCGTTATCATGCGCGCGTGGTTGATGTGTCATCGCACGAGCGCGGCGCAAAGCCCGGGGCTTCGCCCCGGGATGAGAACCGTCCGCTCCCCTCCCTCCGCACCCTCGTCACGCTGATCGTCGTCCTCCCCATCGCCGCCGCCGCGACGATGATGCTCTTCATCTCCGCCCTCACCAGCCGAAACATTTCCGAGCAGCTCGGCGAAGAGCTCATCACCTCCGCCACCGCGCGCGTCGGCGGCGAAGTCACCAACTACATCCATCACGCGATGCGCCTCAGTGATCTCTACGCCCGCCGGCTGGAGATGGGCCGGCTCTCAGCGACCAATCTCGTCGCGTGGGAGCAGGTGATGTTCGATGACCTGATGACCGCGCCGGACGTCGCGTCGATCTGCTTCGGCAACCCCAACGGCGACGCGGTCTATCTCCAGCGCGCCCACGGCCGGCTGGAGCTGGGCATCGCCGACGGCTCGCGCGACTGTGCGGCGGTCGAATGGCGCGCCTTCCCCAACGGCGCCGCCGACCGCGATCATCCCCTCCGCACCTACCGCTACGACCCGCGCACGCGACCGTGGTACACCGCCGCCATCGAGAGCGGTCAGGCGACCTGGACGCCGGCGTACTTCTGGTTCGGCGACGCGGGCGGCGCGACGGAGACCGGCACCGGCTACACGCGGCAGATCGTCGTCAAGGGCAAGCTCGCCGGCGTGCTGACGATCGACGTCACGCTCGGCGCCGTGAGCGATTTCCTCCGCAGGCAGCCCTTCGCGTCGAAGGGCGCGATCTTCATCGTCGACGATCAGGGCTATCTCATCGCCGCTTCCGAAGGGCCCGTCACGTCGCCGGACGGAAGGCGGATCTCGCTGGCGGCGTCGAACACCGCCTTCGCCCGCGCCGTCGCCGAACGGGCGCCGCAGACGACGACGTCGCTGGCGACGGCGGCGACGATGCCGTCCGGGGGACTGGGGCCGCGGCCGATCGAAGTCGAAGGCGTCGGCGCCGCGCGGGCGAATTTCACCGCATTTACCCCGTACCCCGGCACGCGCTGGCGGGTGATCACCGTGCTGCCGGAGTCCGCGTTCCTCTCCCAGGCGCATGCGATGCGCACGCGATCGCTCTGGCTCGCGGCGATTGCCGTCGCCGGCGCGGTCATCGTCGGCGTCGTCTTCTCCCGCCGCATCTCCAGACCGATCATCCGACTCTGCCGGCACGTCAAGCGCATCGGCGCCGGCGATTTCGCCGCGCGGCTGGAACTCGAAGGCGCGCGCGAGCTCCAGCAGCTCGCCGCCGAGACCAACCGCATGGCCGCCGGACTGCGCGAGCGGATGGAGATGGAGAAATCGCTCGAGCTGGCCACGCACGTTCAGCAGAGCCTTCTGCCGAAAACCACGCCCGGCGTGCGCGGGCTGGAGATCATCGGCCACAGCCGCTACTGCGAATCGACCGGCGGCGACTACCTCGACTTCATCGACGTCGCGGATCTGCCCGACGACCGCGCGTTCATCGCCGTCGGCGACGTGATGGGCCACGGCATCGGCTCGGCGCTGCTGATGGCGACGGCCCGCGCCTCGGTCCGCACGAGCGCGGCGCTGGGCAACGAGACGCTCGGCCAGATCATGGCGCGCGTCAACGACGTGCTGGCGCGGGACGCGCGCCACGGCCTGTTCATGACCATGCTCCTGCTCATCGTCGAACCCGCCGACGGCATCGTCCGCTGGGCCAGCGCCGGCCACGACCCGGCGCTGCTCTACGACCCGGAGGCCGACGATTTCCACGAGCTCGAAGGCGCGGACCTCATCCTCGGGGTGGAGGTCGCCTGCCACTACAGCGACTTCCAGCACATCGGCATCAAGCCGGGCTGCGTGCTGTTCATCGGCACGGACGGCGTGTGGGAGGCGCGCGACTCCGGCCACGACATGTTCAGCAAAGAGCGCGTGCGCGAGGTGATCCGCGCCGCCGCACGCCGCGGCGAGGGGTCGGCGCGCGACGTGGCAACGGCGCTCGAGCGCGCGCTCGACGCCTTCGTCGGCTCGAGCAAGTATCACGACGACGTGACGTTCGTCGTCGCCAGGTTCGTCCCGCTCGAAGCGCCCGTGGAATCGCTGCCGGTCGTCTCCGTCGCCGGCGGCGTCGCGGCCGGCGGCGGTGAAGGGGAGCGCTTATAAGAATTTCCGGGGGGAATATCATTGCACGCGCGAAGCACAAATTGTTCCAGCTAATGCTGGCGACGATGGGCGTCCGGCGCGACCCGCTCGGCGGGTTCGGCGGCGTGCTGCCGATCCTGTCCTCCGGTGAATGAGCAAACGAGCGCCCCGATGCGCGAGGGCGAGGCTCCTGCCGAGCCGGTATTGGTGTCCGCAACCACGGCTCGGCGGGAGCCTCGCCCTCCCAACCACTCGCTCGTACACTCCGCGCCCATGCCAACATTGATCCCGAGCGCGACGCGCATCGAGGCGGCGGGCAATAAGCCGAAGTTGATCGACGAATTCATCGGCCGCGTGAACTCCAGGGAGTCGCGGCTGAGCATCGCGCGGATGAAGAGCCCCGGCGGATGGGTCGAGCCCGGGCAGCGGCCGGAGTTCGATGAGTTCACCGTCGTGCTCGCGGGAATGCTGCGCGTGACGCACGAGCGCGGCACGATCGACGTGAACGCCGGTCAGGCGACCGTCGCGCGCGCCGGCGAGTGGGTGCAGTATTCGACGCCCGGCGCTGAAGGCGCGGAGTACATCGCGATATGCCTGCCGGCATTTTCACCGCAGACCGTTCATCGCGACGAATGATCGCTGATGTTTGTAGCACGGGCGCCTCGCCCGTGCACTTGCCGCTATAGCCGCTTCACCACGGGCGAGGCGCCCGGATATTAGCTGAGATTCAGCGACGGCCCCGCCGGGCGGAGATTGCGCTTGCTCACCTCGCCCGCCACGTGCGCGACGATCGTCTCGAGCGCTTCCTTGAGGATCGGATTCGTCTCGAAGTTCGCCGTGGGGTTGCCGGCGTCGCTGTTGACGCGGAGTTCCGGAACCAGTGGGACTTCCCCGAGGAAGGGAATCGCGAGCTGCTGCGCCGCGGCTTGAGCGCCGCCGCGCCCGAAGACGTCGGAGGTCATGTTCTCCACCACGCCGAGGATCGGCGCGCCGAGCTGCTGGAACATGTGAACCGCGCGGATCGCGTCATCGAGCGCGACCTGCTGCGGCGTGGCGACGACGACCGCGCCCGTGAGCGGGACGAGCTGGCACAGTGTCAGCGGCACGTCGCCGGTGCCGGGCGGGAGGTCGATGATCATGTAATCGAGCTCGGGCCAGTCGGTGTTGTCGAGCAGGAGTTGCTTGAATGCGCCGTGCGCCATCGGCCCGCGCCAGATCAGCGGCTTGTCCTGCTCGACCAGCGCGCCGATGGTGATCGAGTGGATGCCGTGCACGAAGAACGGGACGATCTTGTTCCCGCGCACCTGTGGCGGCTGACCCTTGATGCCGAGCATGGTCGGCATCGACGGGCCGTAGATGTCGCCGTCCATCAACCCGACCTTCGCGCCGCAGCGCGCCAGGCCGACGGCGAGGTTGACGGCGATCGTGCTCTTCCCGACGCCACCCTTGCCCGCGCCGACGGCGACGATGTTCTTCACCTGCGGCAGCGCATCGCGCTTAGGCCCGGCAGGGCCGCGGGTGTTGGCGGTCATGTTCAGCTTCACGTGCTCGGCGCCGATGCGCTTCAGCGCCGAGGTGACGTCGCGCTCGATCGTTTCCTTCAAGGGACAGGCGGGCGTGGTGAGCTCGACGGTGACCTCGACGCTGGATCCTTCGACGGTCAGGTCCTTGACCATGTTGAGCGTGACGATGTCCTTGAACAGCTCGGGGTCCTGAACGGTTCGAAGGGCCGCGATGACTTGATCCCGCTGCAACGTCATGAGGTCGCTACTCTTTCTGCTCGATGGTTTCCTTCGGGGCGGAGAATTATAGCGGCTCGGCGTTTCGAAACGAGCGTGTCGCGGGGAGAACAAAAGTTCCATCGCCGCTGATTGACGACATTATTCTTTGCGGACATGACACCCTTTGCACTCCTGGCGGCGGAAGTCGCCCCGCACGAGATGCCGGCGGGGAGCTTCAGTGAGATGGACTTCCTCATCCTCGTGACGGCCCTGGCCGCCTATCTCGGCGCCGTGACGCTGGCTGTACGTCAGCGCCTGGGGGATCTGCGAAGGGAATCGATCAAGGAGGCGGCGCACGGCTCGCCGTTAATGGATTACATCGAACATCAGATGAAGAAGCACCGACGATCGCTTTTCTGGATCACCTGGCCCGAGATGTGCATCGTCATTTCGGCCGCCCTTTGCGTCGTGGGCATGATGGTGCCCTCACTGCACTCCGACGTGTTGATGGGCATTGCGAAAGTCCTGTTCCTCCTGGGCGCGGGTGGGCTCATCATTCTGCACGCAACGTCGTGGAAGCATTCGATTCGAGGGATGTCGCGACGACAGAAGGGGCGTGCCGCCCGCTACGACGCCGTTCGCTCCGGCACGCACCTGCTCATCTTCGCCGACGGGATCACGCCGACTTCCCGCCTTCACACCGAAATGCGGCGATCCGACCAACCCGACGCACCGTTCGAATTGTGGATCGAGGAGGCGTCAGACGACGGCGGTAACACCCCGGCAGTTTCTCACCCCTACGTCGCGTGCTTTCCGATCGACGGCACCGTCACAAGCATCACCGTCGACGACGCCGGCGGCCCACACATTGTGAACGTTCGATAGCCTCGCTCTGGCGGGGCGCGCTTTGCGGTTTCAAGCCGGCTTCCTATAATGACCGATTCCCCTTCCGTGCGGACGGTCCGCGCGGAGACACATTCGGGTTTGGTCCGCCGGCACTGCGTGGTTGTCGGCGGTTCAACTGCATAAAGGGCCACGCAACACGAAAGGTTAGGAAAAGGGGACATCCAGAATATCGCCGTCGCATCGCTGCGGATGGCACAACGTTCCGCCGCGATATTCTGGATGTCCCCTTTTCCGCAACGTCTATGGTCGATTTCAACCTCATCAACTCCCTCGGCAACCTCGACGCCGAGGTGGATTCCGCCGTCGCCACCGCGCTCGGCGACGCAGCGACGGATCAGTCCAAGCTCGTGCAGGGCGACGAAGTCCAGGACTTCACGCCGGGCGCGATCATCAAGGGCAAAGTCTCCGGCACCGCCGGCGATGACTTCATCGTCGAGCTCGGGCTCAAGAGCGAAGGCATCCTCGAGCGCGGCGAGTTCGACGAGCCGGAGAACGTGAAGGTCGGCGATCAGGTCTCCGTCCTGCTCGAAGACGTTGAGAGCGACACCGGTCTGGTGAAGATCAGCAAGCGCAAGGCTGATCGCATCATCAACTGGGAAGCGATCATGAAGTCCAAGAAGGAAGGCGACCCCGTCGCCGGCAAGGTCACCAAGAAGATCAAGGGTGGCCTGCTGGTGGACATCGGCGTGCCGGTCTTCCTCCCCGCCTCGCAGGTGGACATCCGACGCCCGGGCGAAATCAGCGACTGGATCGGCCGGCACATCGACGCGGTCATCCTCAAGATCGACGAAGAGCGCCGCAACATCGTCATCTCCCGCCGCAAGCTCATCGAGCAGCAGCGCGAGGAGATGAAGAAAAAGACGATGGACAGCCTGCAGGTCGGGCAGATCGTCAAAGGCACGGTCAAGAACATCGCCGACTTCGGCGCGTTCATCGACCTCGGCGGCATCGACGGCCTGCTGCACATCACCGACATGTCCTGGGGCCGCATCAATCACCCGACCGAGGTGCTCAAGATCGACCAGGAGATCGAGGTCAAGGTCCTGCAGATCGACAAGGAGAAGGAGAAGATCGCGCTGGGCCTGAAGCAGAAGGACGCTTCGCCCTGGGAGAACATCGAGACCAAGTACGCCGTCGGCTCGATCCACGAGGCCGAGGTGGTCAACATCATGTCCTACGGCGCGTTCTGCAAGCTGGAGGAAGGCGTCGAAGGGCTGGTACACATCTCCGAGATGAGCTG
>JAICTV010000139.1 GCA_025936175.1 Phycisphaerae bacterium
AGGCCCGAGGCGCAGATCCACGGCATCTACGAAGAGACGATGCTGGAAGCCAAGCCGGCGGAGGCGTTGACGCTGGTGGACAAAAAGATCGCGGCGATGAACGCGCCGGCGCTCCCGAACAACGCGACGGGCCACGACGCCGCCGTCCAGGTCATCCGCCTGATGAACGACGCGCGGAAGCGGCTTTCTCCCATGGACATCATCAAAGCCGACGACCCGACGCTCACGAAGAAGAAACGCGCCGAGCGTCTATGGAACAACGCGACCATTCGCGATGCCACCGCCAAGTCATTAGCCGACAGCGTGCTGACGCTGGCGGCGATCTGGACGGCGGCGTGGAAGGCGGGCGGCGGGCCGACCATCGCCTCGTCGAAGCTGATCAAGTTCAACACCGATGACCTGATCGACATCTACCGCGGCGAAAAGAACTTCCTCACGAGCATGAGCCTCAAGTCGATGGCCGGCAGCAAGAAGTTCGAACCGTAATGAGCGCGTAGCGAAAACGTCCGCTACGGAAGCAGTTCTTCGACGCCGGAAATGATCAGCCCGTCAGGCCGGCCCGGTCGGAAAGTCGCGTGGGCGCGGCTACAATTCCGCTGCCCTTTACGCGGATTAACCGGCAGGTCGCAAAAGCTTTAACTTCTGACCGCTTTCTTGCGAAACATCCGACGCCGCAACCGCTTCTCTACCCATGCGGAGAGTGAAATGAGTGCAATCGTCGAATCATTGGAGCGGCGCCGACTTCTGGCGGCCAACTGGGGGCCGACGGCGAAAATCATCGATCAGGACAAGGCGGCGGCGGAGTTCCCGACCATCAATGGCAGCGGCGTCACCGTCGCGATCATGGACACCGGCGTTGACTACAACGACACCGCGCTCGGCGGCGGGTTCGGCCCCGGGCATAAGGTCAAAGCGGGCTGGGATTTCGCCGACAACGACGCCGACCCGATGGACACCTTCGGACACGGCACCAACAACGCCTCCATCATCGCCGCCGATCCGTTTCAGGTGAACGGCGTCGATTACTCCGGCATCGCGCCGGGCGCGAGTCTGGTGGCGCTGCGCATCGCGCACGGCGGCGACACGGTCACCAATGACACCATCCTCGCCGCGCTCAAATGGATCGAGACCAACTACAAGACCTACGGCATCTCGATCGTGAACTTCTCCTTCGGCTCGGGCACGTACGACGTTGCGCACACCGAGCCGCAGGTGAGCGACGAGTACAAGAAACTCGCAGACCTGGGCATCGCCTTCTTCTCACCCGGCGGGAACAACGGCGCGACAACGGCCGGCATCAACTGGCCGGGGGCGGATCCGAGCGTGACGTCGGTCGGCGGCGTCGATCTCAACGACAACCTCGCCAGCTTCTCGCAGCGCGGGAAGCTGCTCGACCTGCTCGCGCCGGCGGAAAACGTGGGCGTCGTGGGACTCAACAACACGACCGGCCTCGTGACGTTCACGAGCTACGCGTCTCCCGCCGCCGCGGGCGCGGCGGCGCTGCTCAAGCAGGTCGATCCGACGCTGGTGAACAGGGACATGGTCTCGATCCTGCGCGCCAGCGGCGCGCGCAAGGACGACACGTCCTTCGGCGAGTTCAACTCGTACTCGCGGATCGATCTCGACAACGCCATCACGCTTGCGTACCAGCGCGCACCCAACGCGAATTCAGACGTCGGCACGAACGGTGGAAACAACGATCTCGCCTACGACCGCGACGGCGTGCTGCACTTCGTCTACTACGATCAGCCGCATCACACGATCAAATACGCGACGCGAAACACCGACGGCGCGTGGAGCGCGACGCGGACGCTGGACACGAGCGGATTCGACGTCGGCGCGACGCTCTCGCTGGCGGTCGATCCGACCGGCAAGCCGTCGGTCGCTTACTACGACAACACCAACGGCGATCTCGATTACGCGCGCTTCGACGGCATCGCGTGGAAGCGCTCGATCATCGACTCCAAGAACATCGCCGGGCAGTTCCCCTCGCTCGCGTTCGACGACCACGGCAACCCCGTCGTCGCCTATTACCGCAAGACCAGCGGTGACCTTCGCGTCATGCGCTCCGACGGCACGACCTGGACGCGCACGGAAGTGGAAACCACCGACGACGTCGGCCGCTTTGCGAGCCTGAGCGTGAGCAGGAACAACACGATCGGCGTCGCCTACGCCGACACCACCAGCGGCGACCTGCACTACGCGCAGTGGAACGGGAGCAGTTGGAACGTCGAGACGGTGGACGACCTGCGCGGCACCGCGTTCATCTCGCTGGCGTTCAACGCATCGAACCAGCCGGCGATCAGCTACTACGACGCGTATCCCGCGGACCTGAAGTTCGCGACGAAGGCGAGCGGCTCGTGGGCGGTCTCGCGCGTCTCACAGAAGGGGGCGGTCGGGCTTTTCACGAACCTGTGGTACGACCAGAACAACAACGCCAACATCGTCTACTACAGCCGCAAGTCCAACGCGCTGTTCCTCCTGACCGGCAGCCCCGCAAGCTGGACCGCGACGACGCTGAGCCTCCTCGGCGGACCGAACGGATCGGCGGCGCCGACGCTCGACGGCTCCTCCGCCACGTACTCGTGGTGGAACGACCTGAAGCAAAAAATCTACACCGGCGACGTTTGATGAGACGGACGTGGTCGCACCCCCGGGGGATTGGCGCGATGCCGCTGCTGTCATCCCGAGGTAGACCGAGGGATCTCGGTGCCGAGTTGCGTCCGAGATCCCTCGCGGAGTACGGCTCGACCAAGCTCGCCGAACTCCGCTCGGGATGACATTGCAGGCGTGTTCATTCTGCAATCTTTGCACCGCGCGATGATCGCCGCCGCGTAGTCGGTTTCTCCTCGTACACATCGTTGTCCAGGAGGATGCCGCATGCGGCCGATGGGACGCTGTTTCGTCGCGGTGCTTTCGTTGTCTACGTTGGTTCCACTGTCGCGCGGCGCGCAGGACGTGCTGCCGAACATCCCGAAGGGGAATATCGCGATTCATCTCGATACCGTCGCCAGCGGCCTGGCGGCGCCCGATTACGGCATCAGCCCGCCGGGCGACACGCACCGGCTCTTCGTCGTCGAGCAGAACGGTTTGTTGCGATTGGTGCAGGACGGCGCGCTCGTCGCGACGCCTTCGCTCGACCTGCAATCGGTTGTGCAGCCGCCCCTGGTCGCGTCGAACGCCAACGACGAGCGCGGCTTCCTCGGCCTGGCGTTTCATCCCGGCTTTGCCGACCAGAACAGCCCCGGCTTCCGCACGCTCTACACCTACACCAGCCAGCCGATCGGCTCGCCCACCTACCCGGCACCCAACAACGCCGTGCAGAATTACATGAACGTGATCTCCGAGTGGAAGATGTCGTCGGCGAATCCGAACCTCGTCGACACCTCCACGCGGCGCGATCTCATCTCCTTCGGCAAGAACGCGGGCAATCACAACGGCGGAACGATCACCTTCGGTCCGGACGGGTACCTCTATCTCGGCACCGGCGACGGCGGGAACGCCAACGACGTCGGCGCGAGCCACATCGAGCCCGGCGGAAACGCGCAAAACCTCACCACCGCGCTCGGGAAGATGCTGCGCATCGACCCGCTCAATCCGACATTGACGATCGGAAGCGCTGATGCGGTCAGCGGCAATGGCCAGTATCGCATTCCCGCCGACAACCCCTTCGTCGGCGGGCAAGTCCCGGAGATTTACGCGTACGGCTTCCGCAATCCGTACCGTTTTTCATTCGACACCGCCGCGCCGCACGACCTGATCGTCGCCGACGTCGGACAGAACACCGTCGAGGAAATCGATCGCGTCACCAAGGGCGGCAACTACGGCTGGGCGCAGAAGGAGGGCGACTTCCTCTTCAATCGCGTGGACGGCCCCAACGGACTCGCCGGCACCGTCGGCCCGCGCAGTCCCGGAAGCCCCGCCGGCCTGATCGATCCGATCTCCGGACCGGACGGAACGCTCGAGTACGACCACGACGACGGCATCTCGATCACCGGCGGGTTCGTCTACCGCGGGAGCGCGATCCCGGAGCTGGAAGGGAAGTTCATCTTCGGCGATCTCGCGCTGCACGGCACGCCCATCCGCGCGGACGGACGACTGTTCTACGCGGACCTGCAAGGCGGGAGCATTCACGAATTTCTTTTGCCGCAGTTCGCCAACGGCGTCCTGCCCAACGGTCTGACCGTCCACGGCTTCGGCCAGGACGCCAACGGTGAGCTGTACGCGCTGGTCACCAACACGCCTTCGAACGGCACCGGTGGGATCATCTACAAGATCGTCGCAGATGTGCCGGAGCCGGCGAGCGTCGCGTTGCTCATCGCGTCGATTGGCTTCGTGGTCGGCTTTCGGCGGCGGTGATTACTTATTCTTCGCCAACTCCGCCTGCACGATGTCGGCGACTTTGGCGTCGAACGCATCGCCCGAGCCGCCTAGCTTCTTGTTCTGCTCCGCGATGTACGCCTCGCGCTGTTTTGACAGCTCGGCCACCTTCGCGTTGAGCTTGTCGCGCTCCTCGCCTTGTTTGTTCAGATAAACCGTCCGCTCCTCCGGCGACATTTTCCGCATGTTCGCGGGCAGCTCGTCATCGGCGATCTTGTTCAGATCGATCTGCCGCTCGCGCGCGTCGGTGATCAGATCGCCGCCGCCCTGGATGGCGCGATTCTGTTTCGCGTTGTACGACGCCCGGTCGGCCGTTACTGATGCCGGGGCGGCCGCGGCGATGGTGTTTTTCGTCGCCACTTCGAGCTGCTGCTTGGCCGATCCGTACGGCACCGCCAGCGCGCCGATCTGCTTGCTCAAGTCCGCGATCTCCTTGTCCATCGGGGTATCGATCTGCACCATCCCGCCGGACTGCTCGAGCGCGACGTATGATCCTTCGCCGCGCCGCGCGATCTCCTGCCAGACTTCTTTCGTGTCCGATTGCGTGCCGCACTGGACGGTGTTGATTATGATGCCTTTCTTCACCGCCGCCTCGCAGCTCTTGGGGTACTTGACGTCGTCCGCGTAATCCATGTGCGGCGGGGCGTCGCCGACGAGGAAGAGGAACTTGACCGCCTCGGCATCGGCGGACCAAGTCACCTTGTTCGTCGCGTCGTCGATGGCCTGGTTGACGCTTTCCGGGCCGTCGCCGCCGCCGTCGGCGGTGAAGGATTGCAGGTTTGCGAAGACGGCGTCGAGATCGTCGGTCAGGTCGAACACCCTGGTGATGTACTGATCGCCGCGGTCGCGGTAGGGCACCAGCGCGAACTTCACCTGCGCCTTGGGGTCGGCGGCGACGATGCTGTTGGCGATCGTCCAGATCTTCTTCTTCGCCCCGTCAATCAGGCCGCCCATCGAGCCGGTGGTGTCGAGGACGAAGCAGACTTCGATGGACTTGGAGGACTTCGCAATCGCCGCCCGCGAGACTGCGTTCGGGGGCCCGCACGGGACCTTCGGCGCTTCGTCCGCATTCGCAACCGCTGCTAACGCCAAGAGTGCTACCGACGCGCGCGCGATGAACCGTTTCATATCGATCTCCTTCTGTCTTCCGCAGGGGCGACGCAGGCGTCGCCCCTGCCTCTAATCCTCACGAATCTGATACAACGTGTCGCCGATGACCACGTCGACGTCGCTGCCGAGCGCGAGCCATTGGGCGGCGGCGCGGTTGTTGCGCACGAGCTCGAAATAGTCGTCGCTGTTGAACTTCACCCGCTGCTGCCTGAGCTTCGCGTTCTGCTGCGCGGTGGAGTCGGTCCACGTCTTGCCGTTCTGATAGAACGCCCGGCCGTTGATCACGCGCGCCTGCTGCGCGTAGTTCTGCTCCTGCTGCGCGCGATATCCGAACCCGCGACCACCGAACCCGCTGGCCCCCGCGCCGGGCGAGCTCGGGACCGCCGCGGCGGCCGGGGCTTTTCGAAGGTCGTCGCTCGGTCCGTCCACCGACGCGAGGTTCGATTCGCCCTTCATCCGGCCATAAACCTGCGCGTTCTTGACCGCCTGCTCGCCCGATCGCTGCGACGGCGCGGCGGCTTCCGCGACGGTCGAGTCGTACTGCCGCTTCGCGTCGTCGAGCACATTCTTGTCCCGTTCCAGCTCCTGGAACGTCCGCGACAGCGCCGGCACGGCGCGTTTCTGCTCGTCCTCGACGATCAGGTACGCGGTGTAAGGCGTGACGATGCCGAACTCGCGCGCCAGCCTCACAACTTCCTCTTTCAACTCGCCGTTCTCCCCATGCAGGCGGATCTCATCGAGCAGCCAGCCGACGTGTCGCGACGCCCACAGCCGCGGGATGAACTCGTTCGCCGAATCGCTGCTCCTGGCGAAGTTGACGTCCTCGGCGATCTCGCAGTCCTTCCCCTCCAGCGTGCCGGTGATCTTCACCGATCCCGCGCCGCCGACGCCGCTGTATCGGCCGAAGAGCAGCAGCGTGTCGCCCTTGAAGAGGTCCGACAGCTTCGCCGGATACAGCTCGCTCGTGCGCACGTCGGCGCCGTTGAAGGCGACTTTCAGATCCGTCATCACCGGCTCCTTCACCTTCGAATAGAAGGAGCTGACTTTCACTTCGATGTCTTCGTTGCCGCTGACGTAGGTGCTGGCCGCGCGGGTGGCGTCGGCAACGCGATCGAGCAGGTGGGTGTTGACGTCGTTGCCGATACCGAAGCAAAAGACGCGGACGTCGCTGGCGCGATCGACGGCGCGCTTGACGATGTCGTCTTCGTTGGTCACGCCGATGGTCGGCGCGCCGTCGGTCAGGAAGACGATCAGAAACGGCCGTTTCTTCGAATCCGCATCGGCTTGCCGCAGCTTCAGCGCCGCCGCCAGCGCATCATCGATCGCCGTCCCGCCGGTCGGCTTGAGCGACTGCACGTAATCCTTGGCCTTCTCGACGCGCTCTTTCGTCGCGTGTTCCAATTCCGCAAAAAGCGGCTCGGCCTCGGTGGAGAAGCGGACGAGGTCGAAGCGATCGCCTTCGTTGAGGTTCGACAAACAGAAATCCAGCGACTTCTTCGCCTGCTCCAGCTTGTGCTGGTGCGACATCGATCCGCTGGTGTCGAGGACGAAGACGATGTCTTTCTCGGCCGGCCTGGCGTCCTTCGGCCCCGTGCCCGGCGACGCCATCAGCATGAAATATCCGCCGTCACCGCTCGACGATTTGTACGTGAGCAGCTTGACGTCCACGTCTTTCTTCTCGCGCGAGAAGATCAGCTTGAAATCCGTGTCCGGCCGCGCGTTGTGATCTTCGTAGCCGACGGTCGCTTCGCTCTCCCCGTGCCGCTTGATCTCCGCCTCGTGGGATGGGCAGTAGATGCTCTTGATCGGGCGATCGGATTTGACCTTCACGATCACCGACACGTTCTCGATCGGCTTGGAGCTGAACTTCTCCGTGTTCAGCGGATAGACGTACTGCACGAGCCCGGAATCCTCGCTCAGCACCTGCGTGTACTTGATCTTGATGCGCTTCGTGGAGTGCGGTTCGATGGGGAAGATGCGCACTTTGAAGGCGTCCTGCCCGGAGTATTCCAGCAGCGCCGGATCGCGCATCTTCCGCACGATGTCCTCGTAGATCTCACGCGCCTTGCTGGCCGGCAGGAGCTCGGCGTCGGTTTGCGAGCCGTTGATGTCCATCGAGAACTTGTCGATATGCGCGCCCGCCGGCAGGGGGAAGAGGTAGGTTCCCTCGGTGCGCTGCTCGCCGGGGTTGTAGAACTCTTCGTCAACGCTGGTGGTCGCGACGCGATCGTCGATCTCGACCGACACGCGGTGATAGCGCACTTCCATCGGCGCGAAGGGAAAATGCCCCGGCACCTGATGCGGGTGCTCGACGATGATGAAGCCGTCCGCGCGGGCGAAGCTCGGCAGAAGCAGCAGGGCGAAGAGGACGGGAAGGAAGTAGCGTCGATGCATCGCAAGTCTCCCGGTCGAACGAACTTTTCGCTTGGACGCCGGCCCATTGCGAAAGTTCCGAGGTTTCAACAACGCTCCTCCCAGGGCCGTAGCGCTTCGGGATGACACGACTTGCGATCGCGATCGTCGTGATGTCGACGCGTCGTTCAAAACCGCCTGCTGCAAGGCCGACGAGAAAGGCGATTTCGTGCACAATCCCGCCGCCGCGTGGATGTACGCGAACCTGCTCCGTTACGCCCGCGGCGATCAATTCCATCCGCCGGCGGAATTGCCCCCTCGAGTGGCTTCGCTCGCGTCTGGCGGCGGTACAATGAGTGGCATGGCCGACCGCGAATTCATCCGCTCTCTCGCCCGCGAGCACCTCTCGCGCGGCGACGCCACCGGCTGGTTCGACCGCCTCTACCAGCACGCCGCCGGCGACGCCGACGCGCTCCCGTGGGCCGACATGTGGCCGAACCCGCACCTGATCGCATGGCTCGATCGCGAGAAGATCCGCGGCGACGGACAAACCGCGCTGGTCGTCGGCTGCGGACTCGGCGATGACGCCGAAGAGCTGCGCGCACGCGGCTTCGACGTCACGGCGTTCGACATCTCGCCCACGGCCGTCGAGTGGTGCAAAAAGCGCTTCCCGAAATCGAGCGTGAACTTCGTCACCGCCGATGCGCTGGACCCGCCGCCGGATTGGACCGGCACGTTCGACTTCATCTTCGAGGCCTACACACTCCAGGCGTTGCCCGCGCCGCAGCGTCACGTCGCAATCGATTGCCTCGCGCGGCTGCCGGCGCCGGGCGGGCAGATCCTTATCGTCTGCCGCGGCCGCGACGCGAGCGATCCCGAAGGTGCGATTCCCTGGCCGCTCACGCTCGAGGACCTCAGTCGTTTCGAGCGCGCGGGGCTGAGGCGGATCAGCTTCGAAGACTTTGTGGAGGAAGCTGCAAGGCCCCCGGCGGCTGAAGCGGCGGGCTCGGCAGAGCCACCGGCGCGGAGGTTCCGCGCGCTCTACCGCCGCTGAATCACACTATAAAAGGGGAAAATGGAGCCGACCAGGATCGAACTGGCAACCCCCGCGTTGCAAACGCGGTGCTCTCCCAATTGAGCTACGGCCCCGTCTTTGCGTTAGCCGATGGAGTATATGCGACCTTGACATCCGCTCAAGTCAGAGCGGAAATGACCGATAACGTCTGATGGAGGGGCGACGCCTGCGTCGCCCGAAGTCAGGGCGAGACAGGTCTCGCCCCTGCGAGGAGCAATCGCCATGATCGAATCCCTCGTCTGCTCCGCCGTGCTCAGCCTCAGCGCCGTTGTCGGCGGGATCAATCGTCCCGGGACGCTGCCCGCGCAGTTGGCGGTCAATGACCCGCAGCACCCGACCATCGTCCACATTGTCAGCCGCGACAAGACCGTCACGGTCCGCAGCGGCGATCACGGGTTGCTCTATTCGCTGAGCGGCAACGACGGCAAAACAATCGTCGCCGACGCCACGCCCGAGAAGTTCGCGCAGCTCCAGCCGGAGTTGTACCGCGCGATCCGCGGGTACATTGCGGTTCAGACCGACTCGTCTGCCGCGATCCCGGCGAGCAGCGCCGCCGATCAGCCGGTGCTGGCCGACCTCGCCCGTGACTAATCCGACCGTCGCGAAACACGGCATCGTCGCCACCACGCATCCCACCGCCGCGCAGATCGGCGTGGAGGTGCTCCGCGCCGGCGGCAACGCGATCGACGCGGCGATCGCCACCAACGCGGCCATGGGATTGATGGAGCCGGCATCCTGCGGCATCGGCGGAGACCTCTTCGCGATCGTCTGGCTCGAGAAGAAGAAAAAACTCTTCGGCCTCAACGCGTCCGGCCGATCGCCTTACGCGGCGTCGATCGACTTGTTTCAGGAACTGGGCCTGGATGAGATCCCCACGCACGGCCCGTTGAGCTGGTCGGTGCCGGGCTGCGTGGACGGATGGGATCAACTGCTTACGCGCTTCGGCACACGCTCCCTCGCCGAGCTGCTCGCGCCGGCGATCGACTACGCGATTAAAGGCTTCGAAGTCCCGCCGCACATCGCTTCCACGTGGAAGAGCCATGAAGAGCAATTGCGCGAGACCATGCCGGCGAGCGAGACGTACCTGATCGGCGGCCGCGCGCCGGAAGTCGGAGCGACGTTCAGCAATCCGCGTCTCGCCGCAACCTATCGCCTGCTCGCAAAGAAAGGCCGCGACGTCTTCTACCGCGGCGCGATCGCAAAGCAGATCGTGGAGTACTCCCGTTCCATCGGCGGGTTGTTTTCATTGCGTGATTTCCGTGAGCACACCTCGACGTGGGTCGATCCCGTCTCGACAACCTATCGCGGCTATGAAGTGTGGGAGATCCCGCCGCCAGGGCAGGGGATCGCCGTCCTGCAGATGCTCAACATCCTCGAAGGTTTTGATCTCACCAGCCTCGGCCCGGATTCAGCCGACTGGTGGCACCTGTTCATCGAGGCCAAGAAGCTCGCCTACGCCGACCGCGCCAAGTTCTACGCCGACCCGCAAGTAACCAACACGATAAAAACGGGGACGCAGCTAGTTTCAGGAAAACTAGCTGCGTCCCCGTTTTTATCGGCCGACGGCGCTGCGGAGCTGACGCAACAATTGATCTCAAAACGTTACGCCGCCAAGCGCCGCAAGCTCATCAATCCCATGCGCGCTCTCGACGACGTGCCGCCGGGCGATCCGAAGCTCGCGCGCTCCGACACGATTTATCTCACCGTCGTGGACAAGGACCGCAACTGCGTCTCGCTCATCCAGAGCATCTTCGACGCCTTCGGCTCGCAGCACGCCGCCGCCGATCTCGGCTTCGCATTGCAAAACCGCGGCTCGCTCTTTGCGCTCGATTTGAATCACCTCAACCGCCTCGCGCCGCACAAGCGCCCGTTCCACACGATCATCCCCGCGTTCGTCACCCGCCGCGGCAAGCCGTACTTCTGCTTCGGCGTGATGGGCGGCGACATGCAGCCGCAGGGACAGGTGCAGGTGCTCGTCAATCACATCGATTTCGGCATGAACATCCAGCAGGCGGGCGATCAGCCGCGCCTGCAACACCTCGGCTCGGCGACACCGACGGGCAGGAAAGCCGACGGCGGCGGATCCGTCGTCGCCGAACCGCAGGTCGCGCAGTCCATCCTCGACGCTCTGGCAAAGCGCGGTCATCGCGTTATGCGTGGAGGAAAGAATGGTGGGGGCTACCAGGGAATCCGGATCGACCGCAAAACAAAGACCCTTCAAGGCGCGACCGAATCCCGCCGCGACGGGAGGGCGGCGGGGTACTGACGCCGCATGACCTGCCGCTAGTTCTCAATGTGTTCATAGCATGGCCGTCATGGCCATCAGCAGGATCGGTGGTCTCTCTAACAGTGAGGCTTCCATGTTCGGGCGGCGATTGTGGGGATTTGTACCTATCCGCCGCAATCTCCCTAAACACGGATGCGCGAAGATTCGATATCGCCCAAGGAAGGGCACCGATCGTGATCACAACGAAATCCAAATCCTCCGACCGCCGCCGCGCCGAGCGCGTCCCGTTCAACACGCCCGGGGAGTTACTCGTCTGTCCGGCGAGCAGCAAAACCGTGCCGATGAAGGTGACGGTCAAAGACGCCTCCGCGACCGGCGTCGGCGTGATCGCCGAAGAGCCGCTTCCCATCGGACAGAAATACGTCGTCAAGGAGCCGTCGCTCTCCAAGCGTCCGTCGGTGCTGTTCACCGTCGTCCGCTCGCACGCGCTGGGCGAAGGCAAATATCTTGCCGGCCTGCACGCGACCCACCTGATGCGCGGGCACGAGGCAATCGTCCCGTCGCGCCGGCCAAGCCACGCGAAGCAGATCGCCGTCGCCCTCGTGCTGCTCGTCGCCGTTGCCGGCACGGTGGTCATGTTTCTGCTGTAAAGGACGGCAGGGTCAAAAACGTGCAACGCGCGCAAACGCGAAATTGCAAATCTCAGATCATTATGCGCGCGATTTGCTGGACATTTCGCATCGCACCTTTGCCGGCTGCAGTTTCGTCATCACGTCCGTGCAATTCCACCGGTTGATGGAAGCACCATCGCGCCGACATGTGCGATGCGCCGCGCCGCGCAGCGATTAGCGCCGGCGACGGGATGTTCAGAAATCTTCAGTACGCTTCAGGAAAGTTCAGTCCAATCGCGAATACGCGGAACGAACCCGACGCGGTCGGCCCTGGGGCGCGTTTCGGAGACATTCTGGATGTAAGTGATTGCCTCGGCTACGCTGATCGCCGATTCGCGCGCCTGCGCCCACCGGATCGCGGGCGTGCGAAGGAACATCGCAACGAGGATCGACCCCATGCGCCGTCTGCTCACCTTCTGCCCGCTGCTGGTCTGCTGCGTCATCGCGCCGTCGCGCGCGCAATCCACGGCGCCGGCGGCGTCTCAGTCCGCCGCGCCGACGACCGCCTCCGCCGCGCCGGTCCTCAAGCCCAACGATCTCATCGCCGTCTGCGGCGACTCGATCACCGAGCAGAAGCTCTACTCCGTCTACATGGAAGACTACCTGCTCATGTGCAAGCCCACCGCCAGCGTGCGCGCGATGCAGTTCGGCTGGGGCGGCGAGAGGGTCGACGGCTTCCTGCATCGCATGAGCAACGTGCTGCGCTTTCCGGTGACCGTCGCGACGACGTTCTACGGCATGAACGACGGCGCCTACAAACCGCTCACGCCCGAAAACGCCGACGCCTACCGCAACGGCACCAAAGCGGTCGTCGAGACGTTCAAGAAGTCCGGGGTGCGCTACATCGTCGTGGGCTCGCCGGGCGTGGTCGATTCCAAGACGTTCCGTCCGACCAATCCCGACGAGGACAAGGTCTACAACAAGACGCTCGCGGAGCTGCGCGACAACGCGCGCGAGGTCGCCCGGGCCCCGGGCGTCGCCTTCGCCGACGTCCACACGCTGATGATGGACGTGATGGCCAGGGCCAAGGCCAGGTTCGGCGAGGACTACGCGTTCGCCGGCGGCGACGGCGTGCATCCCGGGCCCAACGGCCACCTCGTGATGGCGTACGCGTTCCTCAAAGCGCTCGGCTGCGACGGCGACATCGGCACGATCAGCGTCGATCTCGCCGCGGGCAAAGCCGATGCGACCGAAGGGCACAAGGTGCTCTCCACGAAAGACGGCGTCGTCGAGATCGAAAGCACGCGCTACCCGTTCTGCTTCTTCGGCGATCCCAAATCGCCCGAGGCGACCGTCGGCGTGATCGATTTCTTCCCGTTCAACAAGGACCTCAACCGCTTCACGCTGAAGGTGAGCAAGCCGGGAGCGGCGAAGATGAAGGTCACGTGGGGCGTCGAATCGAAGGAATTCACAGCGGCGGCGCTCGAGAAGGGGATCAACCTCGCGGCGGAGTTCGCGGCGAAGAACCCGTTCTCCGAGCCGTTCAAAAAAGTGGAAGACGCGATCCGCGCGCAGCAGAACTACGAGACGCCCTTGATCAAAGACCTCCTGCACAACTGGCCGAGCTACGTCCAGTTGTTGCCGGAGCAGAAGGAGAACTTCGACAAGATCGCGCAGGGAGCGGTGGACAAGGCCAGGGCGCTCAACGACGCCGCCGTCGCGGCAGTTCAGCCGGTGAAGCACACGATCAAGATCGAAGTGATCGCGACAACGCCGCCTCCGACGAGCGCGCCCGCGACGACTCACGCCGCGACCACACCGGCAAAGTGATGCGCGTGCCCCGCGGGCATTGGTGCGTTCGTCTATCAGGAAGTGGCAGTCAAACCGCCGGCTTGAGACCTTCTTCGCCCTGCGGCAGGTCCTTCAGGCTGTTCAAGCCGAACAGCTCGAGGAAGCGCTTGGTCGTCCCGTACAGGATGGGCCGTCCCGGAATCTCCGCGCGTCCGTCGATGCGGACGAGGTGTTTTTCCATCAGGCTGCGGATCGTTTCGCCGCACGCTACGCCTCGGATCGCCTCGATGTCGGCGCGCAGGATCGGCTGCTTGTAGGCGATGATCGCCAGCGTCTCCAGCGCCGCTTTCGTCAGCTTCGCATCGACCTCGCGCTGGTGCAGCCGCTGGAGGATCTCGCCGAAGTCCGGCAGCGTCAGCATCTGATATCCGCCGGCGACCTGCTCGATGCGGAAGGAGCGATCGGACGTGATGTACTGCTCGTTGAGCTCTTTGATGGCGCGGCGGACGGGCTTGGTCGATTCCAGCTCGAGCATCTCCGCCAGCCGGCCGGCGGTCAGCGGGTGGTGCGTGCTGAACAGCAGCGCCTCGAGCGTGCGCAGATCGACCTGCACGTCCGCGGATCCGTCGGGCGCATCATCGGCGGCGTCTTGGACGGCGCCGTCTGGCTGCTCCGCGATGGCGGCGGGCA
The DNA here is from genome assembly GCA_025936175.1 of Phycisphaerae bacterium. Taxonomy (GTDB): domain Bacteria; phylum Planctomycetota; class Phycisphaerae; order Tepidisphaerales; family Tepidisphaeraceae; genus JAICTV01. The sequence goes on from JAICTV010000139.1 coordinate 14,237, forward strand.
GTTGCGGTTCCTCTGCGACCCGATTCTCGGCTTGGGGTGGGGGCTTGGGCATCACGTCGTCGAAATCATCGTCCCTGACCAATCGCATGCGCATGCGGCAAGCCTCCGATCTTGCGGAATTTATCGGCCGTTTCAAGCCGTCCGGATCAATCAATCCGAATGACCCGCCCCCTGCGCCGCAATGCAAGCAAACAACGCAAAGTTGCAATTGCTTTCATTTCCGCCGGGTTGAAAGATTGCGGGTGAGCCTTCTTCTGATGAATGTTTTGACTTCGAAGCACCGACCGCCCCAGGCACGCCGGCGCATCGCGTTCGCGGCACTCTTCGCCGCGACCGCGACAGCGCTCTGCGCGAGCGGCGGCGCGCGGGCCCAGGTCCGCGCCTTTGGCGAAGCCGAGGGGTTCGGCTCGACCGTTACCGGCGCCCGCGGCAATGGCGTCACGCCAACCGTTTACCACGTCACTAACCTCAATAACTCCGGCGCCGGCTCATTTCGCGACGCGGTCTCCGCCTCCAACCGCATCATCGTTTTCGACGTCGGCGGTGTGATCAACCTCACCTCCGCCGTCTCCGCGCAGTCGAACCTGACCATCGCCGGCCAGACGGCGC
>JAICTV010000253.1 GCA_025936175.1 Phycisphaerae bacterium
GGATGCCGAGCGCGCTCGCGGGGCTGGCCGCGGTGGCGATGATGTACCTGCTCGTGCGGCGGCTTGCGGGGCGCGGCGCCGCGCTGGCGGCGGCGGTCGTGCTGGCGGTCTCGCCGATGCACATCGCGTACGCGCACGAATGCCGCGCCTACGCGCTGGCGTTTTTTCTCGCCGTCCTTTCGACCGATTTGTTCCTCCGCGCAACGCGACGGCCGACGCTCGCACTGCAATCGGCGTACGTGATCGTCTCGGCGCTGCTGCTTTACGCGCATATCTACGGGGCGTTCGTGCTGGCGGCGCACAACATGGCGCTCCTTTGGCGCGTGGTGCGCGAGGCCCGCCCGTTGCGAACGATTCAGCCGTGGCTCGCGATGAACTTGGCGATCGCGCTGCTCTTCGCGCCGATGGTTCCGGTCGTACTGCGATGGCTTTCGGCCGTTAACGTCACGTTCTGGGTGAAAAAGGCGTATTGGTTCGACATTACCCGTGCGTACTGGGTGTATTCCGGCTCGAAGCCGCTGCTGCTCCTCGCCGCCGCGTTGTTCGTGCTCGGCGTGCGCTGCCTGTGGCGGCGGAATCGCGCGGCGCTTCCGCTGCTGCTGTCACTGACATTCGTCCCCGTCGTGCTGCCGGTAATGATCTCGGTCCTCACGCATCCGAGCTTCGCGCCGCGCTACGGGATGGTCGCATGCGCCGGCTTCTTCCCGATCATCGGCGCCGGCATCGCGTCGCTCTGGTGGCCGCTGCGGTGGGCAGCGACGATCGCGGTCATCGCCCTGAGCTTGTCGGCCATCGACGGCGAAGCGACGAAAATCCCCAAAGCGCCTTGGCGGGACGCGATGGCGTATCTCGATCGCACCGTTCCGCGCGGCGACGTCGTCGTGGTTCACATCAAGGCCGGCTCGCGGCTCTACAACTACTACAACACACGCCAGGACCTGTGCCCGCGCCCGTTCGATTCGCGGACGCTGCCCGTCGGCCTGCCGCTGAATCCCGGGCAGCACGTCTGGTTCCTGCTGTACGAGGAATGGTATCCGCTGCGCTCGATGCTCGACCGCGGACGGTGGCACGTCATCGCGCACCGGCGGTTCGGGGACATCCTGATTATGGAGCTGGAAGGCGACTCCGCTAGCGCGGCGCAGCGGTCTGCTCCCAACCCTGCGCCGACGACGTTGCCTTGAGGATCAGTTCGAGCACCGCGCGACCTTCCTCGACGGAGTGAATCGGCCGTTTGCCTTCGCGGAGACAGTCCGCGAAGTGCGCGATCTCGGCTTCGAAGGTGTCGACAGCCGGAAACTCGACCCGCGTCGGCTCTTTTGCGCCGCGCGGGAGGTGATGGAGCGTGTCGGCGGAGCCGAAGATCTCGCCCCTCTCGCCCATGACGTGAATGTGATGCGTGCCGTGCGGCAGCGGGAAGGCCCAACTGGTGAGGATCTCGCCGATCACGCCGTTGGCGAAGCGCACCTGCACGGAGGCGGTGTCTTCGCCTTCGATGCGCTGCGCGAAGCGGCCCATCTGGCCGTGGATGCTGACCGCGGGAGCGCCTGCCAGATAGAGCAATCGGTAGGACGGGTGATAGCCGGTATCGATCAGCTCTCCCCCGCCTTGCGTCTTGAGATTCGCGCGCCAGGAATTCTTGAACGGATCGCCGCCTTCGCCGCCGGCGCGGAAACAGTCCTGGCTTCGCAGCCACAGCACCCTTCCGATCTCACCGCCGTCGATGAGACGCTTGGCTTCCTGCACGACCGGCATGAAGAGCTGGTTGTGCGCGGACATGTAGGTGACGCCGGATTTCTTGACGGCGCCGGCGATCTGGTCCGCCTCGGCCAGCGACATGCACATCGGCTTCTCGCAGAGGATGTGTTTCCCCGCCGCCGCCGCGTCGAGGATCGCGGGCGCGTGCAGATGATGCGGCAGGCAGATGTCGACAGCGTCGATCTCGCCGGCCATCTCCTTGAGCATCGCCTTCCAGTCGCCAAATTGTTTTCCCCCGCCGCCGACGGGCGCGAGCTGCTCGCTGCGCTTCTTCAGATTGTCCTGCGACACATCGCACAGCGCGACGCACTTGATCTTGTCGGCGTGCTTCAGGAAACCCTTGCCGTGGGCGGCGGAGATTCCGCCGGAACCGATCAATGCGACGCGAACGACGCCGGAAACTTTGTTGGCCATGAGCGAGCACTTTAGGGATTGGCCCGCGCGCGACAAGGTATGATGGCCGGCGGCGATGAAGCGGGCGCCGTCGATCGTCTTAGTGATTCTCCCGGGGGCAGTGTTCCTCGCCGTCGCCGCCGACTGGGCGCGCAGCGTCAACAACAGCGAGACGTTCATCCTCTCGCGCGCCAAATCCGTCTGGGCGATCGACAACTTCGACGGCGAGATCGCATTCTGGCGCGGGACGCCGCTCGCGGATTTGCCGGCGATCAAGCAACACTGGTGGCACGAGCACTGGGAGCCGCCCTACGCGTACAAGACCGCCTCCTTCAACGTCGTCAGCGCGCGGGAGAGCGAGTGGGCGCTGGCGGGGTTCATGATCACGATGCAGCGGCGGTTTCCGACGACCGGGAAATCGATCCTGCCGAGCCAGCTCGGTCCGCGCGTCGGCGTTGTCATCCCGCTGTGGTTTCCGGCGCTGATCTTCGGAGCGTGGACGTACGTCGCCGCCCGGCGGTACGTGCGTGCGACGCGGCGCGAGCAGGAGGGCTTGTGTCGCGTCTGCGGCTATGACCTGCGCGCCACGCGCGACCGCTGCCCCGAGTGCGGAACACCGATCGTCGCAACAGGCGCTACATAGCCCGCCGCTTGCGGCGGGGCATTTCGTCTTTCGCATTCGCGAAAGACCCCGCCGTAATCGGCGAGCTATCTGATTGAACCGCGTCACACATGCACCCGCAATCACCCTCACATCACCGCCAGCTCCAACTGCTTCGTGACCGGCGGGAGGCACGCGCTGTTGTCGCATGCCTGGTAGGTCAGCCGCAGAGCGATCTTGCGCGACGTCAGCGGATAGTTGAAGTGAACCGGGATGTTGATCGAGCCTTCGTAGATCCGCACGGGTTCGCCGGAGAAGGGGAAGTTCCGCTCTTCTCCAAGCGGATAGTCGATCTCCGCGACGGCGTCGGGATCGACGCCGGCGATCGCCAGGGTCGTCGCCACGAGACCTTCGGAGGGTTGATTGGCGTTGATGTGAAAGCCGTCGACGATATCGACCTGCACCTTGAGATGGGTCGGAGACGCCCACGCGGCGCGGAGACCGACGACGCCGGCGGCGATCTGCTCCGGCGCGGCGACGCCGGACGAGGAACGATCGCCCGATTGCGCGGTTGCGGCAACCTGTATGGCGCCGTGTCGGCGGACGAACTCCAGCGCCGCCTGCACCATCGAGCTCATTCCCTCGGCGCCGCGGTCGAGCTGCGCGGCGAAGGCTTCGATGGTCCGCCGGGCGTTGTCGGCGCGATCGAGATCGAGCAGCGCGAGCGCTGCGACGGCGTTGCCGCTGGGGAGTGGGCTGTCCGAGGCGGTCTTCTGGCGGACGATCAGATCAGTCGCGCTCTTTTCCGTGAAGAAGAAGCCGCCGGCGATGTCGCCGAATTTTTCCAGCATCGTGTTCGTGATCGACGTCGCGTCGGCGCGGTACTCGTCCTTCGCCGTCGCATCCGCGAGTGCGAGCAGCGCTTGCGCGAGGAATGCGTAGTCGTCGAGGAAGCCGGCGTGTTTGGCGACGCCCTCGCGGCTGGTTCGATAGAGCGTCCCGTCGCCGGCGCGATGCTTGCGGAGCAGGTAATTGGCCGCCTTGGACGCGGCGGTCAGGTAGTAGCCGTCCTTCAGTACTTTTCCGCCGTGCGCCAGGGCGCGGATCATCAGGGCGTTCCAGCTCGTAATGATCTTGGTGTCGAGCAGCGGCTGCTTGCGCTGATCGCGCACGGCCTTGAGCTTCTGGCGCATCGCGCGCAGATCATCCGCGCGCGACTCGGCGAGCGTGGGTTCGGCGAGGAAGAGGATGCTCCTGTCCGGCACACCGCTGCCGTGGTGCGGATCGGCGAAATTGGGACCTTGATCGACGCCGTAGACCTGATTGAAGAGCTTCGCGTCGTCCGGTCCGAGCACGTGCTCGATCTGTTCGGCCGTCCAGAGATAGGAGAGCCCTTCCTGCGCATCGACCTCCGCGTCGAACGCGGTGTAGAAAGCGCCTTCTGTTGAGGTCATCTCCCGCAGCACGAAGTCGAAGATCTCGCGCGCCACCTGCCCGTAGCGTGGCTCGCGATACTGTCGCGACGCCTCCACGTAGCACCACGCCAGCATCGCGTTATCGTACAGCATGATCTCAAAATGCGGCACGAGCCACTGCGCATCCGTGCTGTAGCGATGAAATCCGCCGCCGAGATGATCGCGGATCCCGCCCGCGGCCATGGCGTCGAGGGTGTGGCGGAGCTGTTTGTCGATTTGCGATTTGCGATTTGCAATTTGCGATTGAAGAAGGAGCTCGAGCAGCGTCTCGCGCGGGAATTTCGGGGCGGAGCCGAAGCCGCCGTGGACGGATTCGTAATCGCTGGTGGAGCGGTCGACGAGCGACGCAATGTAATCGCCGTCGATCGTCATCGGCTCGCTCAAGCCCTGGGGTTGCGATGCGTCGCCGAGGATGCGCACGAGCTGATTCGCCGTCTGCTCGACCTCGTTCCTGCGATGGCGATACGCGTCTTCGATTCCGCGCAACACCGTGACGAAACCGGGACGGCCGTGCATGTCCTGCGGCGGGAAATAGGTTCCGCCGTAGAAGGGGCGAAGGTCCGGCGTGAGGAAGACGCTCATCGGCCATCCGCCGTGGCGCGTGAGCACCTGCACGGCGGTCATGTAAAGTTGATCAACGTCCGGCCGCTCTTCGCGATCGACCTTGATGTTGATGAAGCGCTGATTCATCTCCGCGGCGACGGCTGCGTTTTCGAACGACTGCCGCTCCATCACGTGACACCAGTAGCACGTGCTGTAACCGACGGAGAGGAAGATCGGCTTGTCCTGCGATCGCGCGGCCTCGAACGCCTCCGGTCCCCACGGATACCAGTCGACGGGGTTGTGCTGGTGCTGCAGCAGGTACGGCGAGGTCTCGCGCGCCAGACGATTCGTGTGGGTGTGCGGCGGTGTCACGATTCGTATGATACGCCGCGGCCGATGAAGGTGAGTAGAGCGTGAATCCCGCCAGCGCGACGACAGCCGAGATGCTTGAGGCCGCCCTGGCCGAACACCGCGCCGGCCGGCTGCCGCAGGCGGAGCAGCTTTACCGTACGGTCCTCGCCGCCGAACCGAACAACGCCGATGCACTCCATCTGCTGGGAATGTTGGCGCACGCGTGTCGTCAGCCGCAGCACGCGGTCGATCTGATCGGGCGCGCGATCGCGATCAACCCGCATGTCGCGGCGTTCCACTGTGACCTGGCGATCGTCCTGCGCGACGTGCGGCGATACGACGAGGCGTTGAACTCCGTGAAGCGCGCATTGGCAAGCGATCGCGCCGCCGAGGGGCCCCTCTTTGTCCTGGCCAGCATTCTTCACGCCCGCGGCGAATTTGAAGCGGCCGCGGAGGCGTGCGAGCGATTGCTCTCGATGCATCCGCGTCACGTCGCCGGCCACCTGCTGGCCGGCGCGGCCGCGCTGCGACTCGTCCGCGTGCGGCAGGCGATCACCCTCGCCGAGCGCGCGATCTCCATCGAGCCACAGAACGCTTCCGCCCACTGGAACCTCGCCTGGGCACTGCTGCTTGACGGACAACTCGAGCGCGGGTGGGAGGAATTTGAATGGCGTCTGCGGCCCGGCGGACGCATCCCGCCGCGACCTGACCTGCGCGACAAACCGCTCTGGCGCCGGCAGGATATCTCCGCCGCCACGATATTGCTCTATTGCGAAGGCGGCTTCGGCGATGCGCTTCAGTTCGTGCGCTACGTGCCGATGGTCACGCAGCGAGCCGCGCGCGTCCTGCTCGAATGCCCGGCGGCGCTGTTTGATCTCTTCAAGTTCGTTCACGGAGCGGAGCGCGTCATCGTCAGAGGACGACCACTGCCCGATTTTGATGTCGCGTGCCCGCTTCAAAGTCTTCCCTATAACTTTCGCACGACGCTGGAAACGATTCCGGCCGATGTGCCGTACCTGGCGGCGGAAGAGCAACTTATCCGGCAATGGAGCGATCGCCTGCCGCGCGGCTTCAAGATCGGCCTGGCGTGGGCGGGCAGCAATAATCCCGCGGACCGCCGCTCGCGAACCCTGGCGACATTCGCTCCGCTTGCCGCCGCCGCGGACGTTTACTTCATTTCGCTTCAGATCGGCGACGATGCGCGACAAGCGAAGTCCCCGCCTGCGGGCGTGACGTTGCTCGACATGAGCGGCCGACTGACCGATTTCGCGCAGACGGCGGCGCTGATGGCCAACCTCGATTTGATCATCACCGTCGAAACGAGCGTCGCGCACCTCGCCGGCGCGCTGGCCAAGCCGGTGTGGGTGCTCGTTCCCTTCGGATCCGATTTTCGCTGGATGCTGGGACGCACCGACTCGCCGTGGTATCCGACCATGCGGCTCTTCCGCCAGAGCGATCCTCAGGATTGGCACACGCCCGTCGGGCAGATGGCCGCAGCGCTGCGCGAGCTTCGCGCGGGCGCGAATTAGTCTTCCGGTCGCTCGCTGCCTTCGGCCATTCGAACGATCTTGGGGTCGAATCTCGCAATTACATCGACGAGATCGCGTTGCTGGGCCATCACCTCATCGATGTTTTTGTAAGCGAAGGGATTCTCGTCAATGCCCGCGGAGAGGAGCGTGACGCCGGCTTGTTCGAGCATCGGTTTGATGTGGTTCCAGCGATACTGCTGCGTCGCCGCCTTGCGACTCATGCGTCGGCCGGCGCCGTGACTGGCGGAGTTGAGCGATGCCTCCACGCCACGCCCGCGGACGACGTAGCCAGGGGAGGCCATCGATCCGGGAATGACGCCCATCACGCCGACGGCGGCGGGCGTGGCGCCTTTGCGGTGGACGATGAGCTCTTTCCCACCGTGCGTTTCCTTCCACGCGAAGTTGTGATGGTTCTCGACGCCGGCGATGACGCGGGCGCCGAGGTTGTTCGTCACCTTGCGGTGGATCAGCTCGTGATTCGCCGCCGCGTAGCGACCCATCAGGTTCATCGCGGCCCAGTACTCCTGGCCTTCCTGCGAACCCAGATCGAGCCATGCGAGGCGGCGGAGTTCGGCGGGCAGCTCGGGATGCTGTTCCATCGCGAGCTTGGAGTAGTAATCGGCGACGGTCGCGCCGGCGCCGCGCGAGCCGGAGTGAGAGAGCAGTGCGAGATACTCACCGGGCGGCGGCGAAAAAACTAGGCTCTGTCTGAAAACTCTCAAATGAGAGTATAACCAGTTCGTCAACAGGAGGTTGGCGATGCATCGACATCA
>JAICTV010000167.1 GCA_025936175.1 Phycisphaerae bacterium
CGATCATCCTCGCCGAAGCCGTGCGACGGTATCCGGTCCGGCTGCTGAGCTGGTGTCTGATGCCCAATCACTGGCACCTGGTGCTTCGCCCGCGCGACGCGGCGGCGCTCGCCGCGTTCATGCGTTACCTCACCGTGACGCACGTGCGACGACATCACCAACACTTCGCCTCCCCGCCGGGACACCTCTATCAGGGCCGTTACAAATCGTTCATCGTTCAGGACGGCCGGCACTTTCTGCTGCTGTGCCGCTACGTGGAGGCAAACGCCCTGCGCGCCCGGCTCGTTCGTCGCGCCGAGCAGTGGCGATGGTCGAGCCTTCATCAGCGCGGGTTACGGGAAGGCGCGGCTGGCGCTCGCGCTCGCGACAATCTTCGCGGCAACGGCCCGCCAGAGACACCGGCGCTCAGCGCATGGCCGGTCGACCGGCCGCGCGACTGGCTTGAGATCGTCAACGAACCGCTACCGCAGCGGGACGAACAACGCGTGCGCCAGAGCATCGACCGCGAGCGGCCGCTGGGAGCGGACAATTGGGTGCTCCGTCTCGCCAACAAACTCGGCCTGCAGCAAACGCTGCGTCCGCTCGGCCGCCCGCGCAAGCCGCCGCAGCTTCTCTCGCCTCGACAGCGTCGGCGTCGCAACGCCACACAAAAGAGCCCGCTGCGGTCATAAAGGGAAGTGACCCCTTTATGACCGCGCCTTTATGACCGCTCTTCGAATTTCGCGGGAAATGCGCAATCCGCAAATGCGGGCGAGGCAGGCCTCGCCCCTGCAGGGGAGAGTTGAGACAGAGCCACCGCGAGGCTCCTGCCGTGGCGCGATTGCCGTGTTCGCGGGAGCACGGGCGGTGTCGGCGGAAGCAGCGGAAGCCCGGCCGTCCCGCTTTTTTATCGCCGTCGCCGACGCGCGAACAAACCGGCCGCAGCGGCCGCGAAGAGGCCGACGCTCGCCGGCTCCGGCACGGCAGTGACCCCGGCGATCCCATCGCTGGTCGGGATCGCTGTGCCTTGCGCAGGGAAGTTGGAGTCGATGACAAAATAATCGTCGCCGTTGACGACGCCGTCGTAGTTGAAGTCGCCGTTGAACCAGCCGTGACCGTTGGTCGGAAATGCCGAATCGATCTGGAAGTAGTCGTCGCCGTTCACAACGCCGTCCAGATTCGCGTCACCGCCGTAGGTGTACATCACCAGCGTGTCGTTCGCGCCGACGCCTTGCCCGCCGAAGCTGCCCAGGCCCAGGTCCGAGTTCGACGCCACGCCGATGTTCGTGAGCGTGTTGCCGCCGGTCGCGTTGGACTGCGTCGTCACGATGCCGGAGCCGGAAAAATCCTGGTTCGGGCCGTACCCCGAGGCGATCAGTCCCGTCACGCCGGTGTACGCGCTGCCGTTCCACGATCCGACCGACTGCGCCGTCAGGATCATCTTGTTGTCGGCGATGTTGACGCGCCCGCCGCCGGTGGCCGAGACGCTCGAGGTCTTGAGCACGTGCTGGAACGTGCCGTCCGACTGCATCGTCAGCACCCCGGTGCCGCCGACGGAGACCGACGAGGAGTTCATGAAATTGTTCGAGAACTTCAACTCGCCGGCGGTCACGCTGGTCGGGCCGGTGTAGTTGATGGTGGCATTGTTGATCTTCATCACGCCGGGGCCCGACTTGGTCAGCCCGCCGGCGCCGGAGAGGATCCCGTTGAACTGCAGGTCCGGGTCGCCGTTGGTCGTGTTGAGCGTCGAATGGCCGATGTCGAACGTGCGGTTGACCGTGCCGAGGTCCATCGGCTTGCTCCAGCTCACCTTCGGCGTGGTGTTGGCCATCACGAGCTGCACGCCGCCGGTGTCGGCGACGGCGCCGGTGAGGTTGATCGGGATGCCGAAGTCGACGGCGCTCGTGGCGGTGCTCATGTCGAGCTTCAGTCCTGCGCCGCTGGTCGTATTGATGCTGGTGACCGCGCCCCCGGATTCGGTGATGCTGGCGCGAACGACCGCGCCGGGATCGGTGTAGCCGGTCGGGCTGTTGACCGTCAGGCTCTTGATCGTGCCGCTCACGCTCGGGCGAAACGTCGCGCCCTGGTTGACGATGTAGTTGGAGTTGGGCGAGAACGCGCCCGCGCTGTTGAAGCGGATCGCGCCGGCGTTGAGCACCGTGTCGCCGGAGTAGGTGTTGCCGGTGGCGGCGCGGATGTCCCAGACGCCGGTGTCGTTCTTGATCAGGCCGAGCGTCGTATTCGTGCCGTCGGTGATGTTGGCGGCGATCTGGTCACTGGAGGTGAGCGTTCCGCCGTAGTTGGTCCCTCCCAGCGTCAGGTTGATCGCGCCGAGATTCGGTGCGGCGGTGATGCTCGTGTTGATCTTGAGGCCGACGGTCGTCGTCGTCGAGTTGTTGATGAAGGAATAGTTGCCCAGCAGCACGACCGGCGCGCCGATCGCGGGCGACGTACCCGCGGCGGTCGTTGCGGTGACCGATGCGCTGCCCCCGCCGGTGAGGTACAGCGTGTTGCCCGTCGTGGTTCCGAGGGTGCGCGCGTTGGTGCCGGTGGCGATGTCCCAGACGATCGAGCCGATGTTGCGGCCGGAGTCCACGATGATCTCGGTGCCCGTCCCGCCGCCGGGGGTGTTGAAAGTGGCGGTGTCCGTGCTGGTTCCCGACAGCCCGGCAGCCGAACCGGGCGCGTTATTGCTCCAGTTGGCGTCGACGTTCCAGTTAAAATCGACCTGGCCGGTCCACGTGCTATCCGCCGCGCGACCGATCGCCGGAAGCAGTGCGAGCGCTCCGCCTGCCGCCGCCGCAACAATCATGCGCGAATTGAATTTCGTCGAGATCGAACGTCGCTTCTCTCGTCCCAAAGCCATCGGCTGCCTCCTCAATGGGTGTGCGTGCTGAAACCTCGCCCGCGGGACGGCCTCTCTCATCCCGGCGGGCGCGGACTCTCTCGATAGAGGGTCAACCCACGATTATTCACCACAAATTCAATGTTAAGTTTTGATCTTACAGTTTGTTATTGCGAAAACGCGTCAGCGAGCGGCGGCGTAGAAACCGCAGCATTTTGATGATCCCGCCGCCGAAGCGCCCCTGCTTCCGTTTTGATGCTTTCGCTTTCCCGCCCGCCCTATTTTGCGGAGGCCGACACCGTCGGCAAGCCCGTCACTTCCGCGTTGCCGGCGATGATCGCCGGTCCCTTCGCGGCGGTGATTTCGGAGTCGACGAATTTAATCCCCTTGGCGTTGTAAATCTGCAGACCTTTTTCCGCCGAGATCTTCACGTTCGTCAGCGTCACGTTCTCCACCGGACTCTCCGGCAGCCCGAAGATCCGCCCCGCCGCGGGGCAATCCGACACCGTCAAGTTGCTGATGCGGATGTTCCGCCAGACCGGCGTGGTCCGGGTCATCTCCTGCGGCTTGTCCAGGTCCGGACGCTCCGGGGTGGTGTTGTTCGGGTAGTAGCAGGTGATGAAGATCGGCACCTCGACGTGCTTCATGGTGATGTTCTCGTAGGTCAGGTCTTCGACCAGCCCGCCCTGCCCGCGCGGCGCCTTCATGCGGATGCCCGCATCGGTGTTCTCGAAGGTGCAGTTGCGCACCGTCATCCGACGCATCCCGCCGGGCGTCTGCCCGCCGATCGACAGACCGTGACCGTGCTTAAACGTGCAGTCGGTCACCAGGAAGTCCTCGCAGGAGAGATGTTCCGGATCGCCGCTGACGCGCTGTGGCTTCACCGCGATGTTGTCATCGCCCACGTCAAACGTCACGCCCTTGAAGAGGAAGTTCCGACCCGACGGATCGATCGCATCCGTGTTGGGCGCGTTCCCCGGAGCAAGGAATCGCGCGCCCTCGATCGTCACGTCCGTGCAGTCGCGCGGGACGAGGTGAAACATCGGCGAGTTGGTGAGCAGCACATCCTGCACGAGCACGCGCTGGCATTTGTCCAGGTCCACCAGGTTCGGCCGGCGTGGCTGCTGCTTTTCCTCGGGCTTCCCTTTCACCTTGCGGAACTCGACCCACCACTTCTCGCCTTGCCCGTCGATCGTGCCTTTGCCGGTGATGGCGATGTCGCTGAGTTTCGATCCGACGATCGCGTTGCGATGACGATTGCCCGCGATCGGGAACGCGTCGAAGTCATCAACCAGCACGAGCGCCGCGCCCTCATCCACGCGCAGGTTCATCTTGCTCACCAGGTCGATCGGCCCGGTGAGGAATCTCCCCGCCGGCACCACCACGATTCCGCCGCCGGCGCTCTTGCACGCGTCTATCGCCTTCTTGATCGCGTCGGTGTTGATCGTCTTGCCGTCGCCGACGGCGCCGTAGTCGGTGATGGAGAATTGCTTGTCCGGGATTTGCGGCCGCGCGGGCGAGACATCCGCCGCGCACACGAATTGCACCGTCATTGCCGTCGACAACACGAAAATCGAAACGATCGCCAGACGCCTCATGAGTGACCTTCCTTCCGCAACCGTCGAGAACTTAGCGAACGCCGCATCGCAAAACACCGCCCGCTGTTGCGGACTCCCCGCAGTCTTTTTCGAGAATGCGGCGTATCCTTTGAACCGTGGGCACGATTGCGTAAAAGAGCGTACTCATTGCTTAAACCGCGGGTTGAGTTGTCATCCCGCCGGCACCCGATCGGAGGATTCGTTTTGGCAAAGCGTCACACCCGCCGTTATGGCTCGCGCCGCGCGCTCGCGCTGGCGTCGCTCGCTTCCACCGCCGCCCTTTTGGCGCCGACGCGAAACGCCAGCGCGCTCATCGCCTTCCCCGGCGCCGAAGGCTTCGGCGCCAACGCGACCGGCGGACGCGGGGGCGATGTCTATCACGTCACCACCCTCGCCGACGATCCGAATCACGCCATCCCCGGCTCGCTCTTCTACGGACTCTACGACAAGAACGTCCCCGCCGCCGGACGCACCATCGTCTTCGACGTCGGCGGGACGATCTCGCTGGGCTCGACGACGCTGGACATCAAGAACGTCTCGAACATCACCATCGCCGGCCAGACCGCGCCGTCGCCGATCACGATCATCGGCAACACCGTGCAGATCACCAGCAGCGGGGGCGACGAGACGGGCAACATCATCCTGCAACACGTCGCCATCCGAAAGGGTCTAGCCAACAGCGGCGACGCGTTGACGATCAAGGGCTCGGGCAACACGCACGACATCATGGTCGATCACGTCTCGGGCTCCTGGAGCGAAGACGAGGTCATCTCCGTCGCCGGCGCGACCAATCACTCGCAGAACGTCACCGTCCAGAACAGCACGATGTCCGAAGCGCTCACCGCCGGCCACCAGTACGGCGCGCTGATCCGCAACAACCAGAGTGAAAGCGTCAGTTACAACCACAACCTCTTCTCCGACAACGTCAGCCGCAACCCGCGTCCCGGGTCGTACCTCAACACCACGCTCGATTTCGAGTTCCAGAACAACGTGATCTACAACTGGTCAGACCGCGCCGGCTACACCGGCGGGGCCAGCGAGACCGACACCGAAAACGTCAACATGAATTACGTCGGCAATTACATCATTGCCGGCCCCTCGACCGATCCCTCCGGACGCACTGTCGCTTTCACCAAGGACGTCAGTAACGCGCCCAAGGACCCGCTCAACCTCCACTTCTACCAGTCCGGCAACAAGGTCGATTCCAACGTCGACAGCACCCGCGACGGGACGGACCTCGGCTGGGGCGCGTTCGTCAAGTGGGACGGGACCAGCAGAACCCCCTTTCCCGCCGCCGATCAGAACGCGTCGCCCTTCGCTTACGCGACGGCCGGCGGCGCGGACACCGCGGACGTCGCCTACGGTAAGACGATCGCCTCCGTCGGCGCCTTCCCGTGGGCGCGCACGACGACCGACCAGCGGTTGATCAACGAAGTGCTCACCAACACCGGCGCCGCCGGTCAGACCGCGCCCAACGCCGCCGAATGGAACGCGATCAACGCCGCCCCAGTGGTCACACGCCCCGCCGGCTGGGACACCGACAACGACGGCATGCCCAACTGGTACGAAACGCTGCGCGGCTACAATCCGTCCGTCGCCGACAACAACACCCTTGCCACCGACGGATACACGCGCCTCGAGCACTACCTCCAGCAGCTCACCGCACAGGCGAACTGGAACCTCAACGCCGACGGCGACTGGTCCGACTACATGAACTGGCGCGGCAATCGTCCGCAGGCTTTTGACTCCACCGCCAACTTCATCGCCGGCACCACCGCGCCGCGCACCGTCAACGTCAACATGCCCGTCAGCGTCGGCGCGATGAGCTTCGACGGCACGCAGGGCTACACGCTCGCCGGCGGGAATGCGATCACGATGGACGTCGTCGCCGGCAGCGCCACGATCGACGTCGCCGCCGGCAGCCACACCATCTCGGCGCCCCTCAACCTCGCCGACGACACCATCGTCACGGTTCAGCCCAGCAGCACGCTGACGATCTCGAACCTTCAGGCCTCCACCAGGACGATCACCAAAGCCGGCGCCGGCACGCTGATCACTAACGGTGTGCGGGCGCACGCGCTGGTGGTCAACGGCGGAACGATGAAGATCGCCGCCGGTGGCGGCACGACCAGAGTCGATACGCTCACCGTTACGCCCGACGGAAAACTCGACCTCAACGATCAAAAACTCATCACCCACGACGCCGTCGGATCGTGGAACGGCAGCGCCTACACCGGCGTCACCGGCCTGCTCGCCAAAGGCGCCAACGGCGGCGACTGGTCGGGAACCACCGGCATCGTCACCACGCAATCCGGCGCGAGCGGCGGAAACACGCTCACCGGCCTCGCCGTCGCCCGCGCCGACGACGTCGGCTACGCCGGCGGAACCTTCGGCGGCGTCTCCGTCGCCAGCGGCGACACCCTCGTCATGTACACCTACGCCGGCGACGCCAACCTCGACGGCACCATCAACGGCGACGACTACTTCCAGATCGACAGCGCCTTCCCCGCCAACGGTCACGGCTGGATCAACGGAGATTTCAACTACGACGGCGTGATCAACGGCGACGACTACTTCATCATCGACAGCAATTTCCCCGCCCAGGGCGCGGCGTTCCCCACGTCCGCCGCTCCCGTCGGCGCGGTGATCGCCGTCCCGGAGCCGGCCGCGCTGTCGCTCGCCGTCTTCGCCACCGTGCCGCTGCTGCGCCGACGACGGTTGCGGTAGTCGAGCCGGTCTGGCCATGTCATCCTGAGGTACTCCGAAGGATCTGGTCTCCCTGGCCAGATGCTTCGGCGTACCTCAGCGTAACATCATCGGAAGGCCACAACTAAAAACGCACGATCTCGCCAGTATCCGCCGATTCACGCGCCTTCAGGCATGCCTCCGTCAGCGCCAGCGTCCCCGCCGCGTCGATCAAAGTGGATCCCGTCCCCTCCGCCTTCGCGACGAAATCCCGCATGAAATGCCGGTCGCACGCCACCCTCACGTTCGTCGGACCGTCCACCGATTCGTTGATCAGCACGAGCGAATCCGGCCGCGCTTCGATGACACCCGATGAGCCGACGATCCGCGCCCAGTCGTCCCCGTGGGTCGGCGCTTTGCTCGGGCGGAAGACGTCGATGCTCACCGACGCCGGCCGCTCGCCCTCGAGCGTGAACAGGCAGATCGCCGAGCGCTCCATCGTCCCGTTGCCGCCGTTGTCTTCCGAGGATTGCGTGGCGATCACGCGCGCGAACTTGCGCGGCGCGGCGAAGTAGAGGACCCAGTCGATCGCGTGGCTGCCGACCCAGGGAATCGTCCCGCCGTAGGTCTCGCGGCGGTGGTAATACGCGGGCCGCTTGCCGAGCTTGTAGCTCTTGCGCGCGTCGATCAACCGCACCCGGCCGATCGCATCGTTGTCGATCAGCTTGTGCGCCGTGTAGAAACCGGGGTCGTAGCGGCTGAACATCATGCCGGCGAGGTGAACGTCGGGATGACGCGCGACCGCGTCGCGAAGGCGATCGAGTTCGCCGAGCGTCAGCGCCGCCGGCTTCTCGGTCAGCACGTGGATGCCGCGCTCGATCGCGTCAACGCACATCTCCGCGTGCCGCTCGAACGGGCCGCACACGACGACCATGTCCGCCTTCGACTTGTCGAGCATTTCGCGATGATCGAGGAAGTGCGTCGGCCGCGGCCGCCCGTTCTGGGCGCACCATTCCAGCAGCGGCAGCGTGTTGTCCCCGCCGTCGGCGACGGCGACGATTTCCAACTCTGGAATGTCAGCGATTAAACGGACAGTGTGATTCCAATGTCCGCGGGAACCGATCAATGCAACTCGACGCACCGGGCCGGCCATGACGCCTTTCGATTGGTGCCAGACGAACACCCCGACGCAAGCAGTCAGTCCACGAGCGTGGATGCTCTTTCGTAGCATGGCCGTCTCGGCCATGCCTTCTCGACGACCGATTCGCGTCGGAACCGGCATGGGCGAGACGCCCATGCTACGTTGGAAATGGGGGCGGCGCTGACTACACGAATCGAGGCGTTGCTTTTGCGGCGGGCAGTGTAATCGAAACCGCCGGCCGCCGCGCCGCCGCCGCCGCCGATGTTGCGATGGCGCCGTTCTTACGGCCGTTGATTGCCGACTGCTCGCGAACGTCGATGGCGCGGCTCGTCCGCGCCCAGGCGATCGGCGTGTTGTGCTCCGCCGGCAGGCAGTTGCGCTCGTAGCAGTCGGCGAGCTGCTCGCCGAGCGAATCGATCGCGATCATCGCCTCATCGTCGAGCGAAACGGTTCGGCGGAGGCGCTGCGGGAAATCGATGATCTCCCCCCCGGATTCTTGAGCCGCCGCGACGCACAGCGCGTGCGGGAGCGAAGCGGCGATTCCGCACGCCACCGGTTTTCCGCTGCGCACCGAGGAAATTGACTGCCAGATCTTCTCGTGCCGGTCGAGGTTGGGATGCCCGTAGTGCTTGACGCGGCCGTCCGCGAAGCGCCCGACGAACTCGCCCGAGCCGGCGGCGTCGTATTCGACCACCGCGTTCTCGAACTCGTAGCGCGACTTGGGCCCGCGGCGTTCGCCGACCGCGTGCGACGTGTAGAACAGCACCTCGACGCCGTTCTCCGTGACCGCGCGGATCGCCGCGGTATCGTAGTTCTCCACCGCGTTGGCGCGATACAGCTCCGCCTGCACCGCCGCCGGCTCCTCGCTCGTCTCGCGCGTGCCGCCCAGCAGGTAGAACATGTTGTGCAGGTAGTGCGCCGCGGCGTTGTTGACCGGCGAGTCAAAAACACCGCGCCCGTCCAGGCTCTGCTTGCGTCCCGCCCAGTCGTTGCGGCTGAAGTACGTGATCGGCCGCGGGAAAAAGACCAGCGATTTCATCCGGATCGGCCGGCCGAGCACCCCTTCCATGATGTCGCGCTTGAGCGACTGCACCGCGTGGCTGAACGACCATTGGAAGCCGATGGCCGCGAAGCTCTTGCTCGTCGCCTGCACCTCGAGCATGCGCAGCGCGTCGGCGAGCGTGCCCGCCAGCGGCTTCTCACACAGCACGTTCGCGCCGCGCTGGAGCGAATGAATCGTCTGCTCCGGATGAAGGTGGATCGGCGTGACGATGAGCATCAGGTCGATCTCATCGGATGCGCCAAAGAGCTGCTCGATCGAAGAATGGATCGGCACGCGCGCGTCGTGCAGCTCCTGCATCCGCCGGCAGCGCTGCGGCGTCGGATCGACCACGCCGACCAGCGTCGCCCCGAGCGTCTCCAGCTTGGGCAGAAGCGCCTCAAGATAGAGATCGCCGTACCCCGCGATCCCCGCCAGCCCGATTTTGACTGCTTCCCCGTTGGTCATCGTCCCGTCGCTCACTTCGCCTTTGGCAGCGCGCTTGCCGCGCGCGCCTGACAAATTGAACCAACCGCTCCCCCGCCCGCCGTTAACGCGCGATATCAGAACGGCACGTTCTGACCCTTGCGCCAGACGTCTTCCGGCTTCCACTTCGTCTGTCCCGGCACCAGCAGCGCCTGCGACGCGATGACCAGGTTGTTGGTGATGACCGGATTCATCTTCAGCCCCGGATCGCCGAGCGGCAGCGTGTACGGGCTCCGCACCGTCTTGTCCCACGGATTGATGTTGTGGACCGTCCCGTCGTTGAAGAGGAAGTTCGCCGTGTGAAGGTGCGGCCAGCCGATGCGGCGGTGACCCGAGAATAGATCGTCCAGCGTCGTGAAGCGGAAATCGTTCTTGTCGACCGGCCCGTCGCTGTCGTAGCCGTCCACCGCGATGATGACCGACTGCGGGACCTGCGTCATCTTCTTGAACGCCAGCCACGGGTCATAGCTCGCCGCGTTGTAGTCGCTGTTGCCGGTGAAGAACTGGCCCTTGGTGTTGCCGAGGTTGTCGTTGTAGACGTAGTCGACCGTGAGAGTGCCAGTGCCGGAGACAGCGAGATCGCGCGGTCGATTGACCGACGGGCAGTCGAGCATGTGCGCGATGCGGTTGAGCGCGTTCGCCTGATCAGCGCCGGTGACACCCGGCTTGATGCCGAACAACGGCCCCAGCACCTCAATCCCGCACCACGTGAACTTCGTGTCGCTGCCGGTCGCCACTTTCGAGGGCATCTCGTACTGATGGTACAAGTTCCCGTAGATCGCCATCGCGGTGTAGAGCTGCCGCAGGTTCGACGCACACTGGACCTTCTGCGCCTGAGCGCGGGCGCGGCTGAGCGCCGGCAGGAGGATCGAGATCAGGATCGCGATGATCCCGATGACGACCAGCAGCTCGACGAGCGTGAAACCCGTCTGACGTCCGTGGCGCTGATTGGCTTTCATAACCGTTCCTCTCGTCTCGTGGCCGCGACAGATCGCTCTTTTCGAATTCCGTCAAGTCGATTCAATAGCGTTAACGCACTATAGCTTGTGGGAATTCCCTCAACATCGGCGGGATGTTGAGTTATTAAACCCATCTTTTTCGTTTTCCCGGCGTCCGTTTTATGGTAGAAATCGCGCTCGAACGCCTCGCTTACCGCGGGAAAACACGCGCCATGCCCCGAACCCTTACGTCCGCTCGTCACGCAGGTTCCGATAATCGACCGACCCTCAAGCACGTCGCGCTCATCGTCGAATCCGCCGTCGCGCCGCGCCGGCAGATGCTCACCGGCGTCGCGCGATACATCCAGGAACACGAGCCCTGGTCGGTCTACCTCAAACCTTTCGGCGTGGAGAAATCGCTGCCGCGCTGGCTCAAGGACTGGCACGGCGACGGGATCATCGCGGCGGTGAAAGACCCGGCGAGCGACGTCGTCGCGCACTCCGGCATTCCCGTCGTCGATGTCGTCGGCGTGCTGCGGCACGAGCACGTGCCGCTCGTTCACACCAACGACCGCTCCGTCGGCCGCGTCGGCGCCGAGCACCTGATGGAGCGCGGTTTCCGCAATTTCGGATTCTGCGAATACACCGGCGAGTTCTGGTCCGCCGGCCGGCGCGAAGGGTTCGAAGCCGCGCTGAAATCGAAGGGGCTCAAGTGCTTCGTCTGCGAGCTTCCGGTCCCCGGCCCCGGCACCGGCGGGCCGGAAACCTGGGAACAGCAGCAGCGCACGCTCTCCGACTGGCTGGGCCGCATGCCCAAGCCCGCCGGCATCATGACCACCAACGACCTGATGGGTCAGCAGGTGCTCGAGGCGTGCCAGCGGCTCGACCTGCACGTGCCGGAGGAAATCGCCGTAGTCGGCGCCGACAACGATGAGCCCATCTGCCGCATCGCCTCACCGCCGCTCTCCAGCGTCATCATCAACGACCACCAGCGCGGCTACGAGGCCGCCGCATTGCTCGATCGCATGATGGCGGGCGAGCCGGCGCCGAAGGAGCCGATCTACGTCGAGCCCTCCGGCGTGAGCACGCGCGCCTCGACCGACGTGATGGCGATCGACGACACCGCGATCGTCGACGCGCTTCGCTTCCTCCGCGAGCACTGCTGCGAGCGGATCAACGTGGACGACGTCGTCGCAAAGGTGCCGCTGTCGCGCAGCGTTCTCGAGCGCCGCTTCCGCCGCATCGTCGGCCGCTCCATCAACAGCGAAATCGTCCGCCTGCGCATCAACAAGGCCATCGAGCTGCTCACCGAAACGTCGCTGGAGCTGAAGGTGGTCGCGCAAAAAGCCGGCTTCGGCAGCCAGTCCTACATGAACGCCGTTTTCCAGCAAAAGGTGGGCAAAACGCCCGGGTCCTACCGGCGGACGGAGTGGTAGTCGCCGTCGGGTTTACGGATTCTGCCGCCGGTTTTGTTCTCAACCTTGATCGGCTCACAACTGAGCGCCTTCTTCCGGGAAGGTCGAATCGATGATGAAGTAATCATCGCCGTTCACAACGCCGTCATAATTGAAATCGCCGTTGAGCCAGCCAATGGTCAGCGCAGACTGCTGTGGGAAATAGGAGTCGATGCGGGAGTAATCGTCGCCGTTGACGACGCCATCCAGATTCGCGTCGCCGCCGTAGGTGTACTTCAGCAGCACATCCGTGCTGGCC
>JAICTV010000088.1 GCA_025936175.1 Phycisphaerae bacterium
CATAAAGCAGTGACATGCCGGTGTCGAACAGTATATGCCGCGCTTACCTGCGCGCGCTCGCGCAAGTCGGGCGGGGATGCAGACGGGGATTGCTGCTGTGCCGCGTTCGACCGCCTCCGCGTGCGTGCGAGCGTCTTCTTGCGAGCGGAAGCACGCGGTCGTAACACCGCGCGAAGGTCTTCATAGAATAAATCTTCTGTCTCGCCCCATTACAAAAGGCGAAGGGGACAGGCACAATTTCCGAAAACTGACTCGGAAATTGAGCCAGTCCCCAGAGGAGCACCACACATGAGCGCCGCCGCGCCCCAAGTTGAATCTCTGATCACCGAGCAGCACAAGAAGCAGTACCGCGAGGAAGGGTTCTTCGTCCTCGAGCGGGCGATCGAGCCGGCGATGCTCGAATTGCTCCGCGGGGAGTGTGACCATTTTATTTCCAAGCGCAACGCGGAGATGGATGCCGCCGGGCCAGGGGGGGTCCACGAACTCGGCAGCGACATTCGCGACAATCGGTACTTCATCGCCAACCGGTATCGCGAGAGCGAAGGACAGAAGCTGAGCCGGTTCATCTTCGGTGAGCTGATGGCGGAGATCTGCCGGGCGACGATCGGGCCGGACGCGCTGCTCTTCTACGAGCAGTGGGTCGTCAAGGGGGCGGAGAAGGGAGTCACCTTCTCGTGGCACCAGGATTCCGGGTACGTGAAGGCGCCGCATCAGCCGTACGTGACGTGCTGGTCCACGCTGGATGATGTGAATGAGGAGAACGGGACGGTGTATCTGCTGCCCTACTCGCGCGCGGGGACGCGGGAGAAGGTGGAGCACGTGCGCGTGGGGCGGGACATGGTCGGCTATCACGGGGACGATCCCGGCGATGCGGTGATCGTGCCGGCGGGGAGCGTCGCGGTCTTCTCCTCCGTCTGCTTCCACCGCAGCGGCGCCAACCGCAGCCCGCGCATGCGACGCGTGTATCTCACGCAGTACGCGGCCGAGCCGATCATCAATCTCGAAGGGAAACTGTCGGGGTTGGCGGATCCGTTTCTTCAAGGTGGGAAGCGCGTGGCGACGTAGGCAGAGACACAGGCGAAAGGGACAGGCACCTTTTTCGCCGGTGAGGGTGATCGCCAACGTCGATGATCGTTCGCGGCGAAAAAGGAGCCAGTCCCTGATGCACTACCTCGCCCCCTTCCCCATCATCATCGGCGCCTGTGGCGTGATCATGGGTTTCCTCTGGCTCGTCTCCGCGGGCTCGGAAGACGACGGGGGCCCTGGCACGGGACTCTTCTACGTCTTCGGCCTGATGTACCTCGGCATCCGCGTGATGAAGCAGCTGGCGCGCGAGCCGATGAGCGTCCTCCCTGGTATCGGCATCCTCCTCGGCGGCGCGGCGCTGATCTGGGTGGGCGTGTTGATGCTTTGACGGCGCTCTTCTGTAGGGGCGACACTTGTGTCGCCCTCTGCGTCCAAAAGCAGATAGCGGAAATGCGGGCGACACAAGTGTCGCCCCTACCGCGATCGCGGCGTCGGATAGAGCAGCTCGATCGTGTACGTCGCCGGTCCGCCCTGCGGGCCGTCGTCGAACTCGACGATCAGGGTGTAGTCGTTGTCCGCCGCGGGTTGTTGCGTCACGATCGCCTTGCCGCGCACGGTGATGGGATTGAGCTTCACTTCGATCGCAGCGGCGGGCAAGGGGGGCTCGAGCATCTCGTGCACCTGCGAGATGTTCGCACTGTCCCAGTCGAAGCCGAGCCACGCGGGGTACCACTCCTTGCCGTTGATGATTGTCGGCCGCGCGAGGTTGCCGTGGCCGCCGGGGACCGCGAACTCATCGTGCCGCCACTGGACGGTCTTGCCTTTGATCACGAGCCGGCTCTTGCCGTCGATGTAGGCGCTGACTTTGATCACCGACTGCCCCGCTTGCGCGAACTGCGCGGGTTTCGTCGAAGCATTCGGGCCTCCGCTCGTGCTCGACGCGCCGCCCGCGCTCGCCGGCGCGGGCGCGGCCGCGGCGGCGGTCTGCGTCGCCGGTCGCGTCGATGCGAACAGCGCGATCGCGCCCCCGGCGAGCAGCAGGAGGATCAGCGACACGGCCGCGGCGAGTTTCGTCTTGGCGCTCATGGCGATGAGTGCTCCTTTGGCGATCGTCGCGGCCGTCGTTGCATGCGCCCCACCGGATGCGGCCGAGGCAACGGTGGCGGCGACCGACGTCGTCACGTGCGCGGGCGCGCTGTGCACGCAGTGCGTCGCGAGATACGTCGCCAGCGCCGCGGGTGTCGCGAGCGCTGGCACCCCTGAGGCGCTGGAGACGCCGAGTCGGCGCACGATCGTCTGCAGCTTCACCAGCGCGCGCTCGACGCGTTTGCGCGCCGCGTCGGGCGTCGTGTTCAGCGCCGCGGCGATCTCGGCGACGCTCTTGTCGGCGAAGAAGCGCATGATGACGGCGGTGCGATCGGCGGCGGAGAGTTTGCCCACCGCCCGGTCGATTGTCTCCGCGAGCTCCGCGTGTTCCTGCGGATTTTGATCGGGTGGATCGGAAGGAGATCGCATCATCGCCGCCTGTTGTTCGTGACGCCGGCGGATCGCCCGCAGGCGCAGCGCGTTCGCCGCGCAATAGCGGGTCGCCCGATGCAGCCACGCCGGCAGGATCGTCCCCGGCCGCAGCGCCGGTGCCTTCTGCCACAGCAGCAGGAAGACCGCCTGCGTGACGTCGTCGGCGAGGTGCGCATCGCCCCGCACCTGCCGCAGCGCCGCGGAGTAGACGAGGTTGATGTGACGGTGCACAAGCTGGGCGAACGCGGACGACGAGCCGCCCTGATGCTCGCGGAGCAGGTCGATATCCGCGACAGGCGTGGGCTGAAGAGAAGATGGCGTGGCGACCGCGGTCACTTCAATCGCCTTATGTAATCGCAAGGGCGGGGCGGACAGCGATTATTTTTCTTGCCAGTTTGACGATTCGTTTGCCCGGAAATGCAATGCCAGGGAGTTGGAAGCGCGGAACAGGACGCGCAGAAACGTCTTGACCAATAAGTCAGGAAGAGCGCCACGACAGCAACGGAGCAACGCCGTGCCCGCAGACGAACATTGATACGCAGAGAGGAAGAGGTGCATTGCGTATCAGGAACCCAGCGTTCATGCGCAGCGGCACCGCATTTCCGTGATCTCGGTCCCGTGGAGTTGGAAGAAGAATGCTCGGTCGAAAGATGACGTGAAAATATGTTGGGAGCTCGGCTCGTCCATGAACGACGACGGCGCCAGTCGCGGCACTACCAATATCAACCAGATGTCGTCGCAACCATTGCTACGGTAATCCGCGACTCGCTTCTCCTTCCGGTCGAGCGCAGTCTGAAGGAATTCTTCGCTCGAATAAACACTTCCGCCGCGGCACGTGCGCCAGCGCGGGTCGTCCTTCTGCCACCAATGAGGCTTGTGCCCGATCGCGCAGACCAGACCAGAGGGCCAAACACCCTTATGGTGGTGATGCTCAATAAACGTGGACTCGGTACTGTCCGCTAAAGAAGCTGGAAAGATTCGTACCAGCTCTTCGGCCACCCGGCGAATATCCGCCTCGCGAAAATTCGTGTTGCTAGCGAAATCAAAATCGACGCAGACCGGCGGTCCCCCACCAAGCTCGTACAGCTGTTGTGCATGCGCCACGATCTTGTCGTGGATCACTTCTTGGTACCGCAGTGGTGCTGTTCCCGTCAGTTCGACGTACACGTCGCGCAGTTCGATCCCGATCGTCCGCGTGGGCAGCACAATCTTGAAGTCTGGATTCTCTCCGGGGACCACTTGGCCGTCGGGAAACTCAGGAAAGTGGAACGCGAACAGGAGGAGTTTGTTCGCTTCTAGGCGCTTCTTCTCGTCCGCCAGCCCGAGCCCCAGAGAGGTAGCCGCATGAAATCGCTCAAACCATGCGTCACTAGTGTCGTCGCCCGACAAGATATCGTGCGCGGGATCATCGCCAGCGCGATAAAGCGCCTCGACCTCGCGAAGATACGGACTGCCAAACATGGCGGAATCATAGTCGGCGCGGGCCGCCTTTCTACCCTCTTGCGGGCTCGACTTGCGTCTCTAGATCGGCGATGGCAAGCGCGTCGCGAACCATCTTGATGATCGTTTGTGCACTCGTTTGGAACTGCATGTGAAAGGTCAGTGGCACCATCGGCGACATCGGGAAACCTGCGTCGCCCGCGTACTGCGTCACCTGAACCCATGGCAGCAGCACTTCGGTGTGTCGCGGCGCTTCGCGTTCGAACGCAGCCGGCAACGCCACGGAGACTGCGCCAAATAATTCGATCGCTTGGTCAAGGAGAAACCCGTTCGTGACGCATACGTTTTTTAGGGCGGCGCTTGTGATCGCGATTGCCTCTTCTTCCCCAAACTTGGAGGACATTTCGCGGTAAGCGAACCAGCAAACAGAGCATTCAAACGCCATCATGAAGTTCTGTTGCTGCTGTGGATCTGGCTGTACTCGTGCCGCTTCAAGCGTGTAGCTTTCACGCTCCCAGAGGAGCACTGCTGCGCTGATCATCCGGCTCAGCGGATCGCCACTTAGGCGATTGTACATTTGATTAAACCGTCGGTGACTTTGACGAACGCTCCACCAACGGCGGATGTTCCCAATGAGCCCCATGCACTGACCACTCTATCCGGTCACGGTCCGTGCGGCACGTCCGCTGCGCTTCGCTCAAGCCGGCGGCACTCGCGGAACTAATAGAATCCGCTGCAGCCGCCTTCGTACACGATGGCTCGTTGCACCCGCCGCCGAACCAGCGCTTGCGCCCGCAGGTTCGTACACGCGGCTTGGTCGTTGTATCGCTAGTCCTGCACGTTCCTACACCGCGCTGCCGCGTCTTCGCGGGAACTCATTCTGCCTCTTTGACCCCCTTTCCATTTCCAGAAATGAAACCTTCCGGAGTGGAAATGACTTCAGGAGTGGAAATGGAACGCTTCCGGACATGTCCAGAAAGCTTCCGGACTGGTCATGACCCTTCCGGACATGTCGCCGAACGCTTCATTTCCACTCCGGAAACCTTCCCGACATGTCGAGAGGATTTCACTTCCACTCCTGAACACTTCATTTCCAGACGGGAAGACTTCATTTCCACTCCGGAAGCGCTTCTCGACTGGTCGAGAGGCGGATCATTTCCACTCCAGCCGGTCTTCTCGACCTGTTCCGACAGGAGAAACCGCGTTGGTGTGCGAAAAATCGCGGTCGGGCCGTTTTTCGCGGTTGCGGGGGGCGGCGGGCGTCGTCTATGCACTGTGCGCGCATCGTGGGAGGAGGAGAAAGCGAGTTTGTGCCGATGTTGTTGAAGATGTTTACGCGCTGGTCATCTAACGTCCATTCTTCCACCTCAGCCGCGGGCTGCATCTTCGAAACCATGGAGTCGCGGCGGTTGCTCTCGTTCGCGCCGGCCGTGGCGGCGCCGAAGCTGACGCTGACCAACAACGACGCGGTGCCGGGCAACGAGCGGATGGTCTTCAACCGCATCCTGCATCCGAACACCAAGATCCCCAACAAGGTGCACGATCACGCGACGCTCAAGCTGAAGAACAGCGGGAACGTGACGCTCAAGTTCACGTCGTTCGCCATCAGCGGGCCGTGGAAGATCGCCAATACGAAACCGACGAGCCTCGCGCCCGGGGCGACGGCGTCGATCACGCTGCAGTTCACGGCGTCGGCGCCGCCGGCGTACACGTACAACCAGACCAACGGGACGACCAACACGCACAAGGCGGGCATGTACAGCGGCTCGCTGACGATCGCGAGCAACGATCCTGCGCATCCGAAGCAGGTGGAGCAGCTCGCGGGATACTTCCAGAGCGACTCGGAGAACAGCGAAGAGCCGAGCCTGCAGACGATCATCAACAACGTCTTCAACTACAAGACGAAGATCAATTCCACCCACATCTCGACGCTCTCGGAAACCAGCGGGAAAAAGCTCTACGGCGAAGAGACCAACAGCGCGTACTGGACGGCATCCAACGCCACCAGCGGCGTGTTCATCCGCCAGATCGCGGCGTTCCACACGCAGGGGTCGCAGACGTCGCTGTGGTGGTACACGAATCCGACGACTCCGTCGCTGCACAAGATCTTCACCACGGCCGGCAGCGACGGGCAGACGCTTCTGCCGCACATCCAGGGCTCGTCGTCGCTGGCGCAGGCGACGTTCAAGCCCGGGACTTCGAAATTCGGCTTCAAGATCGACGGCGAATGGAGCGACGACAAGAAAAACCAGTACAAGTCCGCCAGCGCCGGCGGCGGGCATCACGTCCGCTTCTTCCCGGTCCGCGATCACAACGGCAACCTCATCGCCAACACCTACTTCATGGTGATGGACTACAGCGTCGCGGGGTCGGAGAATTTCGACTTCCAGGACGCGGTGTACGTGATCAGCGGGATCAAGCCGGCGGGGAACTGATCCGCGCGGTATCCTCCTGTGTAGGAGGTCGCGCGGCATGGATTACGACATTCAGATCGAGACGATTTCGACGCCGCGGCCGACGGCGGTCGTGCGCCGGCAAGCGGCATTGGCGGATCTGCCGAAGGTCGTGCCGGACGGATGCGGGATCGTGTGGAACGTGATCCGTCCGCTGCGCGACAGCGGCGCGATCAAGGGGGTCGGTCGCAATCTCGCTCTCTATCTCGACGATGCAATCAACCTGGAAGTGGGGATCGAGCTGGAACAGCCGCTCAATCAGCCGCGGGGCGGAGTGATCGGATCGACGCTGCCGACGGGAACGGTCGCGACGACGCTGCATCTGGGGCCGTATCAACAGCTAAAGGACGCGCACGCCGCGATCCGCGCCTGGTGCGCGAAGCGCGGACACGCGCTCGACGGTCGCAACTGGGAGATCTACGACCACTGGCGCGAGGAGTGGAGCGCCGATCCGTCACGGATCCGCACCGACGTGTATTACCTGCTTAGCGCCGCAGCCGCCGGCTGATTTGATGCCGCGGCGGGAGGCGTCGCGTCGTCGTCTCGCCGCTCGCGCGTCAGCTCCCGTGCGATCTGGTAGTTCAGCAGCCGGCTCTTCATCCAGCGGATCGCCAGCAGATCGTGGAAGCTCTTGAAGAGGCGGTTCCACACGCCGTACTTGCTTTGGCCGTGCAGGCGCGGGTTGTTGGTCACGGGGATTTCGGTGACCGTGAAACCTTCCATCTTCAGCAGCGTGGGGATGAAGCGGTGCAGGCCGCGATAGAGCTTGAGCTTGTCGACGCACTCGCGTTTGAAGGCGCGGTAGGTGCAGCCGGCGTCGGTGATCTGCTCGCGCGAGAGCCTGTTGCGCACCGCGTTGGCGATGCGGCTGCTGGCGACGCGGACGAAGCTATCGCCCTTGCCGCGCGATTCGACCCGCGTGCCGCAGACGCAGTCCCAGCCTTGTGAGAGCGCGCCCAGGAACCTGGGGATGTCGGCGGGATCGTTCTGAAGATCGGCGTCCATCGTCATGACGTACGTGCCGCGCGCGGCGCGCAGCCCGGCGTCGCAGGCGGCGGTTTCGCCGCAGTTCTGCTTGAGCTTCACGCCGCGCACGCGCGGGTCGATCGAGACCGCCCGCTCGATCGCCGTCCACGTGCCGTCCGTCGAGCCGTCGTCGACGAAGATGATCTCGACGCGGATCGCGCGCGGGTCGATCACCCTGGCGATTGACTCGCGGAGCAGGGGAACGTTCTCCTCCTCGTTGTACGCGGGGACGACGATGCTGAGCGCAGGGTCATTCGTCATCGGTCATTTGCCATGGGTGAGTGGAGCGCGGCGCCGCGGCGGACGATGCGGGCGGCGAGGATCCAGATCATCGCCAGCCCCGCGGCCGCCAGCGCCACATAGCCGATGCTGTGTGTCAGAGATGGCTTGACCAACCCCGCGCCGATCAGCGTCGCGGGAACGGCTTCGGTGAGCAGGCCGACGGCGGTGCCGATGAGAAAGTCACGATGGCTGACGCCCGAGAACGCCAGCGCGGCGTTGATCATCATCGCGTGTGCGGGGAGTTGACGCGCGAGCAGCACCGCGGGGGTGCCGTGATCCTGCGCGAGGTCGTGCCACGCCCGCAGCTTCGGCCAGCGGCGCAGGGCCCACTCGCGGCCGGCCCGGCGGACGAGGAGAAAGACGGCGTAGTGGCCGACGACCGCGCCGGCGAGCGTGAGCGCGAGGCCGAGCCAGAATCCGAAGATCGCTCCGCCCGCCGCGTGAATCGGCAGGCGCGGGACCCCGCAGGCGAGCAGCATCGCCGTCGCGACGACGCTCACGGGATAGACCCAAATGCCCAGTGCACTGACCGCGCCGCGGACACGCCGGGCGTCGCTGATCCACGCGCGGATCGGCGTGAGGTGCAGCATCAGCGCGGCGCCGGTCAGCACGATCGCGACGACGATCATTCGCCACGGGGCTTTGCTCTCGCCCGGCGGCGAAGCATCAGCCGTGTCGCGCTGCAGGATGTCGTTCGCAACCGTTTCCATGCCGAGGCTCGGGATAGTTTACCGAACGAGTGATCGCTTGATCGCATCACACACCGTCTTCACCTCGCCCTGCGTGATCGCCGGGAACATCGGCAGGCTGAGGATGCGCTTCACGTAATCTTCGGTGCGCGCCAGCGCCGGCAGCGCACCGTACAGGTTTGCAATCGCAGGCTGAAGATGATTCGGCATCGGGTAATGCACGCCGGTTTCGATCCCCTGCTCCTTCAGCGATCGCGCCAGCGATTCGCGCGCGTCGTGGCTGTCGAGACGGATGACGAACATGTGGTATACGCTTTCGGTGACGCCGTCGCGGTCGTCCGGCGGGAGTGTCAGTGTTTTCACATCGGCCAGCTCGCGGCGATACCAGTGTGCCGCGCGGCGGCGGGCGGCGTTGAGATCCTCCAGCACCTTGAGCTGCTCGCGCCCCACCGCCGCCTGGATCTCGTTGAAGCGAAGATTGAAACCCACCGTCTCGTGCAGGTATTTGTCCTTGCGACCGTGGTTGCGGAGCATGCGGACCTGCGCGGCGATCTCGTCGCTGGACGTCGCGATCGCGCCGCCGTCGCCGTAGACGGTGAGGTTCTTGCTCGGATAGAAGCTGAAGGCGGCGTGCTCGGTCAGTGACCCGACGCGCTTTCCCTTCCATTTCGCGCCGTGAGATTGCGCACAGTCCTCGATGATCCAGAGGCCGTGCGCGTCCGCGAGCTTTTTGAGCGCGTCGATGTTCGCGGGCCGGCCGTAGAGGTGAACCGGAAGGATGCCGACGGTGCGGGACGTGATGCGCTTGCGAGCGTCGCCGGGATCGATCGTGTAGGTGTCGTCGACGTCGCAGAAGACGGGTCGCGCGCCGACGTGGATCATCGGCTCGATGCTCGGGAACGCGGTGAGGGAGGGGACGAGGATCTCGTCGCCGGCCTTGATTCCCTGCGCGAGGTGCAGCAGGTGAACGGCCGCGGTCCACGACGAGGAGAGCACGACGTGCTTGACTCCCAGGTACGCGGCCAGCGCCTGCTCGAACGCCTTGCACTCGGGCCCGAGGATGTAGTTTCCGCCCTTGACGACCTCGAGGATCCGGCGATCGATCGTTTCGCTCTGGTATACCCGTGAGAGCGGGACTTTCGCAGCCGCCACGGCTCGCCCTTCCTTTCCGTCAGGCACGAAAGGTACGCGGAATCCGTGATGTGATGATGACGGCGAGGATCAGCGGCGTGTCGTCACGCTTGCACCGCGAACATCTCGCGAGAAAGCGCGACGTACTCGAGCATCTTCTCGGCGGAGAGTGACCTCCATTGCAGAAACTGCTGACGCAGTTGCGTGAGGAACGGGCGGTTGAGGCGATACCAGCTCGCGTCGTCGCCCGCTTGTCGCCGAAGGATCACTTCAACTTCATAGATGTCGGTGAACTGGCCCGGATGAATCAGTAATTCGAGGTTCTGGCGGACACCGAGGTCGAAAGGCGTGAGCCAGATACTCGTTCGCAACCCGCGCGCGTCGGCATCGCCGTTGCGCTTGTCCAGCGGCGTGAGCGGACCGGCGGCGAAGGCGCCGATGCTGCCGTCGCGATGCGCGGCGAAAAACTCGGCAAGGTAGGCGAGCGCGCCGTCGGCGGCGGTCTTGTTGATGGTGAAAGGGAGCGTCGCCAGGATCGTGTCGTCTTTCGGCTCCGGCACTTTCCACGTGCGATCGATGCTCGGGGCGGCGATCTTGCTCGCCAATCGCGCGGGGATGATGGAACTGAGCAGCACCACGCCGAGGATCAGCGCCGTCGTCATGATCGCGCTGGTGCCGGAGTAGTTGAGTGTCACCGGCCCGAGCCAGCCGAGGTGCAGCAGCAGCGTCCCGACGCCCTGGCCGATGACGTAGCCGAAGACCGCGCCGATCAGCCCGTAGACGAGCGCCTCGGCGACGAAGAGCGCGCCCACATGCATGGGAGCCAGACCGAGCGACGTGTAAACGTGGATCTCCCGACGCCGCTCGGCGATGGAACCCATCATCGTGTTGAAGATGATCAACCCGCCGATCAGTAGCGGGATCGCCACCGCGCCCGCGCCCGAGACGCTGGAGAGGTTGCTCGCGGCGACGAGGCGGACGCCGTCGTCGTAGCCGGCGAACATCGCCAGAGAGAACCGCCGGGCGAGCTCCTCGCTCGTGCGCTTCACCCGCGCTTCGTCGGCGACGCGGAAGGCGACCGATCGCAGCGTCGCCTTGTAGAGCTGCCGGCAGAGCGTCGCGGGAACAATGACGAAGTCGGTCGAAGGCAGGTGTTCATAGGATCCGGTGTCCGCCCCGGCGCTGGCGTCGAGGGATTCGGCGGTCGTGTCGTCGAGCTTCTTGCCGCTGTCGTCGACGGCGTTGGCGACGTAGCGCAGCGGCGCGATCGATTCGCCGCTGAGCGTGCGGACGTCGTGCTCGAATCGGTCTCCGTCAAAGATACCCGCGACCTGCGCGTCGAGCCCGCCGACCTGGATGGTCTGACCTTCGCCGACGCCGAGGCGCCGCGCGGTGGCGCTGGCGAGATAAACGATCTTCGTCTCGCCCTTCTCAAGCCGAGCGAACTTCTCCTCGCCGATGGCGATCGCAATTTTGGAGAGGCGACTCTCGCCCGGAGAAAGGCCGAGCACCGCCGGGACGGAGATCACGCGCGGCGGTTTTCCATCGGTCGCCGGCACGACGAGGTCGTATTGCTCGTTCGGCTCGCTGGTCGAGACGGCCCACCAGCGCTCGACGACCTGCGGTCTATCGATCGTGAGCGCCGGATCAGCCAGTACCGCGCGGAGCTGGTCGGCAAGGATGTCCACCATCGGCCGAAATCCGCGCATGCGGAGCATGATGCCGGGATGGCTCGATGCGATGCCGGTCGGTTGCGTGCTCGCGCCGACGTAGCGCGTCGTGCTCGTGAAGCAGAGCACCGCGAAGGTAATCAGCACGATCGTGAAGCTCGTCAGCGCGGTTCGAAACTTGCGTTTCCGCATGTTGGCGATGCCCAGCATCGCCGCGCTCATCAGCACGCCGGCGGAAGCGAAGTTCGTCACGACGCCGCTCCCGCGGCCGGAGCGGATGCGCTTCAGCTCCGTATCGAACCTGCCGTACACCACCATGATCACGCCGATCGACATGATGATGATCGCGAAAGCGAGCACGATGATCAGCGGGCTGGAGCTGATCTTGAACGCCGGGTGGAAGCTCCACAGCGCCAGCGTCATCACCGCAAAGATGCCGCCGAAGCCGGCAATCTGCCTGTAGACGTTCGGCGTGCCGATCAGCAGCCGCTCCATGCAGAAGGCAAAGGGGACACAGAGCATGAGCAGGAAGATCGCCGCGCGGACGACGTCACGTGCCATGTCCTGCGCGGCGTTATAGACGCGCGCCTCGTTGGCCCAGGCGCCGGTGGCGTTGCGGACGAGGCCGACGCCGTCGTCGGCACGAAGGGATGACTCGGCCGCGTCGAGCTGCTTCTTCGCGTCGGCGTGAAGATCGTCGATGAGCTTCGCGCTGACGCCGGCGCGGCGGTAGTCGCTCAGCCGCTGATCGTCCAGCGCATAGAAGTCGCGCGACGTCGCCAGCGCCAGCGGATCGAGGTTGTTGAGTTGCCGGGGCGTGTACCCCCGGGCTTGCGAACGCGCCGCAGGGGCCACGCTTGTGTCGCCTTTTGCCGGTCGCGAAGAAGGCGACACGAGTGTCGCCTCCGCCGGAGACATGTTCAGCAGCGCCAACCGATTGCCCACGCGGCCGTAACGGAACAGCAGATCGATCGCCGTGCCCGGTTCAACGAAACCCGCCATCGTCTGGTTTGCCAGGAGCATGTCGTAGCGCTGCGGCTCCGCGTTTCGCCGCGCGTCGAGCGGCAGGACTTCCGAGAGCGTCTGCAAAAAGCGCGGATCGTAGAGGCGCGTGAGGGTGAATTCCTCACAGTTGAAGACCAGGCTCCGCACGGGATTGACCGCCTCACGCGTGTCCACCGACCACTTGATGTCGCCCGCCTGCTTGCCGAGGTCCGTCGTCGCCGTAATCGCGCCCGTGCCCGCATCGATGCGATAGACGTGGAGCGCCAGTAGCTGCGGATCAGCCTGAAGTTTCTCCGTCCCTTCCAATCGATCGCTGCGCAACCGCGGCATCGCCTCGAAGCGGTAGTTTCCTTCCGCGTCGCACTGGCGGATCTCGTCGCGCCGCACGCCAATCGCCCACGGATAGCGCCCGAGCAGCGGGATCTTCTTGTCCTTGTTCGCCACGTAGTAATAAGTCGTGAGGAACCCCTCGCGCGGCAGATCGGGCACCGGCTTGCCGGGCGACGGGCTCACGACCTGGCCGACGAAGCTGGTGTCGAGACGTTTCAGCTCCGCCGGACCGACGAACCTGGGATCGGCGGCGGCGTGGGCGAAGAGGTCGCGCACGCCGGCGAGCTGCGGGAGGATCGCGTCGATGTTAATCGCGTCGAGCGTGTCCGCCGGCGTGTCGCGGCGGAGACGCATGTCATCGAGCGTGATCATCGACATGCCCGGCACGCCCCACGCCTGCGACAGCTCCGACGGCACGGGCAGCGGACCGGCGAGATAGGTCGAGGGCTGTCGCGAGCCGCGCAGCGGGTCGAAATCGATCGTTATCGAGAGCTGCTTCCACCACTGCGCCGCCGCCACGTTCGCGTCCGCGTCACGCTGCAACCGCGTGAACCACTCACGATAATCCTGAATCGTCGGGGCGCTGGAGTTGCGGACGTAAAAGCCATAGGTCACCGGACCGCAGCGCGAGCCGTGATCGGACAGGTCCAGGCCGACCAGCAGCTCGATCAGGCGCGCGTCGTTGCGATCCTTCTCCGGATTGGCGGTGCGACCGAGCGCGTTGGCGAGCCAGTGATAGAGGTCGATCCGCGCGTTCAGCTCGCGCTTGCGCAGCGCGTATTGCCGGGCGAGACCTTCGCTCGTGTCGTCCCCGCCGAGGCGGGCGATCGTGCGGCGCATGAGCGCTTTCGCGTCGCCGGCATACGCCGGTTCGGTCAACAACTTCGGCTGCTCGCGGATCGCGTAGCGGAGCCGGTTGAGGGTGATCTGGCGATCTTCCAGGGGTTGCACGTCGTTCTGCGGGGCGTTGCGGGCGCGCAGGCGGAAAAGTTTGTCCATCTCCAGCGCGAGGTCGGTGTCGAGGATCTTCGTGATGCGCTCGATCAAAGCACGGTCGTCGCGGACGGACAGAGCCTGCGGCGTGTCCGCGAGCGATTTCGCCCGCACCAGATCACGATCGACGGCTTTGATCTTCGCTTCGAGCTCATCGATCTCCTCACGCCACCCGATCGGCGGTTTTGCCAGCGCCATGAACATGTTGCGGGTCGCGAGGTTCTGAACGCTGTCGCCGCCGGAGAAGTAGAGGAAGACCGGACGGTCCCACGCGCGCGCCGCCACGTCGCGCAGGAGCGCCAGCCCGCAAGCGGCTTGGGTCGCTTGGCTCGCGCCGGGCGAGAGATCGGGGACGAGGGAACTGGATTCGTAGGGAACGCTGAAAGTGATCGCCGCGGGAGGAAGCGAATTGTTCCATCCCGCCGGTGCAGTCTTCGCAGGTCGCACGAGCGCGTAGAAGTTGCGCGCGGTGCGCGGCTGCCACGTGACGCTCGCCTTCAGCGTCGCGTCGCCGATCCGGCCCGCGCGGAGGTCGTCCGCGAGCTTGCCCGCCGGGACGTAGAAGCGCGGGAGGTTCGCCGGGACGCGCAGGTCGTGGCTGTTCAAATCGCACCACGTCGTGTCGGCCGCGCCCAGGACGATCATCGCCTTCGCGCCGCAGTAGAACGCATCGACCCAGCGCTCGCCGGCATTGGCTTCGATTACCGCGATCTGCCCTTTGAGCGACGCCGGGCGCAGTTGCTCGTAGCGGCACTGCGCGACATAGACGAGTTTTCCCGTGATCCCGTCAAAAGGCGTCGCGTTGACGCGGATGTGCGCGGGCCAGAAAGGATAAACGCTCTCGACGTGTCCGTCGCCGAGCTCCAGCGTCGCCGACTGCGTCACGGGCATCATCACCGTGAACTCGTGCGTCCGCAGCTCGACGCTCGGCAGCTTGCGGATCTCGCGTTCGAGGTATCTGCCGGCGTCGTCGTAACCTTTCGATCCGATGACGCGCGACGGGCTGCTCGTCAGCGTGGCGAGATCCCTTCGGAATTGCTCACGATCGATCTGCGCCAGCGCAAGATCCGCGAAGAGGCAAGCCGCGGCGAGAGCGAGTAAACAGATCGATCGTCGCATCGTGAACGGGTGATGAATCTAACCGCAATCCCCGTCGCGCCATTGCAGAAATCACGCAAACCGTTAGACAAAAGCTCACCCATGCCCTCACGACCGTCGCGCCGCCGCGCCTTTCAACTCTATCCCAGGAACGCGGCAGCGCGTCTCGATCCGGAACTCTTTCGCCACCCCACGTCCGAATACCGCGGCACGCCCTTCTGGTCGTGGAACGCCAAGCTCGACCTCCCGCAACTGCTCCGTCAGATCGATCAGCTCACGTCGATGGGCTTCGGCGGGTTCCACATCCACTCGCGCACGGGACTGGTGGATGAATACCTCGGCAAGGATTACCTCGCCGCCGTCGTCGCGTGCAGCGAAAAGGCCGCCCGCGAGGGGATGCTCAACTGGCTCTACGACGAAGACCGCTGGCCGAGCGGTTTCGCCGGCGGCCTCGTCACGCGCGATCCGCAATACCGCCTCAAGCGACTCCTCTGGACGCGCACGCCGCGCGCGAGCGAAACGTCGCCTGCTGCAGGGGCGACACTTGTGTCGCCCGCTCCCTTGGGACGGGAAGGGCGAGACAAGCCTCGTCCCTGCGAGCGTCACGACCACGCGAGTGCTCCGGGAGCCGTCCTGCTGGCGAGTTACGAGATCGACCTGAAGGACGGCCGGCTCGCCTCGTATCGGCGATTGAAGGATAGAGCCGCCGCTGCGAATGGCGTCGTCTGGCATGCCTATCTAGAGACGCTCGAGCCGTCATCGTGGTTCAACCATCAGACCTACGTTGACACGCTCGACCGCCGCGCGATTGAGCGATTCATCGAGGTGACGCACGAGCGCTTCTTCGCCGCGCTCGGCCAGCAGTTCGGCTCGACCATCCCCGCGATCTTCACCGACGAGCCACAGTTCACGAAGAAGACGCATTTCAATCGATCCGACGACGATCGCGATCTCGTCCTCGCCTGGACGAGCGACTTCGCCGACACCTACCGCAAGACCTACCGTCACGACCTCCTCGATCACCTCCCTGAACTCTTCTGGAACCTGCCCGACGATGCGCCGTCGCTCGCCCGCTATCGCTACCACGACCACACCGCCGAACGGTTCGCCTGTGCCTTCAGCGACACGATCGGCGCCTGGTGCGAGAAGCACGGCATCGCGTTGACCGGCCACATGCTCGGTGAAGCAACCCTCTTCTCGCAGACGCGCGGCGGCGGCGGCGAATCGATGCGCGGCCTGCGCGGCTTCGGCCTCCCCGGCATCGACATCCTCTCCGACCGCATGGAATTGATGACCGCGAAGCAGGCGCAGTCGATCGCGCACCAGTACGACCGTCCCGGCGTCCTCAGTGAACTCTACGGCGTCACCGGATGGGATTTCACGTTCGTCGGCCACAAGGCGCAGGGCGACTGGCAGGCGGCGCTCGGCGTCACCGTCCGCGTGCCGCACCTCGCCTGGCAATCGATGGCCGGCGAAGCGAAACGCGACTACCCCGCATCCATCGGCTATCAGTCGCCGTGGTACCTCGAATACCCGCTGATCGAAAACCACTTCGCCCGCATCGCCACGGTGATGTCGCGCGGCAAGCCCGCCACCCGCGTCGCCGTCATCCACCCGATCGAATCGTACTGGCTCCGCTTCGGCCCGCTCGAGCAGAACCAGCCGGAGATGGAGCGGCAGGAAGAGGCGTTCAAGTCGCTTCCGAGTTGGCTCCTCTTCGGCCTGATCGACTTCGACTTCATCAGCGAAGCGCTCCTGCCGACGCAGCGCGGCAAGGGCCGGACGATCGGCGCGATGAGGTACGATGCGATCCTCGTCCCCGATCTGCGGACGATCCGCTCGACGACGCTCAAACGGTTAGAGCAGTTCAAGCGCGCCGGCGGCGAGCTTCTCTTCGCCGGTGAAGTGCCGAAGCTGGTGGACGCCAAGCCTTCGGCGGCGGCGCAGCGACTCGCCAAACGCTGCCGCGTCATTCCGTTCGCCAAGCACGCGATCGTCGCGGCACTCTCGTCCTACCGCGACATCGACATCCGCCACGCCGACAGCACCCCCGCCGATTCGATCCTGCACCAGGTCCGCCTCGACAGCCCGCGCGGGCGCGGGCGCGGGCGCGGCCCGCGCGGACAGGGGGGGCGCCGGCACGTCTTCCTCTGCAACACCGACCGCGAGCGCGGCCGCCGCGACACGCAGATCACCATCGCCGGCAAGTGGGACGTCACCTTCCTCGACACCTTCACCGGCGACATGCGCCCGCTGCACGCGCCGGTCGAAGGCAAAACCACGATCATCCCGTGGAGTTTTACTCCGCACGGGCACCTGCTCGTCACACTCGACCCCGCTGGCAACACGCGACGACGCTCCTCCTCCCGGGAGGGCGAGGCTCCTGCCGAGCCGCTTTCGCCGCAGCAAGACCGGCTCGGCGGGAGCCTCGCCCTCCCGGACTCTCGCGCGGTGTTGCAATGGCGAGAAATCGCGCGTCTCGACGATCCCGTCCCCGTCACGCTCTCCGAGCCCAACGTCCTCCTCCTCGACCAGGCCCAATGGCGGCTCGACGGCGAAGACTGGCGCCCGCGTGAAGAGATCCTCCGCATCGACACCATCGCGCGCGAGCGCCTCAAGCTCCCCCTCCGCGGCGGCAAGATGGCTCAGCCCTGGGCCGACCCCCCCTATCCCGCCCCCGCCCCCTCCCCGATCCTCGCGCAGCTCCAGCTCAAGTTCATCATCGAGAGCGACATCCCGATCCACGCCGCCCAGCTCGCGCTGGAAGACGCCGCGACCGTGCAGATCCACCTCGACGGCAGGCGCATCGCCAGCGACGTGATGGGATGGTGGGTCGATGAATCGATCCACACGGTGCGTCTGGCCTCCCTCGCCCCCGGCCGCCACGAGCTCGTCCTCTCACTCCCCTTCACGCGCCGGACCAACGTCGAGTGGTGCTACCTGCTCGGCGACTTCGGCGTCGCGCTCGCCCGCGCCGGCCGTCACGCGCACCTCACGCCGCCCGTCCGCGAGCTCGCCTTCGGCGACTGGACGACGCAGGGCCTCCCCTTCTACGCCGGCAACGTCACCTACCGCTGCACGCTGCCCCCCCTCGCCCGCGGGCACGGTGACAACCAGCGCACGCTGCTGGAAGTGCCGCAGTTCAAGAACCCCCTGCTCTCGGTCGATCTCGACGGCACGCTCGCCGGCAAGATCGCCGTCGCCCCCGTCCAGCGCCACCGCCCCCCCCCGCCCCCCCGGGGGGGGGGGGGAGGCGGGG
>JAICTV010000229.1 GCA_025936175.1 Phycisphaerae bacterium
GTACTCCTCCGGTTCTGCCGCCGCGCTGCCGTTCTTCCAGCATGCGATCGAGATCGACCCGAAGTTTGCCATG
Organism: Phycisphaerae bacterium; assembly: GCA_025936175.1. Lineage (GTDB taxonomy): Bacteria > Planctomycetota > Phycisphaerae > Tepidisphaerales > Tepidisphaeraceae > JAICTV01. The sequence continues at coordinate 74 of JAICTV010000229.1, forward strand.
GCGCACGCGTTTCTGGGCCGGATGTACGGCGACCTTGGCGAGTTCGACGAGTCGGCGGCCAGTACGGCCCAGGCGTACGCCTTGCGTGATCACACCAGCGAGCACGAACGATTTCTCATCGCGAGTTCGTACCACCTGCAGGTCACCGGCAACCTGGAAAAGGCCGCACAGGGTCTGCAGGTCTGGGAGCAGACCTATCCGCGAGACCCGATCCCCCATGGTTTCCTGAGCGGCATCATCTATCCAAATTTCGGCAGGTTTCGTGAGGCGGTGACGGAAAGCCGCCTTGCAATCGATCTCGACCCGACCTTCGGGATCGGCTATGCGATTCGCGCGTATGCGCTGGCAAGCCTCGATCGGTTCGACGAGGCCGGCGACGTCCTCCGCGCGGCGGATGCACGGGGCATCCACATTCCAGACTTCGCCGTCGAACGGTACGATCTGGCCTTTCTCGAAGAGGACGAGGCGGCCTTGCGGACGGCCGCGGCAGCCGCGAGCGTCGAACCTGGCGCCGACGCGTGGGTGACCAACCACCAGGCATTCGTCGCGGCGTATCACGGACGCATGCGCGATGCCCATCGTTTCAATGAACGCGCCGTCGCGCTGGCAGAGCAGGTGGGAGAACACGAACGCGCGGCACAGTCTGCGGCAGGTGAGGCGGTCCGGGACGCGTTCATCGGCGACCTTTCTGCGGCGCGAACGAGCGCCGAGACAGCGCTCGCGCGCTCTCGCGACCGCGACGTCGAATATGGCGCCGCGCTCGCGCTGGCGATCTCAGGCGACGTGCCGCGGGCGTCGGCGCTCCTGGCGGATCTCGAGAAGCGGTTTCCGGAAGACACGTCGGCGCGGTTCAACTACTGTCCGTCGATCCGCGCGGCGATCGCCCTGCAGCGCGGCAATCCCGCCGCCGCGATCGACGCCCTGCAGGTAAACGTCCCGTACGAACTCGGCGCGCCGCGCAGCAGCCAGCACGCGTTCTTCGGCGCGCTCTACCCGGTGTACCTCCGCGGCGAAGCCTATCTGGCTCTGAAGAAGGGGCCTGAGGCCGATGTCGAATTCCAGAAGATCATCGCCCACCGCGGCATCGTCATCAGCGACGTGATCGGCGCGCTCGCGCACCTCCAGCAGGCGAGAGCGCGTGTACTCTCGAGGGAGCCTGCCGGCGCCCGGGTCGCGTATCAGGCGTTCTTCGACCTCTGGAAAGATGCCGACCCAGACCTGCCGATCCTCGCCGATGCGCGGGCCGAGCTCGCAACAGTGACCAGCCGTTAACGATCGAACGACCTCAGACGATCGTGCGGGTTGGCCGCTGTCTGCCGCTCTTCGGCCGCGACCTTTGACAGATCAAGGAACACGCCGTGCGTGTGGGAAGGGTCGTCGTCGTTCGTGGATTGCGCGAGCTCGAACCAGAGATCCCACGCGGCGTCGAGTTCCTCGTCGGTTGCCGTCCGGATATTCAAGTCGTCGTCACTCAGCATCTGCACGATCGCGCTCCTGCACAGTGTGGGGGAGCCATCGCTCGGCGAGTTCCAGACTTCGCCGATGCCCTTCTCGAAGCGGCAGCTCGCCGATTCGAGATTCGGCCCACGCGTCGAGGTACGCGCCCGCCGCGGTCGTGTATCGAGCCTCAGGCGTGTGATGCCGCAGGATGTTCTTCGCGCCGACTAGTGAGACTTGGGGCGACGTCGCTTATGGAAGAAAAAGGTAATCAGTTGGTACAGGAGTCCTTTACTGCTGCTGTCTGAAGGTTCATAGTGGCCGCCGTCTGCCATGTGTCGCGATGCGGTCTTAGCACGAAGGTGAAGGGAGGGAAGAGCGCATGCTGACGAAGGTACTGCGTCGATCAGTCGCGGCTTTAATCGCGACTGTTGCAATGGCGCCAAGTCTCGCGATTCTGACATCAGAGCGTCCGCTTGAGGCGGAGTGCGCGCCGACCGGCCTCCGGACGATCACTACTCGTATCTCAGCGCTTCGATTGGATCGAGCCGGGCGGCTTTGAAGGCGGGGAACAGGCCGAAGAAGATGCCGACGCCGGCGGAGAAGCCGATGCCGATCGCGAACGACCACCAGGGCAGCGAGACGGGGAAGCCCGAGAGCCAGTGGACGGTCAGGCCGATGCCGCTGCCGAGCAGAATCCCGATCAGACCCCCAGCAGACGTGAGGAACACGGCCTCCACGAGGAACTGCCAGAGGATCTCACGCCGGCGCGCGCCGAGCGCTTTGCGTACGCCGATCTCGCGCGTGCGCTCGGTGACGGAGATCATCATGATCGCCATGACGCCGATGCCGCCGACCATCAGCGCGATCGACGAAATCACCACCAGCGCAAGGAACGTCGCCTGGCTGACCTGATCCCACACCTTGAGCGCCGCGTCCTGTGTGACCAGGTCGAAATCGTCCGGTTGGTCGAGCTTGAGGTTGTGGCGGATCCGCATGATCGTCTCGACCTCCTGCAGCGTCGTCTCCCGGTCGACGTCGCTGCGCGGCAGGATCGCCAGCATCGCGGTGCGGAACACGGCTGGATTGAAACTGTTGGCCGACACCTTCGCGGATCCCTTCAGGATCTTCCCGTAGATCTTCATGTGCGTGCTGTAGGGGATGATCGCGAAGTCGTCGACGCCCTGCGCGAGGCCGCCGGCGTTCGGCCGCTTCCCGAGCGCGCCGATGACGGTGAATTCTTCAGGGCCGATCCGCACCTGTTTGCCGATCGGATCGACGTTGGGAAAGAGCGTGACCCGCGGCGTGTTGCCGAGGACGACGACGTTGCGCCGGTGTTCGATTTCAGCCGGGATGAAGAGGCGGCCCAGCTCGACCTTGGCGAAGTTCACGGCGGCGAAATTCTCCGTCGCGCCGATGATCGCCATCTGGGTCGTGTGCTCGTGCCCGTAGTACATCCGCGAACGCGTGCTTCCGGTGGCGCCGACCCACACATCCACGGTCGCGCACGATTGACACTCCCGCGCGATGGCCTCCGCGTCGTCCGGCGTGAGGTTCGGGCGCCGCGCGATCTCGAGGAAACTCTTGCCCGACGCAAAGCTCAGGGCGCCGAACTTCTGGACGAAGATGACGTTGGCTCCCAGTTCCCTGATCGAATCGCGCAGCGATTCGTCGAAGCCGCGGATGAGCGACGTCATCCCGACGATCGACGTGATACCGATGACGACGCCGAGCACCGTCAGCGCAGAGCGCATCTTGCTCGTGCGCAGCGTGTCGAGCGACATCCAGACGATTTCCGAGAGCAGACCGCTTCGTACGCCAGCCATGACTATTCGCGCCTCAGGGCTTCGATCGGGTCCAGGCGCGCCGCCCGCATGGCCGGATACAGGCCGAAGAAGAGCCCGACAACCGCCGTGATTCCGATCCCGATCGCCACGGACCAGACCTGCACCGACGCCGGCAGCGGCGACACTCTGCTGACGATGACGGCGGCGATGAAGCCGAGAAGCGTCCCGACGACGCCCCCGAACGTCGAGAGCGTGACCGACTCGGTGAGGATCTGCCAGATGATGTCGCGCCGCCGCGCGCCGAGCGCTTTGCGCAGCCCGATCTCGCGCGTGCGCTCGCTCACCACCATCAGCATGATGTTCATGATGACGATGCCGCCGACGACGAGCGAGAGCGCGACGACGCCGATGAGGACCGCGAAGATGCCGTTGGTGGCGGAGTGATACAGATCGAGTAGCGACCCCGCGGTGAAGATGCCGAAATTGTCGGGATCCTTCGGACGCAGCTTTCGATCGATCCGCAACGCCACGGTCGCGTCGTCCATGGCCGCGTCGAGCACTTCCGGCGTCCGCGGCTTGACGATGAGCTGCAGGTTGTTCCTGGCCCCGAACATCTTCTGGAAGCTCGGAAGCGGAATGATTGCGAAGTTGTCCTGCGAGTTGCCGAAGACGGACCCTTTCTTCTCGCTGACGCCGATGACGCGGAAGTGCTGGTTGCCAAGCTTGATGACTTTGTCGAGGGGATCGATCGGGCCGAACAGCTTGTCGGCCACGTCCCACCCGAGCACGGTGACGGGGCGGTCCGTCTCGATTTCCACCGGGCTGATCAACCGCCCGCGTTCCGCGTTAAAGGTATCGAAGTAGATGTACTCCTTGGAGACGCCCTGCACCTGCACGCCGTCGACCTGCTGCGACCCGTACACCGCGCTGGCGCCGGCGTTCGCCTGCGCTGCCACGGCGGAGACGTTGTCGCTGTAGCGGCGCACCGCGTCCGCTTCGTCGAGGGTGATCCGCGGATTGTTGCGGACCCGCTCCTCATCCTGCTGGCTGCGGATGACGGGCGTGCGCTGGATGGTGAAGTTGTCGGCGCCCACGTCGGACAGGATCGCGCTCGTGACGTAGCCGTTCATGCCCTGGACGAGCGACACCACGGCAATGATCGACGTCACCGCGACGATGTTCCCGAGGACGGTCAGGAACGAGCGCAGCTTGTTCGACCAGATCGCGCCGAGCGCGATGATCGCCGCTTCGATGAACTGATTCATAGGACAGCAGGGCCGATGCCCCGCGCTACGAGCCTGATGTTGCCGTCTTCGTCGGCGCCTCGATCTTGACGTCGGCGCCGTCCGCCAGTTCGCGGACGGAGCTGAACGGGCCGATCACGACCTTGTCGCCTTCCTTGAGGCCGCTGAGGACCTCGAAATACTTCTCGCCCGCGATGCCCGTCTTCACCGGGACGAACTCCGCGCGGTTGTCATTGCGGACGACGAACACGCCCTCGAGTTCCTTCTTCTGTTCGCCGGCCTTCAAATCCTGTGTGGCGGTGGCCGTCGCGGTGCGGCGGCGCCGCTTGTCGTTCTGCGGCGGATGCACCACGTTGCCTTCGCGATCGACGACGACTTCGCGAACCGTCGTGGCCTGGATCGGAACCGACAGCGCGTTCTTGCGCGTCGCCGTCGTGATGTTGGCGGTGCAGGTGAAGCCCGGACGCACGTCGGGGATCTGATCGTCGACCTTCACTTTCACCAGAAAGTTCGTCGCCTGCGTCGCCGCGGTCGTCTGCGTGCTGCCGGACGCCTGAATCGGGCTGTTGCCGATTTCCGTCACGTGACCATGGAAGGTCTTGCCGGGCATCGCGTCGATGGTGATGGTTGCGGGCTGGCCGATGTTGACCGTCGGAATATCCGTTTCGTCGACCTCGACCTGGGCTTCGATCGTGGACATGTCCGCGATCGTCAAGAGCACCGTGCCGGCGTTGTTCATCGTCCCGACGACCACGGTTTCGCCTTCTTCGATGTTGCGGCGGGTCACGATGCCGTCGATGGGCGATTCGATGCGGACTTTGCTGAGGGTGTAGCGCGCGCTGTCGAGCGCGGCCTGTTCCTGCTGCATCCGGAGGCGCTGCGTGTCGATCTGCTTGTCGGCGGACGCGGCGTCCGCCTCGCGCATGCGCATCGTGCTCTCGGCCGTGTCGAGCGCCTGTTTCGTCGTCAGCCCCTGTTTCCAGAGCTGCTGCTGGCGCGAGAACTCGTCCTGCGCCTGCTTCAAGGCCGCGTGCGCGCTCTGCGCCGCGACGCGCAGTTGCTCGGCCTGCGACTTGGCTGCCGCAAGGCTCGCCTGCGCCTGATCGGCCGCGCTGGCGAGCAGCTTCGGATCGATCTGCATCAGGAACTGCCCCTTCTTGACCCGCACGCCTTCGTCAACCGCCAGGTTGGTGACGCGGCCGACGGTGTCGGCGCTGATGTTCACGGAATCGTGGGGCTGGATCTTGCCCGACGCGCTGACGATCGCTTCGAGGTCGCGTTTCTGCACCGACTCGACGTTGACGGTGACGCCTTCCTGGCGCCGGTACTTGATGTTGACGAACGCCAGCGCGCCAAGGACGACGACCACGCCAACGCCGATCAAAATCTTCTTGTTTCGACTCATGCACGACTCCTGACCGCGGCGATGACGACCGCGATCACGGCATAGACACCAAGGAGAGAGAAGCCAATCGGCTGCGTGCGCCGCCGATACAGCACCCCGAGCCCGATGGCGAGCACGATCAGCTGCCAGATGAGGAAGACGTCGATCGCGCCGAGGAAATGCGCCGCGAACGACTTCTCAGGGAGCATCGGCAGCAGCGATCCGAGGTTGGCCGCGCTCGTCATCGTTCCGCGCACGTAGTTGAGCGGCATCGAGAAGAGCTGTCCGACCACGCCGATAGGCCCGCTGTGGACAACGACGGCGAACACCTGTTTGAACGACGCCTGTCCCCCGAGCGCCGCGTTGAACACCGCAAACAGAATCCCCGCGACAACGAGCAGCGTCAGCGGCAGGACGATGATCGTCTGGCCGAGGGCGAAGTAGCCCGCGTAGGGTGCGATTTTCTCGAACGTCTGAAGCTGCTGATCGGTGAGTTGCCGGCCGGTTGTCACTGTGTCGAGCCAGGCGTCCTGTCCGACCTGCGTGAACAGGAAGCCGCCGACCAGTACCGCTGCCGCCACGATGCAGACGGCCAGCATGCCAAGCCATTTGGGATGGTCAGCAACCGAGGCAAACGTGTCCCGTGGGCTCGTGATGACCCCGACGAAGCGCGCCGCAAGGCTCTTGGGCGCCGTTCCGCCGGGCTCGACGGAAGTGTTGGTCATAAGTGTACCGGCAACAAACGGCAAGTTGTGTTTGGGAAAATGGCGATTGTACACCGTCCTATACGTCCGGCGGCGGTCAAATGTTTCATTAGCTGACGTTGGAAGTCTCACGCAGCGAAAGGGTTACGGGGAATTGTCCGGAGCCGGACGTCGCCCGTACGGTAAGCTCCGCGCATGCGAACGTTTGCCGTCATTTTCTGGTGTGGCGCCGTGCTGGCGGCCGCCTCGTCCGCCGCTACGGCGCAGGGCGCCCCGCCTGCTGGCGTGCGCGCCGCGGGCATGGCCGGCGCTTTCGTCGGCGTAGCAGACGATGCGTCGGCGGTTTACTGGAACCCCGCCGGCCTCGCGTCAGGCGCGTTCTTCAGTCTCGTGCTCGACCGCTCGACGGTGCAGCCGCCGCCAGGGCAGGACACGCCCGACCTCAGCGCAACGTTTGTCGCTATCGGAACGCCGCCGCTCGGCGTCACCTACTACCGGACGACCTTCCCGGTCGTCCCGCGGCATGGATCGGTGCCCGGCGAGCAGCAGGGTCGCCCGGAAATGCTTGTCGCCCATCAGTTTGGAGTGACCGTCGACCAGTCGCTGCACGAGGGGCTCGCCGTCGGCGCGACCGTGAAGGCGATTCGGGGCATTGCGGCAGATGCGTCGAAAACGGCGTTCGATGCCGACATCGGCGTGATGGCGTCGGGATCCGTCGCCCGTGCCGGACTCGTCGTCCGTAACGCGTTCGAGCCTGAACTCTCGAGCGGCCAGGGTCCGGTGCGGCTGGAACGGAGCGTCCGCGGCGGCGTTTCGCTCCTCATCAGAGAAATGGTCAGGCTTGCGGCGGACGCTGACTTCACCACGGCGGACGTGGCTGGCGGGCGCTGGCGCGATGCGGCCGTGGGCGCCGAGGTGCACCCCCTCGCGAGGGCCTGGGTGCGGAGCGGCATCCACTGGAACACGGCCGGGGGACCGCTAACCGCGGCACCCGTCGTCGCCGTGGGCGGATCCGCCGCAGTCTATGGGTCGCTTCTGGTGGATGCCCAAGTGTCAGTCGGGTCAAAAAACGGCAATCGGGGCTGGGGCGCGGGCCTCAGGTACAATTTTTAGCTGGACAAAAAACGTCAATCATGTACCATAGAGTCCTTCATCGGCACCAATTTCGTCATGTGCGGGCGTGGAGCCCGCTAAACGGATCCGAACGATGCCTGTTCGAATTGGCGAGCTGTTACTCAAAGAGAAGAGGATCACCTCCGGCCAGCTGCAGGAGGCCCTCACCTATCAGAAGTCCAACGGCGGAAAGCTCGGCCTGAATCTCATCAAGCTGGGCTTCCTCAAGGACGAAGAGATCACCAGCCTGCTGTCGCGACAGTACGGCGTGCCCTCGATCAACCTCTCGCAGTTCGACGTCGATCCCGCCATCATCAAGCTCATTCCGACCGAGACCGCACAGAAATACGAAATCATCCCGCTCAGCCGCTCCGGCGCGACGCTCACGATCGCGATGACGGACCCGACGAACGTCTTCGCGATGGACGACATCAAGTTCATGACGGGCTACAACGTCGAGCCCGTCGTCGCCTCCGAAACCGCCGTCGCCGAGGCGCTGCAGCGGTATTACCCCGCGGCGCCGCCCCGCGTCGTTGTCGAAAAGAAAGAAAAGAAGCCGCCGAAGATCCAGCAGGAAGCGAATCTCAATCATGCGGCGACCCTCGAGATGGTCACGAAGGCCCTCGAGGAAACCGCCTCGGTCGCCGAGGACGACGTCGAGCTGCTCGAGGAGATCGAGCAGATCGACGTCACGTCGCTCGAGAAGCAGGGCGGCGAGGCCCCGGTCATCCGGCTCGTGAACCTGATGCTGATGTCCGCGATCCAGAAGGGCGCGAGCGACATCCACATCGAGCCATACGAGAAGGAGTTCCGCGTGCGGTTCCGCATCGACGGCCTCCTGTACAACGTCATGGCGCCGCCCATGAAGTTCCGCGATGCGATCAC
>JAICTV010000255.1 GCA_025936175.1 Phycisphaerae bacterium
CAGCGCGTCTACGGCACCGCGTTCTTCGACAAGAAACACCTCGACGAATATCTCAAACGTCTCGATGAAGCGAAGAAGCGCGACCATCGTGTGCTCGGGCCGCAGCTCGGGCTCTTCGCGATCGACGATGCGGTGGGGCAGGGATTGATTCTCTGGAAGCCCGGGGGCGCGGTCATCCGCCAGGAGCTTCAGGACTTCATCAGCGAGCACCTTCGCCGGCAGGGGTATCACCAGGTCTTCACCCCGCACATTGGCCGGCTCGGGCTCTACAAAACTTCGGGGCACTATCCGTACTACCGCGAGTCGCAGTTCCCGCCGCTCGTCGATCGTGAGTTGATCGATCAACTCGCGAGCGAGAAGTGCGACTGCGGGAAGCTGTCGAACTTGATGGAGAAGGGCGAAGTCGACGGCTACCTGCTCAAGCCGATGAACTGCCCGATGCACATTAAGATTTTCGCGTCCGAGCCGCACAGCTATCGCGACATGCCGGTGCGACTCGCGGAGTTCGGCACCGTCTACCGCTGGGAAAAGAGCGGTGAGCTCGGCGGGATGACTCGCGTCCGCGGGTTCACCCAGGACGATGCGCACCTCTTCTGCACCGAGGAGCAGGTGCCGGCGGAAGTGCAGGGATGCCTGGAACTCGTGAAGATCGTCCTCAATACCCTCGGCATGCACGATTACCGCGTGCGCGTCGGTCTGCGCGATCCCGACAGCGCCAAGTACGTCGGCTCCCCTGATCAATGGGACCGCGCCGAAGCCGCGTGCCTCAACGCCGCGCAATCGCTCGGTGTGCCGTTCACCAGGGAGCCCGGCGAAGCCGCGTTCTACGGGCCGAAGATCGACTTCGTCGTGAAGGACGTGATCGGCCGCGAGTGGCAGCTCGGCACCGTGCAGGTGGATTACCAGCTCCCGCAGCGATTCGATCTCTCCTACACCGGCGCCGACAACAGGCCGCACCGGCCGGTGATGATCCACCGCGCGCCGTTCGGCTCGATGGAGCGCTTCGTCGCCGTGCTCACCGAGCATTTCGCCGGCAGTTTTCCGCTGTGGCTCGCGCCGGTGCAGGTGGCGGCGCTCACCATCAGCGAGAAGTTCACCGACTACGGGCAGAAGGTGGTCGATGCGATCAAATCCGCGGGCATGCGCGTCGAGCCGCGCTTCGGGCCGGAGAAAGTGGGAGCCAAGATCCGCGAAGCGAGCATGGAGAAGATCCCGTACCTGCTGATCATCGGCGAGCAGGAAGCCGCCGCTGGCAAGGTGTCGATCCGCGGTCGCGGTGAGAATCCGGATCAGGGCCAGCTCCCGCTGGAGGAGTTCATCCAGCGCTGCGAGCAGGAGATCGCGACCAAGGGCGTCACCCGCGCAACTGTATCCGCTGCGCCGACCGCTGCTGCCGACGCGTCGTGAAATCGATCGCCGTCTGCATCCTCGCTTGCGTCCTCGCGACGATCACTCGCGCAGCGCACGCGAGCGATGCGGTCAACGTGCGCGAAGTGCAGGATTACGTCTTCGGCAACTACAAAGGCAATTTCCCCAGTCCTCCGCATGCGGATCTGAACCCCAGGCGCGCCTTCATCATCGAATGGCGCGACCGCCCCTATCGCTTCGTCTTCGCGCACGAAGGCAGCTACTGCCCGTGGATCGAATTCCCCAAAAGCGGCGCGGCTGTCTGCTTCCAGTTCTTCGAAGGCAACGACGGCTGGGCGGAACTGTTCAACAACTTCGGCCGGCAGGAGCACAACAGCTTCGTTGATGTCATCGAGCGCACGCCGAAGCGCGTCTGGCTGCGCTGGACGTACTTCGGCGTGAACATGGATTCCGGAAAGCAGGCGTACCGCGCGACGGAAGACTTCTACGCCTGCGCCAACGGTCTGATCCTCCGCCGGCAGTCGTTCGAATCGCTCATGCCCGGCGATCACCGCGGCTACGCGCGCGAGCCGATCGAGTTAATCGGCATGGCGCCGGTCGGAGAGCTCTGGCGTGATGTCCTCCGCGCCGGCGAGCAGCCGGACGAACGTCACGCGCTCTGCGTCCTCGACGCCTTCTCCGATGCCCGCTACGACGTCTACTGGACGCCGAAGCCCGGCACCGTCTCGGATTCCACCCATCGCCGCGCCGGCAGCGATTGGAAAACCCTGGATGACGCGCGCGGCGTCGCACTCGTCCTCCCATTGAAGGACGCTTACGTCTTCTGCGCCTTCGGCGACGCCTCCGGCTTCGATCACACATTCACGAAGTTGAAAGAACACACCCACAAAGACACCGGCGGCATCGGGTGGGGCTCAGAGAGTTGGGATCATTGGCCGATCGGCTGGCTCAACAGTCAGGCTCATCCGGTTGATGCGGAGTCGCTCCGGAAGTATCCCAACCACTTCTCGCCCATGGGGATGGACTTCTTCGCGCTGCCGGATGAGAAGGTCGAGCACACGAGCTATTGGTCGCTCTGCGGCGTCGCGGACGATGTCGAATCGATCCGTAAAACGACGCGCCGGTGGCTGGAACGTGCTCCGACAGACCCGTCCGCACAGGCGGAATAGTTTATCGGTCTGTCGCGAACGTCAGTGTTCGCGACACCACAGTGTCCGATAAGATCGCCCGCTCTCATTAAGCGTTGCAGGTGAGCGGGAAAATGTGCATTTTCCGCGAAATTTCTCTCGCCACGGCGGCGTCGAACCAATTAGCATAACCCGCGTCGCCGGAGCAGTTGCGGTCGTGAACACTTGGTCTTACCTGCCTCTCTCACGACCCGGCGACGCTGCAGGTGTTATCTTGAACCGCGGCTTTTATCGGAAATAAGGCCTCACGGAACGAGGGGTGCTGCTCGCGTGCGCTATCGCTTTAAAGGCATCGTCAGGACAACCGGTCAGACGGTGGAGGGTCATGCGCACGGCGACACGCCGGAGCAGGCGTACCAGACGCTGTCCGATCACGGCATCGTCACCGAAAGTCTGCGCGAGGAGCCCGAGTCGCCGCAAGCCGGCGTCGGCGGCGCGCAGCAGCCGTTGCAGAGCGCGGTCGACAGCGCCCTCGATTCCGCCGCCTCGCAGGTCCCCTTCGAGGCGATCGCCAACCGCTTCAAGGGCAAGAGCGTCTGGGTCCTCGATCGCGACAAGATCCGCAACCGCGTCGCGCAGGTGGTCGATCAGGCGCTGCGCGACGCGATCGGCGACAACGCGCGCGTCGGCTCGCTCGACGCCGCGGACGTCCGCAAGCAGGTCGCCGACGCCATCGGCGGACTGTTCAAGGACAATCGCAACATCACGAGTCAGGTCTCCAACTCCTCGATGCAGTTGGACCACCAGATCAAGCGCATCGAGCAGATGGTGCACCGGCAGGAAAGCCTGCTGGCGCAAATGACCATCGCCATCGGCCGCATCGGCAGCGGCGGCGGCGGTGGAGGAGGTGGATGGGGGCCGCGTCGTTTCATGGGCGCCGGCGCGGGCGGGCCCGAGCAAAATGCCGTCCTGCTCGAGATCTTCAAGGAAAACCTGCGGCTGCGCGGGATCGAGATCGACGAACCTACGCCCCCGGCGGCTGACGCTTCAGTCGAAGGAGCGGGAGCCTCGGGCGCGGCATCCACGGCGGATCAACCGGCATGGCAAGGAAACGAAGGCGCGACCCCACAGAGCCAGAGCCCGTCCAGCAACGCGACGAGCACCAGCCCGAGCAGCGACAATCCTGGGAACAACAACGGCCAGAGCAACCACTAGTTCAACAAGAGCAAACACCACCACCGGCCCGACCGCCGGTCGTGCAACAACAACAGACAACAGCACCAACACCACCACCAACCACAATCGAGACAAGGAGAACAATGTCCATGCACCAGTCCAACCCGGAAGCCGCGGCCGCCAACGCGCCGCGCATCGCACCCGTCAAGGGCAAGACCATCCTCGCCGCCTCCAACGGCGGCGCCGATCGCGGTTACACCGAAAAGGCGATGCTCCTCGGCATCGACCTCGGCACCAGCCGATCGTCCATCGTCTCCATGAACGGGACGCGCAAGACCGTTGAGTCTTACGTCGGCTACGCCAAGGACCCCATCAGCCGCAAGATGCTCAAGGCCGACATCATCTACGGCCGGCACGCGCTGGATAACCGCCTGGCGGTCGATCTCTATCGCCCGCTCGAGAAGGGCGTCATCAAGGGCACGCGCGAAGACGGCAGCAGCATGGCCGGCGATGAGCAGGGCAAGAACCTCAACGCCGCCAAGGACCTGCTCCGCTACATGGTGGACCTGGTTCACCCCGGCCGCGACGAAGTGCTCTTCGGCGTCGTCGGCGTCCCCAGCCGCGCTACAAATAAGAACAAGCAGGCGATCCTCGACATCGCCCGCGACGTGCTCGACTCGGTCATGATCGTCTCCGAGCCCTTCACCGTCGCCTACGCGATGGAACGAATGGCCGACGTGATGGTCATCGACATCGGTGCCGGCACGACCGACCTTTGCCGCATGCACGGCACCGTGCCGGCGGAAGAGGACGAAATCAGCTACACCATCGCCGGCGACGCGGTCGATCAGCGGCTCTATGAGCTGATCATGGAGAAGTACCCGCGCGCCCAGCTCACGCAGAACATGTGCAAGACCTTCAAGGAGCAGTACGGCTTCGTCTCCGACGCCAAGGACAAGGTCGAGGTGCAGATCCCCATCGACGGCACGCCGACCCCGCACGACATCACCTATGAGCTGAAGCAGGCGTGTGAGATCCTCATCGCCCCGATCGTCGAAGGTATCCGCAAGCTCGTCTCCAGCTTCAACCCGGAATTCCAGGAGAAGCTCCGCCACAACATCCTCCTCTCCGGCGGCGGTGGCATGATGGACGGGCTGAACAAACGCATCGAAGACGCCATGAAGGTCATCGGCGGCGGCCGCGTCACGGTCGTGGAAGAACCGCTCTACGCCGGCGCCGACGGCGCGCTGCGTCTGGCGATGGACATGCCCGGCGAATACTGGCAGCAGTTGCGGTAAATCTGAAATCTGAAATCTGAGATTTGAGATTTCAGATTTGAGATCGCAGATCAAACCGGCGGCCGAGGCACTCACCTGCCTCGGCCGCTTTCGTTGCAGACCAGCTAAACAGCCGATTGTGGCGGTAGCATATTGCTCGCCAAGATGCCCGCCATGGAAGTCACACTCGACGACGTTTCAAGCGTGATCCGGCTGGTGCGCGAAGTCTGCGACCGCTGGGACGATCCCGCCGCCTGGCGCGAGCATCTGCTGAGCGGCGCGTGCCGGCTGCTCGACGGAAACGTCGGCATGATGCTCGCCGACTATCGCTCGGAGCCGGGTTGGTTCGGCGAGCTCGCCGTCGTCTCCGTCACGGGCCTGCCTGAGCCGATGCGAAATCTTCTCGAGCCCGCGTACGCGGACCTCGGCCAACGGCAGTTCACCGACATCGAGGAAAACCTCTGGCCCGGCGTCGTGAACCTGTACGGGCAGATGTCGAAGCAGGGCTGGGCGACCGCCGCCGGCAATCAGTTGACCGACGAGGCGACCTATCACAGCTCCGCGGTCTACCAAGGCCTTCGCAAGAAGATCGACTGCGACGATTACGTCGTCTCGGTGCGAATCGTCGATGTACCCAGACGTCCCGAGGCGATCAGCATCGATCGCCCGCACGGCGCTCCGCCCTTCGCCGCGCGCGAAGTCGCGCTGCTCAAGCTCCTACACGATGAGATCGCGCCGCTCGTCGGCGTGCGCCTGACGACGGAGAACCACGTCTCCCGCAACGGCCTCTCCAAACGATTGCGCGAAACCCTTTCCCTCCTGCTCGAAGGCCAAAGCGAAAAACAGATCGCGACGGCGATGAACCTGAGCGGCCGCACGGTTCACGATTACGTCACGCGGCTGTACGAGCACTTCCGCGTCTGCTCGCGTGCCGAGCTGCTCGCCTACTTCATCCGCCGACAGCCGATCGCGCGCGACCACGCATGAGGCGGCGGCGTGACGACAGGACGCCGGCCGCGGCGACCAGGGCCAGGTCGGTCGCGCCGGGCTCGGGTACGGTGGACGTGATGATGAACGATGCGACATCCGTTGCGCCTGCCGAGCCGTCGACGAGGCGCGTTTGGTTCACAATCTCAACGCTGGCGCCGGTCTCGGTGCCGCTCACCACGCCTTCGCCCAGTTCCAGAGCCGAGAGGGAGGGAAACTGAAAAAAGAACGCGTAGGCGCGCGTGGGCGCCACCTGGCTGATGTCGGTGTCGAACCACAGATCGGCCTCGACGCCGACCTGTGGAACGCGCGGTTCCAAATCGGCCACGGTGAACGTCTGCGTGCCGAACGTGATGTTCGAAGCGGTGATGCCGGACGCCGAATACCCATACCAATCGTTCAGTGCCGTCGCGCCATCCAGCGTTGAACCCGCGGGAAAAAACCAGGTGTTCGTATCGAGCGCCGGGTCGTAAGTGATCTGATAGCTGAAAGGAACTGCGGAGCCGGTGAGGCCGCCGACGGTGGTCCCCTGCGTATCGTACATTCCCGAGAACGTGAGGGTGACCGGTGCCGCCGCGTGCGCGGCGGATGAGGCGCAGAGCAGGACCGCAAAGAAGCTCGTCGACCCGTACAAGCGAGGTCGAGACGTCGATCGAGTCTTTGGCCAAAATGACATCTCTTTCATGGTTTCTCCTTGAATTGCTCGGGCAACGTAGAAATCCGGCTGTGCCGCAGGCAATCCGCTGAATAAGGGACTGCCGGGGAGGGTAACCGCGCCGGTCGCTCAGGCGTTCAAGTACGCTCGTGACGAGTCCGGACAGAATTCCGCTGCGCGACTGCGGCCCCGCCAAACAGCGGGCTTGCCGCGCTGACGCTTCCGCGGGCAACATTCCCGCAATGGAAGTCTCCCTCAACGACATCTCCCGCGTGATTCGCCTGGTGCAGGAAGTCTGCGACCGCTGGGACGACCCGCGCGTTTGGCGCGAATATCTGCTGCACGGCGCTTGCGCGCTGCTCGGCGGGAACGTCGGCACGATCCTGGCCAACTCCGCCGGCGAGAAGGGGCACTTCGGGCGGCTGGAGCGCGTCGCCATGGTTGGGGTGAGCGCGGAGATGCGGCTGCGCCTGGAGGAGGCCGCGACGCAGTGGCAGAACCGCCAGTTCGCCGAGGCCAGCGCCGTCGATCCGGGCTTCAAGGCCGTCTATGAGCCGTTCGCGCGCGATCGCGGGGTCACCGCATCGCGCGACGAGATCATGGACAAGGCGGCGGATCATGCCTCGGCGACGTATCAACAGATGCGCGCGCCGATGGGTTGCGACGACTTTGTGGTCTCGGTGCGATTCGTCGATGTGCCGACGCGCGTCGAGGCGATGGACGTCCATCG
>JAICTV010000328.1 GCA_025936175.1 Phycisphaerae bacterium
CGCGATGCTCGCCGTCCGCGTCGATCGCAGCGGGGGGGTCGTGCAGTGACGAACCGTCGCGATGGTTTCTGGTGGTTTGGCGCTCTGGCCCGGGCATTTGCGGCGGCCAGCCGCTCGTCGCCGCTCCGCTCGAACGCTCGGGCGGGACGCCCAAGCCACGGCATGATGGTCGTCGCCACGGCCTTGATCGCGCTGCTGAGCGTCCGCGCGTCGCACACGGTTCAAGATGCGAGGCCATCGACGCAGGCGGTGCACTTCGCCTACGTGGACGTCCGCATCGATCCGCACGACAAGCCGCTGGCGGCGTACCAGATCGAATTCCTCGCCGATCCCAATCGCGTGAAGCTCGTCGGCGTCGAGGGCGGGAACCATCCGGCGTTCGTCGATCCGCCTTACTACGACCCGGCGGCGCTGAGCCACAACCGCGTGATCCTTGCGGCGTTCAACACCGGAAGCGCGCTGCCGAAGCAGTCGTTTCGCGCGGCGAGCCTGCATTTAGAGGTCGTCGGCAACGAGCCGCCCCAATGGAGCGCGAAGCTGATCGTCGCGTCCGATTCCGACGGCACATCGATTCCCGTGGACGTTTCGGTTTCGTCCGCAGAAGGAGCCTCTCGATGAAAGTTTTACTTGCACTTCTCGCCGTGCTGGTGCTCGCGGTGGGCGCCGCAATCGTCGGATGCTCGTCAACCAAGCCGACTTCGTCCACCGACAGCGGCACGTTCAACACCGAGCAAGTCGGACGCGTGCATGAAGACGCTGTCGCCACCACTGCACCGCCGGCCCCGGGCACGCAGGAGGAAGAAGTCTGGGTGCTGCAGCGCGAGCCGGAGCAATTGAAGCAGATGCAGCCGGCGGCGACCGGTCGATCCGATCCGTCGACGACGCTCTCGGTTCGCGGGACCGACATCACGCAGTACAACCAGCGGCCATTCCAACGGATGGCAGGCGATGGCAACATCACGCGGCAGACGGGCCTCCGCCTGGAAGAACAAGCGCAGGAGTCGCAACAGATGGGGCAGCAAGTCCGCGAGCCGGAGATTCCTGGCGGCGGCAGCCTCGTCGCCAGGCTGCCGGACAAGATGGTGCCGATCCCGCTGAAGCATACGGACGTGAACGCATCCATCGCCGGCTACATCGCGACCGTGGACGTCCGGCAGCAGTACACCAACCCGTACTCGGAAAAGATCGAAGCCGTCTACGTGTTTCCGCTGCCGACCAATGCTGCGGTGAACGAATTCATCATGACCATCGGCGATCGAAAAATCCGCGGCATCATCCGCGAGAAGGAAGAGGCCCAGCGCGTCTACGAGGAAGCGAAACGCCAGGGCTACGTCGCATCGCTGCTCACGCAGCAACGGCCCAACGTCTTCACCCAGTCGATCGCCAACATCGAGCCCAAGAAGCAGATCGACGTGGACATCAAGTACTTCCACACGCTGGAGTACGTGGACGGGTGGTACGAGTACGTGTTCCCGATGGTGGTCGGTCCGCGGTTTAATCCTCCCGGACATGCGGACGGTGTCGGCATTAAAGCCCGGGGTTCTGCCCCGGGATCAACCGGGCAATCTGCGGAAGTCTCGTATCTCAAACCGGACGAGCGCAGCGGCCACGACATCTCGCTGTCGCTCGACATCGACGCGGGCGTGAAGGTTGAAGAGGTCAAGAGCGTCAATCACCAGATCGAGACGAAGCGCGAGGGTGAGACCAGGACGCACGTCACGCTCGCATCGTCCGATTCGATCCCGAACAAGGATTTTGTCCTGCGCTACAAGGTGGCGGGGAAGATGGTGAAGTCCGCCCTGATGGCGCAGCGCGATGAGCGATCGCAAACCGGCGGCGGATATTTCACGCTGATGCT
Organism: Phycisphaerae bacterium; assembly: GCA_025936175.1. Taxonomy (GTDB): domain Bacteria; phylum Planctomycetota; class Phycisphaerae; order Tepidisphaerales; family Tepidisphaeraceae; genus JAICTV01. The sequence goes on from JAICTV010000328.1 coordinate 1,859, forward strand.
CTTTCCGCCGGAATCGCTCGTAAATCTGCCGCGCAAACCGCTGGAGATGGTGTTCACGCTCGACGTCTCGGGCTCGATGTCCGGCAAGCCGATCGAGCAGGCGAAGACGGCCGTCCGCTACGCGCTGCGGCACATGAAGGCGAACGACACGTTCAACGTCATCCGCTTCGCCAACGCCGCCGAGCAGATGGCGCCGCGCGCGGTGCCGGTGGATGACGCGTGGCTCAAGCGAGCCGACGAATATATCGAGCACATGGACGCCGGCGGCGGGACGATGATGATCGATGGGATCCGCAAATCGCTCGAGGTCACGCCGGACGATGCGCGGCTGCGCTTCGTGACGTTCCTGACGGATGGTTACATCGGCAACGAGCCGGAGATCCTTGCCGCGATTCATAACCTGCGCGGGCCGAGCCGGATCTTCAGCTTCGGCGTCGGCACGTCCGTCAATCACTACCTGCTCGATCACATGGCGCGCATGGGCCAGGGCGTCGCGACCTGCCTGAGTCTCAGCGACGACGCGGAGAAGGTGATGGCCGATCACTTCGAACGCTTGAGTCATCCCGCGCTGACCGATCTGCAGATCGACTGGGGCGGGATGCAGGTGAGCGAAGTCTATCCGGCGAAGCTGCCGGACCTCTTCGTCGGCCGGCCGGTCATCATCACCGGTCGTTACACCGGCAATGCAAACGCGGCGACGGTTCGCGTGCACGGCAAAGTCGGCGGCGAAGAGCGCGAGATGATCGTGAAGGTGAATGCCGACGACGCGGCGAACCAGCACAAGGGCATCGCCCCCGTCTGGGCCCGCGCCAAGATCGCCGACATCGATGACCGCGCCACCTACGACTCCAGCGCCGATTTCGCCCGCGAGATCAGGCAGGTCGCGCTCGAGTACGGGCTGATGAGCGCGTACACATCCTTCGTCGCCGTCGATTCCTCCAAGCGCACCGCCGGCGATCACGGGACGAGCGTCGAAGTGCCTGTTCCCGTGCCGGCGGGCGTGAAATACGAAACCACCGTTCCCGAGAAGTAAGGAACCCACATCATGCGATACGCGATCACCTGCGCGATGATGCTCTTCATCGCGAGCGGCTGTGCCGCGACTTATGTCACGCCCGGTGCTGGCGCGAAGATGCAGCTCTTCGCCCCCACGGCCGGCGCGACGCCGATGGATCAGGCCAGGAACACCGACGACGGCATCAAGCAGATCCTCGACAAGAAGCCGCTGGCGTCGTTCCCCGCGTCCGTCGCGCTCGTGCGCGTGCAGGCTCCGGGCTATCGCTCGCACACCGCCTGCGGCATCGGCAGCGGACGTTACAGCGTCATCACCACGCGCGATGTCGAAGCCGACACCGACCTGCAGAAGCTCGACAAGCTGCCGATGCTTCGCGGCATCGCCGCGCTCAACCGCCTTGTCATCGGCGATGATTTTCAGTCGGATTACGAGCTGCGCGAGGCGGCGGCGAAGATGCACGCGGACATGGTGCTGGTCTACACGATCGACACGCAGTTCCTCGACGTCGATCACGTCACGCCGCTCTCGATCGTCACGCTCGGCGCCTCGACGACGAAGAACATGCGCGTGATCTCCACCGCGTCGGCCGCGCTGATCGACACGCGCAGCGGCTACGTCTACGGCCTGGCCGAAGGATCGAAGCGGCACGAGGAGCTGCAGAACGCGTGGAAGACCGAGGACGAGATCGACCGCACGCGGCGCGAGAATGAATCGCAGGCCTTCGCGCAGATGGTCGACAATCTTCAGCTCACGTGGACCGGAATCGCGCAGGCGTATGCAACGCCGATGCGGACGACCGCCGGTGCAGGGACGCGCTACCAGACGATGAAGTGAGCTTCATGTTTTCCGAGGCGATACAGAATTCCCAGCTTCACGCGCGCGCGGGAACTCTCGCCGCGTGATGACGGAATGATTGTTCCGCTCCTCTCGACGCCGCCGCTAGTGTGCCGCGTCGAGAGGAGAAACATGCCCAAAGGTCCCATCCCGTTTTCAATCTTCGAGCAGCTCGAGTCACGTCAGTTTCTCGCCGCCCACATCGTCGGCAGCGCGACGGTGTATCAGACGATCCAGGCGGCGGTGGACGCGGCGGCGGCGGGGGCGACGATCAACGTCGACGCCGGCACGTACAACGAGCTGGTCACGGTCGACAAGAAGCTGACGCTGCATGGCGCTTTCGCGGGGACCGATGCGCGCGCGACGTCGCGCGGCACAGGTGAATCAATCGTCCGCGGCCAGGACGACGGCACCGGCAAGCGCACCACCGGCGTCCGCGTCACCGCCAACGACGTCACGCTCGACGGCTTCACCGTCGAGGACAATTCGAGCAGCAACCAGTTCGGCGCCGGCATCGTCATCGCGCCCGGCGTTGCAGGGACGCACGTCGTCAACAACATCGTGCAGCACAACGTCGCCGGCGTGTACCTCGCCAGCTCCAGCGCGACGGATCAATCCGTCATCCAGCACAACCTCTTCGTCGCCAACAACACG
>JAICTV010000120.1 GCA_025936175.1 Phycisphaerae bacterium
ACATCTCCCGAGGGCCGAGAGAGAAGGATTCGCGCCGGGGAGACATCTCCCGAGGGCCGAGAGAGAAGGATTCGCGCCGGGGAGGCATCTCCCGATGTTGCGGGGGTGCGCATTTGTGTCGGCTCGATGCGTCCGGAAGCTCGGGAATTATCCGGACGTGCAACGCGCCCGCCCGACGGCGTCAGCCTATCGCAGGATGATGGCTCGCGCTCACTTCCCGCGCGCCGACGCCGGGAGGTAATAGCGCTCGGTGTACTGGCCCACCATGCGGTGCGTGTTGAACTGGGCGCACACCGTCGCGATCGAGTTCTTCATCATCGCCACCCAGCGGCGGGGCACGCCGCTCTGGTCGCGGTCGTAGAACGTGGGGATCACCCGCGTCTCCAGCACGTCGTAGAGCGCGGCGGCGTCGTAGCGGTCTTGCTGACTCCGCGATTTGAACGACTTGCCCGAGTCGATCGCCCAGCCGTTTTTCTGGTTCCACGCTTCGGGCCACCAGCCGTCGAGGATGGAGCAATTGAGGCCGCCGTGCAGCGGCGGTTTCATGCCGCTGGTGCCGCTGGCTTCCTGCGGGCGCAGGGGGTTGTTGAGCCAGACGTCCACGCCGCCGGTGAGCGCGCCGCCGAGCTGCATGTCGTAATCGGCCAGCAGCGCGACGTGCTTGCGGAACTCGGGACGTCGCGCGTGCTCGAAGATCGCTTTGGCGAACTCCTGTCCGCCGAGGTCGGCGGGATGCGCTTTGCCGGCGAAGAGGATTTGCAGGGGACGTTTCGGGTCGTTCAAGAGGCGCGACAGGCGTTTGCGGTCGGTGAAGATCAGCGTGCCGCGCTTGTAGGTGGCGAAGCGGCGGGCGAAGCCGATCGTCAGCGCGTGCGGGCTGAGGATCGTCCGCGCGGCGATGCGCTCCTCGACGTCCGCGTGCCGGCGGGTGAGCTGATCGATCAGTCGGTCGCGCGCGAAGCAAACCAGCTTGCTGCGCAGCGTCTGCTGGATCTGCCAGAGTTTGTCGTCCGGAATGCGATCGGCGTTCTTCCACCACGGCTGGTCGGGGCCGGCGCCGAGCCATTTGGGCTTGAGGTATTTCTCGTAGAGCGGGACGATTTCTTCCGGCAGCCAGGTCTGGCTGTGCACGCCGTTGGTGATGTGGCCGATGGGGACCTCATGAGGATCGGTCGTGTTGAAGACGCGCATCCACATGTGGCGTGAGGTGTCACCGTGCAGCTCGGCGACGCCGTTGCGGTGATCGGCCAGCTTCAGCGCGATCACGGTCATGCAGAATTCTTCCCTGGCGCTCGATTCGTCCTCGCGGCCGAGGGCGAGCAGCTCATGCTTGGCGATGCCGAGCGCGTCGGCGTAGTGGCCGATGTACTTGAGTGCGAGCTTCGGATCGAACCGATCATTTCCGGCGGGGACGGGCGTGTGCGTGGTGAAGACGGTGGTGTGACGGACTTTTTGTTTCGCCTGCTCGAGTGACGCGCCTTTCGATGCGAGACGGCGCAAGCGCTCGAGCGCGCAGAACGCGGCGTGGCCTTCGTTGAGGTGAAAGACGGTCGGCTTGACGCCCATCGCGTCGAGCGCGATTACGCCCCCGATGCCGAGCAGCACTTCCTGTTGGATGCGATACTCGCGATCGCCGCCGTAGAGGTGACGCGTCAGCGCGCGATCGGCGGGCTTGTTGGCGGCGACGTCGGTGTCGAGCAGGTACAGCGGCACGCGGCCGACCTGTTGTCGCCAGATCTTCGCTTTCACCTTGCGCTTCGCCATCGGCACGTCGATCGTTTTGCCGGTGTCGGTGAGCGGGCACAAGTTGAAATCGACCTGCGGGTAGATGATCCGGGTCGAGCCGTCGGCGGCGAATTCCTGTGTGTAGAAGCCGTTGCCGTAGAGCAGGCCCACGCCGATCAGCGGCACGCCGAGGTCGGATGCGGATTTGACGTGATCCCCCGCGAGCACGCCGAGCCCGCCGGAGTATTGCGGCAGCGATTCGTGGACCGCGAATTCGGCACAGAAGTAGGCGATGACGGCGTTCTTCTCCTTGCGGTGCGCCCGCTCGAACCACGTCGGCGTCTTCAGATAGGTCTGGAGCGCGCGCTCGACGCGGTCCAGATGTGCGGCGAACGCTTCGTCCTTCAGCAGCGCCTCCCGCCGTCCGCCTGCGAGCAGGTTCAACGTCGCGATCGGATTGTGGTGCGTCACCTCCCGCAGCGGCGGGTCCATCGACGCGAACAATCGCTGCGCGTCATGGCTCCAGGTCCACCAGAGGTTGAAGGCGAGTTGTCGGACGCGGGCGAGAACCGTTTCTGCTTTCGCGGGCGTGGTCATGGCGTGCCTTGTCTGTCGGAGAGTTCGACGAGTTCCTTAAGACGATGCGCGTGCTTGGGCGTAAACTGGCCGTCTTTCAGCCGCCAGCGCCAGTTGTTCTCCGCGACGCCGGGGACGTTCATCCGCGCGGTCGTGCCCAGGCCCAGGATGTCCTGGATCGGGAAGATGACGGTGTCGGCCGCCGAGAGCATGATCGCGCGGATCATGTCCCAGTGGATCTGCTTCACGTCGCAAACGTTGAGATACTTGAGCGCTTTGTCGCGCTCCCACGACACCGGCTCGGGCGCGCGGCCGTTCAAGCGCGCCAGATGCTGAAACCATCCGACGGCGGTGTCGTTGTCGTGCGTGCCGGTGTACGCCACGCAGCGGCGCGGGTATTCGTGCGGCAGGTTGTACTGTCCGCCGGGGCCGAAGCCGAACTGCATCACCCGCATGCCGGGAAAATGGAACTGGTTGCGCAGTGCGATCGCCTCTTTCGTGACCGCGCCCAGGTCCTCGGCGATGACGGGAACTTTTCCGATCGCTTTCGTCACCGCGCGAAACAGATCCTCTCCCGGCCCCGGGAGCCAGGCGCCGTGCCGCGCGGTCTTGGCGCGCGCGGGCACCGCCCAGGCGCGGTGGAAGCCGAGGAAGTGATCGATCCGCACCGCGTCGAAGCGCCGCAGCATCGACTCGAAGCGCCGCACCCACCACTTGAAGCCGGTGCGTCGATGCTCCGCCCAGTCGTAATGCGGATGGCCCCAGAGCTGTCCGGTCGGCGCGAACGGGTCCGGCGGACAGCCGGAGACGACGCTGGGCTTGCCGCTCTTGTCGAGCAGAAAAAGTTTCGGGTTCGCCCACACGTCCGCGCTGTCGAGCGCGACGAAGATGGGGATGTCGCCGATCAGCCCGACCCGGTTGTCGTGCGCGTGATCGCAAAGGCGCTGCCACTGGCGATCGAAGGCGTACTGCACGAACTGGTGATAGCGCACTTCTTCGGCGAGCAGTTCGCGGGCGCGCTTCATCGCGTCGCGAAGACGCAGGCGGACGTCGCGGCTCCATTGCAGCCATGACGCATTGCGGAAATGGTGCTTGAGCGCGCTGAAGAGGGCGAAGTCGTCGAGCCAGCTCGATTCGTCCGCGCAGAATTTCTCGAAGCGTTCATCGCGAGCGCCGAAGCGCTCGTACGCCTTGCGCAGGCGCGCTTCACGGAAGCTGTGGACGAGCTCGAGGTCGCGCCCGCGCCGCACCGTCGCCGTCGGCGCGATCTCATTGCGATGCAGCAGGCCGTCCTCGACGAGCAGCTCGAGGCTGACGAGGTACGGGCTGCCGGCGAACGCGGAGTAGGAACTGTAAGGCGAAAATCCCGGCGCGGCGCCGGGCGGACCGACCGGCAGCATCTGCCACCAGCGCTGCTCCGCCGACGCCAGAAGTGAGACGAACGCGTGCGCGGCGGGCCCGAGGTCGCCGCTCCCGTGCGGGCCCGGGAGGCTGGTGGGGTGCAGCAGGATGCCGCTGGATCGTCGACCGGTCAGGACGGGGGCGTTCATGTCAGGTGCGGCGGAAGATAATGCGGACGCCGGCGGAGCGACATCCCGCGTTTTTCGCCGGCGGCGGAAAAAAAGAGGCGGCGGCCCGAAGGGTTCGGGCCGCCGCTCATTCGGATCAATCTCAAAATGAATGCGAGGCCGCGATTACCCGAGCCGGCGGCGTCGGCGGAGCAGGCCGAGCCCTCCGAGGGCGAGCACCGAACAGACGCTCGCCGGCTCGGGCACCGCGGTGAGTCCCGCAACGCCGCTGCTGGTCGGGAACGGCGATCCCTGCGCCGGGAAGTTGGAGTCGATGATGAAGTAATCGTCGCCGTTGACAACGCCGTCGTAGTTGAAGTCGCCGTTGAACCACCCATTGCCGCCCGTCGGGAACGCCGAGTCGATCTGGAAGTAATCGTCACCGTTCACCACGCCGTCGAGATTCGCGTCGCCGCCGTAGGTGTACATGACGATCGCATCGCCGCTGGCGACGCTCTGGCCGATCAGCGAGCCGCCCGCGTAGCCGGCGTCGTCTGCCGAGGCGACGCCGATGTTGGTCAGCGTGTTCCCGCCGGTGGCGCTGGATTCGCTGGTGACGATGCCGCTGCCGGAGAAATCCTGGTTGACGCTGTAGCCGGCGGCGACCAGACCGGTCAGACCGGTATACGCGGTACCGTTCCACGAGCCGACCGCGCCGCCTTTGACGATCACCTTGTTGTCCTTGATGTCGAGCTTCCCGGTGCCGGTGACTTGCAGATCGTTGGCGACGACGGCGTGAGTGCCGCCGCTGTGCGCGATGACCGCGAGCCCCGAATCGTTCACCTCGAACTGGTTGAGCTGCTGTGTCGCATTGATGTTGGCGACGGCGCCGGCGGTGGGGACGCTGACGTACAGGTTGGGCCGGTCCGCCAGCACATTGGTCGAGTTCAGGTTGCTGTTGAGGTTGAGCGTTCCCTGATCGACGGCGATGCTCGCGCCGGCGCCGTGAAACTGCGAGCCGCTGATCGTCAGCACGCCGGTGCCGGCCTTGGTAAGGAACTTCCCGTTGGCCATGCTCATGCCGGTAGCGAAGGTGACGGACGCGTCGGCAGCAACGTCCACGCGCGTGTCGGTCGGGATGTTGACGAAGCTGTTGATGGTATTGGCGCCGGATTTGGCGATGACGATGGCCGCGCCGCTGCCGCCGTTGAAGTTGATCGTGCCCACACCGCCGAGTGTGACGCCGACGGTGTTGTCGAACTTCAAGTAGCCCAAGAACACGCTGGTATCGAGGGTCATGGTCGCGGCCGCGCCGCCGGTGAGGCGAGCGGCCTGCTCGTTGCCGTTGGGGGCGACGCCGCCGGTCCATGCGGCGGTGGACCAGGCTCCGCCCGCGGTGACAGTGGGCGTGAACGCGTCGAGATAGAACTCGTCGCCGAACTGCCGCGAATCGAACAGCGGCGTCCCTCCGTCGCCTCCCGGCCCGCCGAGGTTGCCGTGCCCGCCACCCAGGCCCGCGAGGAACTGATTCGAGAGAAAATCCCCGCCGCCGTTGGTGATGAACGCCATCATCCGCAGCGCGTGGCCGGGATCCCGCGCCAGGAACTGGCTGCTGAGGCTGAACTCGAAACCCTTGGTCGCGGTGGCGGCGCCGGAGGCGTCGGAATCGGTCACGCCGTCCACGTTGGTGTTGTCGAACGCGTGCGTGATGTCGCCGGCGTTGGTCGCGCCGCCGTCGCGGAAGTACGTCTGCGTGACCGGCGTGCCGCTGCTGGTTGCGTTGGAGCCGAGGAAGATGTCCTTGTTGGGGTGCGTGTCGTCGTTGGGCTGGGTCAGGTCGATGACGTTGATGAAGTAGTTCGCGCCACCGCCGCCGGCGTTGATCTCCAGCGCGTAATCGGGATTGAACCCGGGCGCGAGGACGGAGGCGCCGCCGGTGGGAGTCGAGACGCCCGCGCCGCCGTCGGTGTCGTTGCCCCAGTCGTCGACGCGCTGGCCGGCGATGGAGCCGAACTGGTTGAAGCCACCGCCGACGGCATTGGCGATCCCGCCGCCCGCCTTGGAGTCGATGAAGATCACCACGCCGTTGCCGTTGCCTTCGAGGTTGCCGGTCAGCGCCAGCTCAAGCGGCGCGCCGGGACCCGGCGTGTAGTTCGCCAGCGCCTGGTTCAGCTCCGAGAAGTTGTTTCCAAAGCCGGTGGCGTTGTTCTGGGTGGCGAGTGTCATCGAGTACTCGCCGGCGGCGACGGTGCCGTCGACGGTGTTGGCGGCGGCGGCATGGCTTGCGGCGAAGGAAGCGGTGACGGCGGCGGCTGCCGCGGCAACGAGAACGGGGTGGCGGGCGGCGCGTTTCATGACTCCTCCGGAGGTGCTGATTTCTGGGTTAACCGTTTTAATTGCTTTGTCAAAAACCGGCCGCCCGCGACGACTCGATAGGATGGGCGGGGGATTCCCAACGCATGAAATATCACAAAAAATCGGCAAGTCAAAACAAAAATGCCCGACGGCGACGTTTATCGACCGCCCTGCTTAAGCGTTAAATTGCTAGTTGGGCATGTAGGGGGAGATGCGCACCTTGGATTCGTCGGTGTTCCGCAGGATCGTCTCCCCGTGTCCGTCGCAAAACGCGACGTTGATCTTGTTGCGGTGGCGCATCCACGGGACGCGACCGCTGAGCCACGGCGTCTTGATCAGCCCTGACAGACGGCCCAGGTCCGCCCGCGGCAGGCCCGAATTGTTTTCCATGTAGTTAGTCGTGAAATAAACCGCGTCCTGGCGGTCGAGCGGGGTGGCGGCCGGCGCGCCGTTGTAGCGCACGCCGCAGTCCCCCACGAGCAGCACTTCGGCGGCGTTGCGAACGCGATCGAACTTCCCGTTGAGCGGGAGCTTCGTCCCGCCACCGCCCGCCGGGCCGAACGCGACGCTGACGTTGTCTGACAAGCCGAAGCGACCCTGATTGCTCGTGCGGTCGATCTGTGTGCCGATGTCCGCGTTCACGCCGAAGGAGATGGGCCAGCCCGCGTCAAACGGGTTCATGTTGTTGTAGATCACGAGGCCCGGCCCGACGGGACCGGCGTTGCCGTAGGTGCCGGGATAATCCTGCGCCGGATCGCTCGGACAAAGGAACACTTTCGATCCGCGCTCGGGCGCCTGCGGGAACCATTCGACCGTCTTGATGCCGAGGTACGGCAAAAGGGAACTCGCCCAGTCCAGCAGCACCGGCGGCTGCCCCGGCGTCGAGCGATATACCCAGATCGATCGCTGCGTGTCATTCTGATACGCCCACTGCTTGTCGGACAGCGCCGGCATGTATCCGCGGTGTTCCTGCGAAAAAAGCCGGATCGCCAGCGCGATCTGCCGCGCGTTTGATGCGCAGGCGAGCGTCCGCGCCGATTCGCGGGCGCGGCCGAGCGTCGGCAGGAGGATCCCAATGAGGATCGCGATGATTCCGATGACGACCAACAACTCGACCAGCGTAAAACCTTTTCGGCCTGGACCTTTTCGGCGAGACATGGGTGTCACCTCGGTTTCGTCCGTGCGGGAGATGAAGGGCTCGATATCGAATTGTGCCGACGACGGCGGCGCGTCGCCAACGTGGCGGCGGCAAGCGACAGGGCGGCCAGCGACGCGGGCTCGGGGACGGCGACGACGGGGCCAAGCGCGGGAGTAAAGCCGCTGCCGGTCATCGCCGCGCCTTGCTGCGGGAAGTTGGAGTCGATGATGAAGTAGTCATCCCCGTTGATCACGCCGTCGTAATTGAAATCGCCGTTGATCCAGCCGCTCTGACCTTGCGGAAACGCCGAGTCGATCTGGAAGTAATCGTCGCCGTTGATGGCGCCGTCGAGGTTGGCGTCGCCGGCATAGGTGTATTTCACGATGACCGTGGTGGCATCGACGCTCTGACCGTCGAAGGTGCCGGTCTGCGCGCCGCTGATTCCGAGCACATCGGCCGCCTCCGCGATTCCCAGCGCGTGCAGGTTGCCGGTCGAGGCGGCGGAGGAACTGGTGATGCCGTGGCCGCCGTTCCACGATCCGTCACCGTACCCGGCGGCGATCAAGCCGGCCGCGCCGTCGTACGCCGACCCGTTCCACGCGCCGATCGGGCTTGTACTGGTGTAATCGATCGCGACGTTGTTGTTGGTCAGATCGAGCTTGCTGGTGCTGTCGATCGAGAGCGATTTGGTGACGAGCGTCTTGCCGCCGTTGACGTTCGCCGGGCCGCCGGCCGTCACCGAGGCGAAACCGCCGGTCGTAATGTTCACGGCCTTGAGATGCTGCGAGATTCCGAAGTTCGTCGCGCTGCCGGCGCCGCTGGTGGTGACGGTGAGATTGCTCCCGCCGTCGGTGTTCATGTTCGTCGTACCGGCCGCGGTGACCAGCGTCGCGTTGAGCCCGTGCGTCTGCGGCCCGTTGATGTTGAGCGTCTGCCCGCCGGTCTTGGTGATCGTGCGGTTCTGCGGGATGTTGAAGGAGTTGGTGAACGTCAGCGCGACGCCCGGCACGCTCGTGCCCGAGACATTCAGCGTGCCCGCGGGGACATTCAGCGTGCCGTCCAGCGCCAGCGCGCGCGACAGGCGGAGGTTCGTCGCCGTCGTGATCGTGCCGACGTTCGCGTTCTTGTACGTCAGCCACGGCACCATCAGCACGTCGTCGGCTTCATCGACAAGTCCGTCGGCATTCAGATCAGCCGCGGGATTGAAGCTGGTGTTGTTGCTGGCCAGCGCGCTGGAGAACTGACCGATGTCGTTGGGCGAGAGCGCGCCGCTGAAATCGCAGTCGCCCAGGCCTTGGCCGTTGATCGTCTGCAATGCGAGGCCGGGGAAGCTCGCGGCGTTGAAGCGCGTCACGCTCACGCCGCCGCCGGCGTAGCCTTGAGCGGGATCGTAATCCGGCTCGAACATGACGACGGTGACGGCGTGATTGCCGCTGGTGAGGCCGAACAGGCCGTACTTCCACAGGTTGGTGTCCCAGTCGCCGGCGGGATTGGCGTTGTTGATGTACGCATCGTTCGTGATCTGGTCGTTCGTCATCGCCGACGCGCCCAGATCGAAGTAGACGTGCACTGCCGCGACGCTGCTGCCGTTGGTCTTCTTCAGGTTCGACGCAGTCGAGTCGAGCGACTTGATCACGAGATCGCGGTTCTCATTCACGCCGGCGGAGATCGGGTTGAACGTGTCGATTCCGGCGGGCGCGCGGACGCGATCGACGTAGACGACCTTCTTGAAGCTGCTGTAGATCGCCGGCACACCCGCGCCTTCGATGTTCGGATCGCGATGACGAAAAGCGCGGGCCTCGATGAAGTGATAGCCTTCGCTGAGGTTCGCGGCGTTGATCGTCTGCGCGTAGACGCCGTTGTTGTCGCTCGACGTGTAGCCGGGCGCGTGGGTCGTGGTGAACTCCTCGAACCCGTACGCCGCCGAGCCGGGCGACACGTAATCGACGTGCCCGTTGCCGTTCGCGTCGAACCCGCCGTCGATCTTCAGCAGCGCGTTGTCGCCGTCGGCGTCGTGATCGCGATAGAAGCCGAGCAGGTAGACGGCGTTGGTGTTCAGCGTCGCGGTAAACGTGTTGGACTTGACCACGCTGACGGCGGTGAGCCGCGCGGTGCCGTTGTTGTTCGCGTTCTGCGTGTCCGGCGCGAGCGTCGATGACACGTTGGAGAGCGAGAGCGCGCCCTGCGGCCCGCTCGGGCCGTACACGACGTAGCCTTTGTCGTGCTCGACGCCGTTGATGTTCTTGTTCCGCGGGATCGTCAAGTTCGCCGTGCCGTCGTTGTTGACGATCACCAGCTCAGGGATGTGATTGTCCGGATCGACGGCCGGGTCGGCGGCGTTGCCGGTCAGCTCGATCAGCGGCATGCCGGCGACAAAGCTCGTCTGCACGGTGACGCTGTCGTAGCCGTTGTCGAGACGATTGCTCAGCGCGACGATCGCCGAGCGGTTGCGCTCGTAAACGAGGTCCTCTTTGTCGGTGGTCGTGGCAGAGGTGACCGAGCGCGGAATGTAGTTGCCGTTTCCGTAGCGCGTGCGGATGTCAACCAGCTTGGTGATCGTGTCGCCGAACTGCCCGCCCAGCGCGTCACCGCGGCCGGGCTGCGGGAAGTTGTTCCCGCGATTGCCGAATTCATTCGCGTTGAAATAGACGAGCGCATTGCCCGGCCGCATGAGCGTATAGGCGTAGGCGACGTTGGCGAGATACGGCGGCGTGCCCGAAGCGTCGTGGCTCTGCACGAACGCGACGCCCTGCGAGCCGTTGTTCGCCAGCCCGTCGTCATTCTTGTCGATGCTCGCGTTGACGACGTTGCGCCAGTCGTTGTTGAAGCCGTTGCCGGACAGGTTGTCCTGCATCGCGTAGTAGAGCGGGAAGTCGAGCGTGTCGCGATTGCCGCCGACGACGTTGCTGCTGCTGATGTCTTGGCGAATGCGCGGCTGAAGGACCGACGGACTGGTGTCGAACGCTTCCCCGAACGACCAGACATTCTGCCGGCTGCCGTCGAGCAGCGGCGTCTGGATCGCGCCAAAGACCGCCTGGTCGAGATACTTGAGGATGCCGTCAGGGTAGTTCTTGGTCGCGTCGAGTCGGAAGCCGTCGGCGCCGGTGGTCTGGATCAGCCAGCGCGCGTTGCGCATCAAATAACCCGTCGCGTTTTCCTGGACCGGCACGCCACCGGTCGGATTGTTCGTGAAGTTGTAGATCTTGAACGGCGTGTTTTGTCCGTTGGCCGGGTCGGTGACGGTGATGTAGCTGGTCTGGTCCTGGTAGAAGCGCGCGTTCGATGCGGTCGGCACATTCGCGAGACGCCCGAAGGCGGGGGTGGCGCCGGCGGGGAGGTTGTTCGGATCGCCCGCCGTCACGGGGTTGCGGATGTACTGGTTGTTCGTCTCCTGCGCGATGTCGATCAGACCCGAGAGCTGGCTCTGCTCGTCGCCGCCGGCGTAGGGGTCGTGAAAATCGCCGTGGTCGTTCGTCGCGCCGCTGCCCATCACGAAGCCGGGGTATCCGCCGGCATTCAGAAATGAGTGGCCGCTGCCGTCGGTCGTGCCCCATTGGCTAAAGCCGTTGTGGTTCCAGACGAGATCGAGGTACGCGCGGCCGCCGGCGGCGTGCAGCGTCGAGATCATCGTCTTCAGGCCCGTCTCGGTGCCGTACTGCGTCGGCTTGCCCGCGTAGCCGAGATCGAAGCGGTCGTACTGGTCGTAGCCGACGGAGCTGTCACCGGAATCCGCGCGTCCCGGCGGCGGCGTCCACAGCCCGCCGTAGCCCGCCATGAAGTAGTCGGGCGTCCGGTAGGTGATCGTCTTGTATGACCCGTCGAACCATTGGAGCAGCGCCGGGGCGGACGAATCCTCCGCGCGCGCGAGCGATGGCGCCGCCGCGAGGGCGGCAAGGGCGACGATTCTGGCGCAGCGGCGGGGGATGGACGTCATACAGCAGTTTGCTTAACCGTTTAACCTATTGTGCCCGTGGAGCATTCCCGGGGCAAGTACAAAATCTACGACGGATGTGGACATAAAGATCCGGGCCTCCCGGCGCCGGCTGATAGCCGGGGCCGGAAGGCCCGGGAAAGTGGACAAAATTTGCGGATCGTTACCGCGAGCGACGACGACGCAGCAGTGCCGGCACGGCGAGCGCCAGCAATCCAAGCGACGCCGGTTCCGGCACCGTCACGGTCACGGGCGAGGACGCCGTAAAGGGGCTCCAACCGGACGTGCCGCTCACGTTGCCGAGAATCGCCTCGGCGGAGCGGAAGCCGCTGTTGGAGGTGTACGTACCCAGCATCTGAAAAGACCCATTGCCGACCACGCCGAGCTGCGAGGCGTCGAACGAGAACGTGTACGTCGGATTCGAGCTGGTGCCGGTGGGCGAAAGGTTGGCGCTGCTGATGAAAGGCAGACCGTTGTTCCCGCTGTTGGCCGTGAGCTGCCAGATCCCGCCGAAATTGTCGGAGTTGGGCCCGAGCGCCATGGCGTAGTCGGGGTTGAAGCCCGCGGGGAACGTCAGCACGCTGCGATTCGTGCCGCCGTCGAAGCCGGAAATGGACTTGCGCAGGCCGTCGCCGCCATCGTTCAGCGCCGACGTATCGGAGCCGATGCCGCCGGCGACGGTATCGAGGTAGATGACCAGGACGTCGTTGAACCCGCCCGGCCCTTTCGTGAGCGTGCCATTGAAGGTGCTGGCGGTGTTAGTGAGGTCGAGGCTTCCCTGGCCGATCGCGCCGCCGAAGCTGGCGTCGCCATTGCCGGGGTAGACCGTTGCGCGTGCCGCGGGAACAGCCGCAAAACCCATGTACGCGAATACGGCGAGACAGACGCGAAACATCTTCATATGCCCTCTCCTCTGCGCGGATGTGCAAGAGGCCGGCCGGCGTCGGATATGTCGTGTGCCCTCCGCGCCGCGGCCGGATTCATTTTAACCGTTTAACCCGATCTGTCAAATTTTCTTTGGCGACGGCGTGCGGGCGTGAGTAAAACTACGATTTGACAGCGTTCAATCGATTGGTAAACTGTTTTAACAAGCTGGCGAACACCTCGCCGCCGCGCATGGCCGAACCCTCGACCTCCATCAACGAGCCGGTAACGAGACGCGGTCGCAGGTCCGCCGGCCCCCTCCCGGCGGCCGAATCCATGCCTGAGGGCAAAAAGGTGTCGATGCGCGAGGTCGCGCGGCTCGCGAAAGTCTCCGTCGCCACCGTCTCGATGGTCCTCAACGATAACCCGCGCATCAGCCGCGCTACGCACATGAAGGTGCAGCGCCTGATCGATCGCCTGGGCTATCGGCCTAATCGTCTGGCGCAAAGTTTGTCCGGCCGATACACGCAGGTGCTCGCCGTCATGCTTCCGGCGCTGCGGCACGCGTTCGCCGACGCCTACTTCGGTGAGCTCATCAGCGGCATCTGTGATCGCGCGGGGAAGATGGGCTACAAGGTCATGCTCGAGCAGGCCAAGCCCGAGTTCGTCAAGGAACGCCAGCACATCGAGATCTTCGAGCGCCGCTACGTGGACGGCATCCTCGCTCTGGGCTGCAACGATCGTCATGCGTGGCTCAAGGACTTCGCCGAGGGCAAGTATCCGCTGATCGTCGTCGACAACTACTTCAGCCAGTGGAACCTCGACCACGTCGTCTGCGATTACCGCAGCGGCGCCGAGCAGGTGATGAACTACCTGCTGCAATTGGGCCATCGCAGGATCGGATTCGTGAACGCGGCACAGGAGATCCGCACCAGCCGCGACGTGTGGGACATCTACACGAGCAAGCTCAAATCCGCCGGCGTCGATCCGCAGCACGGATGGGTGGAGGACGGCCAATTCACCGAAGAGGGCGGCGCGCGGGCGGCGCAAGCGATCCTGGAGCGCGACCCGTCGGTGACGGCGCTGTTCGCCGGCAACGACAAGATGGCGCTGGGAGCGCTGCATTACCTGAACGTAAAGAACGTCAACGTGCCGGGACAGGTGTCGGTGGTCGGCTTCGACGACCTCCGCCACGCCGGCTTCGTCACGCCGACGCTCACGACGGTTCACCTCCCGCTGTACGAGGTGGGGGCGATGGCGTGCGAGCGGCTGATCGAGCGGGTGCACGGTCGCATCGAGCGCGTGGCCGAGCGCCTGCCGGTGCACCTGGTGATGCGCGAATCGACCGCGATGGCGCCGACGGTCGGCGCGTGACGGAAAATCATTCCATATCGATGTCATGCTGAGGGACTCCGAAGCATCTGGCATCGATGACACAGATCCTTCGGAGCACCTCAGGATGACAGCTCGGACACTCCTCGCCGCGTTCATCGTCTTCGTGGCCGCGAGCAGCGCGAAGGCGGATTACGAGCACGAGTTCGCGTTCAAGCCGGACCACCCCGCCGGCAGCGTCGCGGTCGCCGGCGATTTCAACAACTGGTCGACCGACGCCACGCCGATGCAGCGCGGCGACGACGGGATCTGGCGGAGGAAAATCTCGCTGCCGGAAGGGGTTCAGCATTACAAGTTCGTCGTGGACGGCGGGCAGTGGATGCCCGATCCGAACGGCGACAAAACACTGGAAGCGGACGACAATCACGGCGGGAAAAACTCCGGCGTCTTCATCGGTCCCGACGGCCGCAACCTTCCGCCGGCCGAGCCGGAGTCAATCAACCTTCAAGCCGTCGCGCATGATCCGAACGATTCGCGCGATCGCGACGTCGTGACGCCCGGCACGGTGCTGCTCACCCTCCGCGCGCAGGCGAACGATCTGACCGGCGCGAACGTGCTCGTCGAATCCAACGGCACGTCGCTCTCGCAGCCGATGTACCGCGTCGATTCGAAATACGGCTTCGATCGCTACGGCGCGATGGTGCAGACGAGCGGCGGCGGGGCGGTCTGCTACAGCTTCGATCTCGTCGACGGCGCCAAGCACGCGAAATTTCCCGCCGAGGCGATTACCTGCGACATGGAGCCGTCGTTCGAGACGCCCGACTGGGCCAAGCGCGCGGTCTGGTATCAGATCTTCCCCGAGCGTTTCCGCAACGGCGATCCCGCCAACGATCCCAACGATCACGACTACGAGCACGTCGTGAAATGGACCGGCGACTGGTGGAAGACGCAGGCGGGCGAAGCGGCGGGGCCGGAGAATTTCTACAAGGGCCTCGGCAACGTGTGGAAGCGCCGCTACGGCGGCGACGTGCAGGGTTTGATCCAGGCGCTGCCGTATCTGAAGAAGCTCGGCGTCAGCGCGATTTATCTCAACCCGATGTTCGAAGCGGACTCGATGCACAAGTACGACACGACGGACTACCGCCACATCGATGACAACTTCGGCTTCAAGGGCGACATCGCGCAGCTCCACGGCGAAACGGAGGATCCGGCGACGTGGCAGTGGACCAAGACGGACAAGCTCTTTCTCGACTTCGTCGCGCGGGCGCATGCGCAGGGGTTCAAGGTCATCCTCGACGGCGTGTTCAATCACGTCGGCCGCTCGAACTGGGCGTTTCAGGATGTGCTCAAAAACGGCCGGCAGAGCAAGTACGCCGGGTGGTTCGACGTGCGCGATTGGAATCCGCCGATCAAATACATCGCGTGGGACAAGGGCGCCGATCCGAGCAGCGACGGCGCGCTGCCGGTTTTCAAGAAGGACCCGCAGCTCGGCCTGGTACACGGTCCGCGCGAGCACATCATGGCGATCACCAGGCGCTGGCTCGCGCCCGACGGCGATGCGAGCAAGGGGGTCGATGGCTTCCGCCTCGACGTGCCCGGCGACATCCCGCACCCGTTCTGGATCGACTGGCGGAAGCTCGTGAAGAGCACCAAGCCCGATGCCTACATCTCCGGCGAAATCTGGACCTGGGCGCAGCCGTGGCTGCACGGTGATCAGTTCGACGCGGTGATGAACTATCGCTGGGCGGACGCCGCGCAAAAATTCTTCGTCAACCAGGCCAAAGCGCTCAAGCCGAGCGAGTTTAATCAGTACCTCAGCGAGATCGCCTACAACTATCCGTTCCAGGTGTCGCTGGCGCAGATGAACCTCTTCGACAGCCACGACACCGACCGCTTCGCGTCCATGTTCGTGAATCCGGATCTGGAGTACGACGCGGCCAACCGCATCCAGGACAACGGGCCGAACTACAAGCCGGACAAGCCGACGCCGCAGATGTACGAGCGCATGCGGCAGGCGGTCGCGTGCCAGATGGGTTTCGTCGGCGCGCCGATGATCTACTACGGCGACGAGGCGGGCATGTGGTCGCCGGACGATCCGTCGAACCGGCAACCTTTTGTCTGGCCGGAGATGAAGTTCGACGATCCGAAGGTGAAGTTTGACCCGGTCCAGTTCGCGTTCTACCAGCGCGCTATCGCGGCGCGGCGGCAGATCGAGCCGCTGGAGCTCGGGTTCTTCCACGCGATCGATGTCGAGGATGCGAAAGGAGTCTACGCGTTCGAGCGCGACGTGGACGATCAGCACGCGTACGTCGTCATCAACCGCAGCGATCGCGAGCAGACGATCAAGCTCAAGAGCGCGGAGAAGGACGGAACGAAGCTCATCAACTGGCTCGACCCGTCGCAATGTGATGTCGTCAACGCCGACGGTGGAAACGCGCGACCGACGCTGAAGGCAAGAGGCGACAAGGGATTCACGGTGACCGGCGGAGGATATTCCCTTTCGCTCAAACCGTTCGGTTCAGCGATACTTTCTAAGCCGTAACCGCTGCGCGTCTCAACGACATGACCATCGCCCGCG
>JAICTV010000111.1 GCA_025936175.1 Phycisphaerae bacterium
GGCGGCGTGGCGCTGATCCGCGTCGGCGCGCCCACCGAGGCCGACATGAAGCAGACCAAGGCCCGGATCGAGGACGCCCTGCACGCGACCCGCGCCGCGGCCGAGGAAGGCATCGTCCCCGGCGGGGGGGTGGCGTTCCTCCGCGCCATCGAGGCGGTGGAGAACGCCAAGCGGCAGGCGAAGAACGACGAGAAGCTCGGCTTCGACATCCTCGCCGAGGCGTTGCGTGCCCCCGCGCGTCAGATCGCCGACAACGCGGGCGATGACGGTGAAGTCGTCGTCGCGCAGATCCTGGAGAACAAGAACTCCAGCTACGGCTACAACGCCGCGACCGGCGAGTACGGCGACATGTTCAAGATGGGCATCATCGACCCGGCCAAGGTCGCCAAGACGGCGCTGCTGAACGCCGCCAGCGCGATTGGCCTGGCCCTGACGACCGACGTGCTGGTAACGGAGCTGAAGGAAAAGAAGGGCGAGGAAGCCATGCCCGTCGCCGGCGCGGTGTCGTAGGCTACCTTCGCGCCGATTCTTGCGAACGCACTTGCAACAGCTCAGGGACGCCGGTCCTTGAGCTGTTTGCACAAGAAGCTCATGGCAGACGCGATCCACAATCCGGCTTCCGGCGCGCAGCGGCTGTCGATCGATCGGCTGCGTCAGTGGGAACAGCTCGGCTACGGGATGTTCATCCACTTCGGCATGAGCACCTTCGTCGGCAGGGAACTGCCGTCGGGAAACGACCCGTCGACACTCTACGCGCCGGACAAGCTGGAGGTCGATCAGTGGGTCCAGGTCGCGCGCCAAGCCGGGATGAAGTACGCGGTGCTGACGGCCAAGCACGTCGCGGGGCACTGCTTGTGGCCCAGCGCGCTCACGGAGTACGACGTCGACACGAGCTCGAACAAGACCGACGTCGTCGGCGCGTTCGTCAGCGCATGTCAGAAGCACGGCCTGGGCGCGGGACTGTATTACTGCTCGTGGGACAACCATCATCGCTTCGGCTCCAAGACGCCGAGCGATACGCCGTTCGGGCAGGCGACGACGACGCAGCAGTATCGCGATTTCCAATTGGCGCAGGTCGAGGAGCTGCTGCATCACTACGGCCCGCTGCTGGAAGTGTGGATCGACATCCCGGGCGTGCTCGGCGCCGAGGGGCGAAAGAAGCAGTACGATCAGATTGCCGGCCTTTCGCCCGAGAGTTTCATCATGCTCAATTCCGGTTTCGGCGACGGGTCGCAGATCAAGAAGGATCACGCCTGGCCGAGCGATCTGATGGCGATCGAGCGCTGGCTGCCGTCGAGCAATCGCGGCTATCAGCCCTGGCATAACGTCGAAGGCAAGGATTACTACCTTCCGGGCGAAGTGTGCGATCCGATCGGGCACGAGTGGTTTTACGTTGACGACGACGAGCCGCGCGGCGACGAGGAATTGCTCGGCATGGCGCTGATCTGTCGCGCACGGCGGGTGAACCTGCTGCTGGATGTCCCGCCCGACAAGCACGGCCTGATCCCCAAGCGCAGCGTTGATGCGCTGGCACGGCTGCGCAAGAACCTCGACCGCGTGCGCGACTTTTCGAAGGCGGGGGCGGCATCATGAGGTTTGCTTGGCAGCTTGCCGTGGTGGCGGCGTGTGTTTTCACGATGACCGCGGTCCTGCGCGCCGCAGTGGAATCGGTTGGTCCGGTCGCCAACGTCACATGGCGCGTCCGTGTCAACGGCGACGACGTCACCGCGTCCTCGGACAAGGTGAGAGTCGAGCTGAAGTCCGAACCGTTGCAGGACAAAGACGGCGCGATCATCGAGGCGATCGTCAGCAACGTCTCCAACACGGATCTGAACATCCCGCAGATCGAAATCCGCGGCGCGTGCGCGCTGGCGGCGACGAAGGCGCTCACCAACGGCTACATCTACTACGACTCCGGACAGTTGCTCGACTTTCCGCGCCGGGTCGGCAAGCCGATGGACAGCTTCTGGAACGCGACGTTCTATCAGCCCGATCCGCGCCGCGCGATCGTCGCCGGGTATCTCGATAACGACGTCGCCGAAGGACACATTCTTGCGCAGCGGCGCGGCGACGGGGCGGGTTTCGAGCTGAGCGCGCGGTCCCTGCTCCACCCGGCGTTCGTGCTGAAGCCGGGCGGGTCGGTCAGTTCCGGCAAGGTGATGGTGCTCGCATCCGACGATGCGTGGGGCGCGCTCGAGCTCTACGCGGAGCGCATCGCTGAGCTGCATCACGTGAGGCTCAACCCGATCATCAACGGCTGGTGCTCGTGGTTCGTGTACTACGGCGGTGTCAGCGAGGATGAGGTGCTGAAGAACGCCGCGGTCGTCGCCAGGGAACTCAAGCCGTACGGCATGGAGTGGATCCAGATCGACGACGGGTACTACCGCAGCTTCGGGGACTGGCAAGGCAACGACCGCTTCCCGCGCGGCATGAAGCACGCCGCCGACGAGATCCAGAAGCTCGGCCTCAAGCCGGGACTGTGGATCGCGCCGTACGCGATCTCCGAGAATTCGCCGATCGCGCGGGAGCATCCCGATTGGCTCGCGCACGAGCCCGACGGATCGCTTCAGCGCATCGAGGCGGCGCATCAGGGTCAGGCACAGCTCATCCTCGACATCACCCACCCGCAGGCGCGCCAGTGGCTCGCTACGCTGGTCAACACCATCACCAAGGACTGGGGCTACGATTTTATCAAGACCGATTTCGTCGAGTGGACCCTCCTCGCGCAGCACCAGTTCCACGATCGGGCGATCACCAGAGCCCAGGCGTACCGCCTGGGTGATTCCGTGATGCGGGACGCGATGGGAAAAGATCGCCACTTCCTCGACTGCGGCCCCGGCAACGAAGCGGTCGGGCTGATCGACTCCATGCGCATCGGCCTCGATCGCCCGGACGACCTGCCGAACTTCAAGCTGCATCAGCAGTACTTCGGCAGCTACAACGCGACGATTCCGTCGATCGCCAAGCGCTACTACTTCGGCAACCGCACGTGGATCAACGATCCGGATCACCTTCGCCTGGCGAAGCAGACGATCGCGCAGGGACAAGCCGCGGCGACGGCGGTCGCGCTGTCGGGTGGGACGATGATCTCCGGCGACAAGCTCTACGAGCTCGATCGCGAGCGGATGGAGATCCTGAAGAAGGTGCTTCCGTCCTACGGGAACGCCGCCCGCCCGGTGGATCTCTTTGAGCGCCCGCTCGCCGAGCACTTCGCACTGCCGATCCACACGCCGTGGGAAAACTGGACGCTGGCGGCGCATTTCAATCCGCGCGATCAGCGGGCTGTCGGCAGGATGAAATTCGATCTTGTCGGGCTCGATCCGAGCGAAACGTACCTCGTATATGACTTCTGGGAGCAGAAGCTCGTGGGCGAGTGGAATAGCGATTACCCGGTGGCGATCGAGCCGACGTCGGTGCGGTTGCTCGCGATTCGCCGCAAGACCGGCAAACCGCAGGTGATCTCGACCGATCGGCACGTGACGCAGGGTGCGATCGAGCTGGAGAACGTGCGATTCGATGACGCGAGCAATGTCCTGAGTGGAACGGCGCTGGGCGCGCCGCCGATGAGTTGGCGGCTGGCGATTTATTGCCCGAACGGTTATCGATTGGCGGCGGAAAGGTCGGCGGCGGCGAGCAATCTGGCCGATATCACCTATGACGCGCCGCTCGTGAGGGCGAGGGTCCGCTTCGACGACCCTCACGCGAGCAAAGTCGATTGGTCGGTGCGGTTCGAGAAGTCCTAAAATCAACACCAGAGCAGCACACAACGATGTCCGTTACCAGGCGAGATTATTACGAAGTCCTCGGGGTCGCCCGCACCGCGTCGGGCGATGAGATCAAGCGTTCTTATCGCCGGCTGGCGATGAAGTACCACCCCGACCGCAACAACGGCGAGGGCGCCGCCGACGCCGAGGTGAAGTTCAAGGAGTGCGCCGAGGCGTACGAGGTGCTCTCCGACGACACCAAGCGCCGCCGGTACGATCAGTTCGGCCACCAGGGCGTTCAAGGCGCGCATGATTTCTCGCACATGGACGTCGGCGACATCTTCTCGATGTTCGACGACATCTTCGGCGGGCTCGGAGGAGGACTGGGCGGTCGCGGCGGCGCGGGCGGACGCTCGCGGGCGCAGCGCGGGTTCGATCTCGAAACGCAGGTCGAGCTGTCGCTTGCGGAAGTCGCGGCCGGCACCGAGAAGACCATCGAGTTCGAGAAGCAGGACAACTGTGACGCGTGCAAGGGCACGGGAGCCAAGGCCGGTTCGTCGCCGATCGTCTGCCCGCAGTGCGGCGGACAGGGACGAATCGCGCAGCAGGGGTTCGGCGGAATGTTCCGCATGGTCACGCCGTGCCCCAACTGCCGGGGACGCGGAAGCGTCGTGAAGGATCACTGCACCGCGTGTGGCGGCACCGGACGTCAGCTTCGTAAGCGCGTGGTCACCGTGCGCATCCCGGCGGGCGTGCACGAAGGGCAGGCCGTCCGCATCGCCGGCGAAGGAGAGCCGGGCGAGAACAACGCGCCTCCCGGCGATCTCCACTGCTACATCGCGATCAAGCCGCACCCGATCTTCAGCCGGCACAACAACGACCTGGTCTGCCAGCTCCCGATCAGCTTCACGCAGGCGTGCCTCGGCGGAAGCGTGGACGTGCCGACGCTCAAGGGCACCGAGCCGCTGGAGATCCCCTCGGGCACGCAGCACGGTGAAGTGTTCAAGCTCAAGGGCAAGGGGCTGCCGGACGTGCGCAGCCATCGCATGGGTGATGAGCTGGTCCAGGTGCTGGTGGAGATCCCCAGGAAGCTGACCGAGAAACAGAAGCAACTGCTCCGCGAGTTCGCCGGCACCGAGGACGGGACCGCGATGCCGCAACGCAAAGGGTTTTTGGACAAGCTCAAGGACGTGTTTCAGTAAAGATTTGCGATTGCCGATTTGCAATTTGCAATTGGAGAATGCCTTCAATCGCAAATTGCAAATCGCAAATTGAAAACAGAGTACGCCATGACACGCATTCCCATCGATGACGACGAGCAGAACGAAGGCGAGCAGCAGCTCGAAGGCGAGCCGAACAGCGGCGCGTCCGCGCAAGGTGACGCCAACGACTTCGCGAAGGTCAAGGCCGAGCGCGACATGCTGTTCGAGAAGCTCGCCCGCGCGCAAGCCGATTTTCAGAACTCGCGCAAGCGCCTGGAAGCCGACAAGCAGCAGTCGGTCCAGTTTGCCAACGGCAATCTGATCAAAAGCCTGCTGCCCGTGATCGACAACTTCGAGCGGGCGCTGGCGCAGGACCCGGCCAAGAGCGACGCCGCGACCATCCTGCGCGGGATGCAGATCGTCCACGACCAGTGGCTCAACGTGCTCAAGCAGCAGCTCGTGCAGGAGATCGCGCCGCAGCCGGGCGAGGCATTCGACCCGACGCGCCACGAGGCGCTGATGCAGCAGACGACCAACGAATTGCCCGAAGGGAGCGTCGTGCAGACGCTGCAGAAGGGCTACGCCCTCTACGATCGCACGCTCCGGCCGGCACAGGTGTCCGTCGCCAAGAAAGCTTGAAGAAGCGACCATGCCCACGTACGAATACAAATGTGACGCGTGCGGCGCGGAGTTCGAGCGATTCCAGCCGATCACCGCCCAGCCGATCAAGCGCTGCCCCGAGTGCGGCAAGGCGAAGGTGCGCCGACTCATCGGCACCGGCGCGGGGGTGATCTTCAAGGGGAGCGGCTTTTACATCACCGACTACCGCGACAAGAGCTACACGGACAAGGCGAAGGCGGAGAGCGGCGGGGGTGGATCTTCAACGGACGGTAAGAGCGAGACGAAAGGCGAGGCGAAATCTGAAACGAAGGGCGACGCAAAACCCGCGACCGAAGCGAAGCCCGCTGCGCCAAAAGCGGAGAAATCCGCGGGCAAGAAGGAATCGAAACCGAAGAAGTCTTCGTGAAGGATCCGGGGCGTCGCCCCGGCGTGTGATCCAAGCTTGCGCGTGACCCCGATGCGCTGTCCCACCTGCAAAAAAGAAGTCGACCAACCGGCAGCGGGCGAGGCGCTTCCCAAGCACTTCCCGTTCTGCTCCGACCGTTGCCAGCTGATCGACCTGGGACGCTGGCTCGATGGGAAATATCAGATCCCCGTCGTCGATCGCGAAGACCGCAACACGCCGCCGCCAGATGATCCGCCGGTCCTGGATTGATCGCTTTCTCTAGGACGAGTGCTCGATCCCAATCAGCACGTCGCCCGGCGTGGTAATCGCGGTGTCGTCGCCGGCCTCGCCGTTGAGGGTGTCGGCGCCGGCTCCGCCGTCGAGCGTGTCGTCGCCGTAGTTGCCTTTGATGGAATCGTTCCCGCCGTTGCCCACGAGCAGGTTGTTGGCGTCGCCACCCTTGATAGTGTCGTTGCCCGATCCGCCGAGGACAGTCTCGACGTCAAGGTAGACGTTGTCGCCCTCGCCCGCCTCGCCGTCGTCGGCGAGGGTGCCGATGCCGACCATGAGGTTGGCGGTGCGGTCGGAGTAATCGACGGTGTCGTTGCCGGCGCCGCCCTTCATCACGTCGGCGCCCGCGCCGCCGTTGAGATAGTCGTCGAACGTCCCGCCGACGAGCGAGTCGTTGCCTTCATCTCCATACAAGTTCGCGCCGCCGTTCCCGCCGAGCAGCGTGTCGTTTCCGCCGTTGCCGTGAATCTGCACGAAGACGTTGGGATCGGAGACGGTGACGCTGTCGTTCCCGCCGAGGGCCTGGATCTCGACCGCACCGACGTTGGCGTAGTTGAAGTTCCGGGTGTTGCCATTGATCGAGACGGTGAAGGTGCCGGCGGCGGGACCGGAGGTGACGGTGATGTTATCAGCGTTTGCGGTACCGATGACGAACAGCTCGTCAGCGGTGTCGGCGTTGGCGAAGTAGAAGTCACCCGGATCGTTGGTCGATTCGATGGAGATGAGCGTATCGCCGCCGGTGGTGACGCCGACGTCGGTTCCATCGCCGCCGTTGAGCGTGTCGCCCGCATCGCCGCTGGTCCCGCCGTCGAGCGTGTCGTTCCCGCCGTTGCCGATCAGGAGATTCTTCGAAGAGGTTCCGACGATGCGATCGTTTCCGCTGCCGCCGAGCACCGTTTCGATGTCGCCGGCATAGAAGGTCGAATCCGACACGTGAACGCCAAGATGGATCTCGAGGTTCTCAGTAGAGGCTGAAAAATCGAGCGTGTCGTTGCCGTCGCCGCCGAAGACGGAGTTGCCGCCGGCGTCGACGAACACGTCGTTGCCGGCGTCGCCGTAGATTTCGCGGTTGGAGCCGTTGGCGAAGACGGTGTCGTTGCCCGCGCCGCCGTGGATGGTCGAACCGAAGAAGCTGTCGCCGCCGGTATGGATCTGATCGTTGCCACCGCCGCCATCGATGCTTCCGTAGATGGTGACCGTCAGGATGTTGTCCAGGTCGTTGCCGGTGAGATCTCCGACGACAATGCTGGCGTTTTCGGTGGTGGGGAGGAGCGAGTAACCCTCGGACGGATTGTAGAAGGTGTTGGCGTAGGAGTCCGTGCCCGCGCCGCCCTCGATGTCTCCGGTGCCGCCGTCGTGGACGAGGGCTGAATCGTCCCCGTCGCCGCCGTTGATCAAAGCGCCGCCTTGTTCGCCGACGTCGAGCGAGTCGTCGCCGTTATCGCCGTTGAAGCTAATGTTGTCCGCGAAGCTGACGTCGACGGTGTCGTTGCCTTCACCGCCGTTGACGGTGGTGGGAATCGTCAGCAGTTGTCCGTCGCGCCCGCTGATCCCCAGCGCGTCGGGCCCGCCGCGCTCGTTGACGATGATGCTGTTCACCTGCGCGACGTCGAAGGTAAAGACGTGGCCGACGATGTTGACTTCGAGGGCGCCGGCGTCGTTGACCGTGATGCCGATGGCTTCTCCGTCGTCGCTGCCGGTGATGGTGAGCACGCCGTTGGCGAGGATGGCGGTGCGGTCGCCTCCGCCACCGCTCTCGCTGTGCTCGATGCTGATAAGGGTGTCGTTGGCGTCGTTGCGTGCGGTGTCGTCGCCGCCGGCGCCGTCCAGACGGTCGGCGCCGGCGTCACCTTCGAGGGTGTCGTTGCCGTCGAGGCCGAGGAGCGTGTCGTTGCCTCCGTTGCCGATCAGCAGATTATCGCCGCCGGTGCCCTTGATCGAATCGTTCCCGCTGCCGCCGAGGATCGTCTCGACATCGGTGGCGACGTTGTCGTGCTCTCTTGCTTCGCCGTCGTCGGCGAGGGTGCCGGGGCCGATGGTGAGATTGCCGGTGCGCGCGGAGTAATCGAGGGTGTCGAGTCCGGCGCCGCCCTTGAGGGTGTCGCCGCCGCTGCCGCCGTCGAGGGTGTCGTTCCCGCCGCCGCCGTTGAGCGAATCGTTCCCGCCATCGCCTTGCAGCAGTTCCCGGGAATCCGATCCGAACAGCGAATCGTTTCCCTCGCCGCCGCTGATCGAGAGCTGGCCGTCTTGCCAGTCGAGGTCCTGCAGCATGAGGCGGTCGTTGCCGGCGTCGCCGCGGACGAACGCATAGCCCGCCAGCCGTGGGAAGGCGACGGATTTGATCAGCACGACATCGTCGCCGGCACCGGCGGAGAGGTCGATATAGCCGGAGCCGTCGCCGATCGAAAATCCTTCGATGTGGATGTTGTCGTTCCCGCCCAGCGCGTCGATCTGCAGCACGAAGAAGCCCGAGAGGCTGAATGATTGATCGACCGCACCGTTGATGGTGACGTGAACGCTCGAGCCGTCGCCGAGGATGTTGATGTTGTCCGCGCCGGCGGTGCCGGTGACGATGAGTTTTCCGGAATCGAGATGAGCGTCGGCGCCGCCGCCGGTGGTGGTGACGTTCTCAACGTTGATGACGGTGTCGGAGCCGTCGTTGGTGGCGGCGTCGCCGGTGCCGCCGCCGCCGTCGAGCAGGTCGGCGCCCGCGCCCCCGTCGAGGGTGTCGTCGCCGAACCCGCCGCGCAGCGTGTCGTTGCCGGCGTTGCCGATGAGCTTCTCGCTCCTGCCGGTGCCGGAGATGGAATCGTTGCCGCTGCCGCCGATGACGGTTTCGATGTCGGCGCGGACGTTGTCGTGCTCACCCGCCTCGCCGTCGTCGGCAATCGAGCCCAGGCCGATGACGAGGTTGGCGGTGCGCGCGGAGTAGTCGGCGGTGTCGTTTCCGAACTGCCCGCCGCTCATGTCGTCGGCGCCGCTGCCGCCGTCCAGCGTGTCGTCGGCGATGCCGCCGATGAGCGTGTCATTGCCTGCGCCGCCGCGGATTGTGGAGGGGATCGCCGCGCCGATCTGCGAGAGATCGACCCTGTCGTTGCCGCCGTTGGCGTTGACGACGACGCTGTGGAAGTCCGTTGCGATGTTGAACGTGCCGGCGTTGATGTGAACGGTATTGCCGACGACGGTGATGGTTTCGCTGACGTCGTCGCCGGTGATGTTGAGCGTAGTGCCCTGTACGACGGCGCTGGCAAGCAGCCGGCGCGTTTCAAGCTCCTCGACGCCGGCCGGCGCCAGTGCAGCGCGGCGTAGCTGCGGGTGACTCCGCATCCAGCGGAACAATTCACGCCGGCGCAGAGAGAGCAGGTCCGGCCGACGCATCTGGCGCAGGTCCTTCTTCATGATGATCTTGCGGGCTCGTCGCAGCGCGTTTCTCCCCGCGCGACGGATGCCCCTCCTGTAGAGAACCGTCGTTCAACGTGCACAACATCGTCTTGCGTGGCGTTGCGGCCCGCCCAAGGCGTCGCATGCCGCAGACGACAGACACGAGTCTAACAAGAAAGGTACGACGTGTGAGTGGGCGAGATTACATCGAGACGAAACGTCGCGTTGCCGGCCCTGAATTTATCAGGCGATCGCGTTTCGACGCCGAGAAGCAGCCCTGGTAGCGACTTCTTGCCGGCGTGTTCGGCGGGAACGGCGCGGACATGGCACCGTGCCGACGCGCGCTCATGCGAACGTCGCTTTGTGATTGTCCGGCGAATAGAAGCGGAAGTTGAGCTCGCGAAGGTATTCGTAGGGCCCCGCGGCGCGGATGATCTCGACCAGCTTGGCGATCTGGAGCTGCGAGCGGTATGCGGCGATGCCCGCCAGCTTGGTCTCGAAGCTCCTCTCGTCGGCGCGCAGCTCGAGCTGCGGCGGCTGCGGGAAGTCGCAGTAGATCGCCAGCTCGTACACCTTCGGCACGTCCGCCAGCGGCGGCCCGAGCTCCGGCCAGATCGCGCCGGCGGCGTGGAAGATGCTGATCATCATCTCGTTGTTGGCGATCTGATGATCCGGGTGCAGGTCGGCGATCGTCGGAACGAAGACGCGCGACGCCTTCGTCCGCCGCAGGTGGTACGTGAACGCGTTGGACAAGCCGACATAACCCTCGATCGGTTTCACCTCGTCGTCCGGGCGCGCCTTGCGCCGGCCTTGCAGCGTGTACAGGCCGCCGTCGGGATAGCCGACCCACGCGATCTGCTCGCGCCCGACGCCGAGGATCTCGAACGATTCGTACGTCTCGCGCTGGCGGATTTCGGAGATCGCGTCGCGCTGCTGAAGGGTGCAATAGCCCATGCGGCCGTCGGTGACGACCAGGACCTGCACGTCGATCCCCGCCCGCACGGCGGCTTGGATCCACAGGCCGGCGCCGATGACCAGGTCGTCATCGTGCGGGCTGACGAAGAGCCAGCTCTGCCGCGCGGTTGAGGCCACGCCGATCGCGTCGCGCAGGCTGTCCATTCGGCGCTTCTGGCCGTTCTCGAGTCGCGTGAATTGGAATGCGTTCGTTGTCATGGTGTTTCTCGCGGCACGGGCGCCTCGCCCGTGTTCTTGTGACCGCACGGGCGAGGCGCCCGTGCCACGATGTGCATGCTTGTCACACCTCCGGCGGCGGCATCTTAGAAACGAAGCGGGCGAGTTCCGCAACCCTGGCGGCGCGCGCGTTGCGGACGTAAAAGCCGCTCATGCCGGTTGCGGCGGCGAGGCATTCGGGCAACTCCAGGTCCAGTAAGAGGCCGAGGCAGAAGCCCGCATTGAAGTTGTCGCCGGCGCCGGTGCTCAGCCTCGGCTTCTTCGCGACGGGGCCCAGGAAACGGGCGCTTTGATCCTTCGTCGCGGCGGCGCAGGAGGCGCGCGGGTGGATCACGACACAGTTGATCTTCATCGCCGCGCGGATGTCGCGCGCCATCCGCTCAACGTCGCGCTCGGGATTGTTCGACAGTTTGATGCCGAGCACGCGCGCGACTTGCACGGCCTCGGACAGGTTCAATCCCAGCACCACCTTCACGTCGTCGCGCATGGCGGTCAACACCTTCATCGCCCTGCGCAGGTCGGCCGGCTCGCGCTTGGCGGGGTCGCACAGGTCGGCGAAAAAAAATTTGTCGCGATGCTCGCCGCCCTTGAGCACCTCCGCGTGCATCCGCTGCCAGAGCTGCGTGAGGTACGGCAGCATCGTCCAGTTGACCATGCCGATCAGCGCCGCGCGATGGACCAGGCGCAGCAGCTTCACGCGCCCGACGCGCTCGACGAGGTTGTCCCAGGTCATTTCGGCGGTGGCGGCGTGCTTGCCCATCATCAGCTTGCCGTCGTCGAATTCCCAGGCATCGGTCTGTGCCGGATCGGCGACCCCGATCACGCGCGCGACTTGCGCCAGCGGCGCGAAGACCGGATGGATCTGCGGGTAGCCGACCATCCCGACATACGTGACGTCGCACCCGAGCAACGCCATCGCGTTGGCCATGATCGGCCCGTTCCCGCCGAGCTTTTGACGATGGACAAACGTCTCGAAGTTGGCGGATTGCCCCGCCGCGGCGCTGATCTTCGCACCCAGCGCGTCGATCGATTTGATGGCGTCGAACTTCACCGGACTGCGGCGCTTGTCGACGACCGAGATGATCGAGTCGACGAAGCCGTCCGGCATGAGCAGAACTTTCTTGTTGCGCAGCACGCCCGCCGCGCGGAGGAGCTTGTTTCCTGCAGATCGACAGACAGCGGCGCGGTCTTGGGCCATGGGCGAGAGTGGTAACGAAAGTCGGGCGTCTTGTCAGCGGCTGAACGTTGCTACCGCAGTGACCTGCGCTGAAGGTTCCCGGTCCAGATGAGGAGGTTGAGGACGAGCTGCGAGTAGAAGTTACCGACTTCGATTTCCCAGCTTCCTGCCGCCTTGGCGGTAA
Organism: Phycisphaerae bacterium; assembly: GCA_025936175.1. Classification (GTDB taxonomy): domain Bacteria; phylum Planctomycetota; class Phycisphaerae; order Tepidisphaerales; family Tepidisphaeraceae; genus JAICTV01. The sequence continues at coordinate 12,137 of JAICTV010000111.1, forward strand.
CGCGCTCGCTGTCGCCCCAGTCGACCAGCCCGCCGACCCAGTGCGGCGCCAGATCCGTCATCAGCGCGGCGGTGCGGCCTTTGCCGTGCGCGTTGAGGACGAGCATCGGATGCTGCTGCTGCGGCGTGAAATTGAACCGGCCGGACTCGAAGGTCACGCCGAAGCTCTGGACGAGAATGGCGGTCAGCGATCCGGGCCTGGCGACGACGCGATTGAAGCCGCCGACGGTCGGCGGGCGGACGTTCCATGGAAGCTCGGCGGTGATCTCGTGTGCCTCGCCTTGCAGCAGCAATGCGGGTTGATCGCAGTTGATGCGATCGTCTTCGCTGGCGATCTCGACCGGGAGGGCGTTGCCGATCGGCGTGCTGTCCCAGTTGCCGCCGTGGCCGTGGAATGATTCCCATCCGCCGATCATCAGCAGCCCGGCGCCGTGGTTGTTCACTTGATCAAGCATGATCTCCTGCACCGGGCCAAGCATCATCGCCGACGGGTAGTCGCTGACGATGAACAGCCGGCGTCGCACCGACGCTTGTTCCGATGACAATGCCTGATCGCTCGGCACATATTCGTAGTCGAGGCCGAAGCGCGTCATCAGCCCGGCGAGATAGCCGGCGGCGGAAGAGAGGGATGTGTCGCCGAGATAGAGAATCGATTGGCGGGTTGTGCTCATCTTGATTGTGGGGTTGCGTCCTTGTATTGAACCTACCGCACCGAGCCAGCAAGAAGCAACGTCGCGCGCGGGTGCGGGCGCGCGCGGGAGAGAAGAGGCGGGAGAGAGAATGCTCAAAGGCAATGCGCTGGTCGGCCAATCGGGCGGGCCGACGGCGGTGATCAACGCCAGCCTCGTCGGCGTCGTCGACGGGTGCAAAAGGCTCAAGCGGATCAGACGCGTGTTCGGGATGCGCTTTGGCATCGAAGGCGTGCTGGGGGACTTCCTGCTTGACCTGACGGCGGAGAAGCCTGCGACGTTGCGCGCACTTCGCAGCGCGCCCTCTTCGGCGCTCGGCTCGTCGCGGCACAAGCTCAAGGATCCGGACTTCGAGCCCATCCTCGCTGAGCTGAAGAAGTACGATATCCGCTACCTCTTCATGATCGGCGGGAACGACACGATGGACACGATCCATCGCGTCACCGAGTACGCCGGCAGCACGGGATACGAGATGATCGGCGTCGGCGTGCCCAAGACGGTGGACAACGATCTCTTTGGCGTCGATCACACGCCGGGGTATCCGTCGGCGGCGCGGTACGTGGCGCTGAGCGTTCTTCAGAGCGGGCGGCTGGCGCGCGACATGCAGCGCGTCGATCCGTTCACGGTGTTTCAGACGGTGGGACGGAGCGCCGGATGGCTGCCGGCGGCGGCGGCGCTGGCGAAGATGCGGCCGGACGATCCCCCGCACATCATCCTCGTCCCGGAGCGGCCCTTCGAGGAGCAGAAGTTTCTTGCCGCCGCCGAGCAGGCGTACAAGCAGTTCGGCTTCGTCTCGGTCGTGTGCGGCGAAGGCATCGCGCACGCGGACGGCACGCCGGTCAGCGCGTCGCGGGTGACCGACAAGTTCAGCAACGTCGAATTCGGCGCGATGGGCGGGACGAGCGCGGCGATGGCGCTGCATCGGATGCTCTCGAGCGCGTTCGGCTGGCGCGGGGAATTTGAAGTCACCGAGTCGCTGCAGATGTGCGCGGCGGATCGCGGCGTGAAGCTCGACTACGACGAAGCCTACGGCGCGGGCGTGGAAGCGGCCCGTCTCGCGGGCAAGGGGACGAGCGGCGTGATGGTCACGATCGAGCGGAAGGCCGGATCAAGATACTCATCCCGCTTCGGCACGATCCCGCTGAAGAAAGTCGCCATCAACGCGCGGCCGATGGACGGGAAGTACATCGACGAGAAGAACCTCTTCGTGACCAAGGCGTTTGTGAAGTACGCGGCGCCGCTCGTCGGCGAATTGCCCGATTACGCCTCGCTCAAGATCAAGAAAGCCAAGCCGTTTGTGCGCGCTTGAACGACTCCCCCGCATCAGGAAGATGGAATTAAAAGATGAACCTGACCGATTCGAAGTACAGCAGTTTTGGCCTCGTGAAGGACATGATGGCGACGGCGGACGTCGTCGCGAATTTTTCCGCCGACCAGGCGAAGGAGACCGGCCGCGCGATCGCGCAGGTGGGGCGGCTGTTGCTCACCGGCGAAGGCTCGAGCCGCATCTTCCCCGCGAAAAACCTCATCGCCAACGCGCGGCGGATGAACTGGCCGATCGCGCTCTGCACCGAAGCCGCTCGACAGGCGCAGGAATATGACCTGTCGAACTGGTCCGTCTTCGCCGCCTCCAATTCCGGTAAGACGAGCGAAGTGATCAAGCTCTTTCAGGATCTGAAGGCAAAAGGCCACAAACATCTCTACGGCCTGACCGCGAGCGAGAACAGCAGGCTGTCGGAGCTGGCGAGCAAGTGCTACGTGCTCAAGTGCGGGCCGGAAGGCGCGGTCGCCGCGACCAAGAGCGTGATCGAGCAGGCGCTGTTTTATCACGCGATGCTCGAGCACGCGTGCGGCATCCCGCTGCTGGGCCGGCGCGTGAAAACGCTGTCGGAGCAGATTCGATCCGCGCTGACGCTCCAGATCGATCCGAAGCTCACCGACAAGATCGCGACCGCCGGCACGATCTACTTCGCCGGCCGCAACGACGGCGTGGCGGAGGAGCTGACGCTTAAGACCAATGAGATCACGCGCAAGAAGAGCGACTTCCTCGAAGGCACCTACGCCGTGCACGGGATCGAAGAGGTGATGGACAAGAACGACGTCGTCATTTGGGTCGATCCTTATGAGGACTCGATCGGCAAGTTCCACGACGTGCTGGAGAAGGGTGTCGGGCTGACCGTGATCGCGGTCGCGACAAAGCAGACGAGTTTTCCGACGATCGTTGTGCCCGAGAGCGAGCTGCAGAGCTACGTGATGATGGCGGCGGGCTGGAACGTGCTGGTGGAAGCCGGCGTGAAGCTGGGGATCAATCTCGATAAACCGGTGCGGGCGCGCAAGGTCGGCAACGAGTTCGTCGGATAACGCAGAGGAGTCAGCGGTGCAGCAGAACAAGATCAAAGTCGCTCAGTTCGGCCTCGGGCCGATCGGGATTGAGTCGATCAAGCTGGCGGCGGACAAGGAGTGGATTGAAGTTGTCGGTGGAATCGATATCGATCCGGCGAAGGCGGGAAAGACGCTCAGCGACATTACCGGCGTCGGCAAGCTCGCGGCGGCGCGGATGTATAAGTCGTTCGAGGAGTTGGCGGAGAAGGGGAAGGTCGATGTCGTGCTGCACACCGCCGGGTCGAAGGCGGATGTGTCCATTCAGCAGATCATGCCGATGGCACAGCGCGGCGTGAGCGTCGTCAGCTCGTGCGAAGAGTTGCTCGTGCCCAAGTTCCGTGCGCCCAAACTCGCCGAGGAACTCGACGCGATCTGCCGGAAAAGCGGCGCGCGCGTTCTCGGCACCGGCGTCAATCCCGGCTTCGTCATGGACGTGCTGCCGATCTGCATGACCGGCGTGTCACGCACGGTCGAGCACATCTACGTCGAGCGCGTCGTCAACGCTTCCACGCGCCGAATGCCGCTGCAAAAGAAGATCGGCTCCGGGCTGGAGCCGGAGGAGATGCGCCGGCTGTTCGCCGAGGGCAAGGCGGGTCACGCGGGATTCCTGGAATCGCTCGCGCTGATCGGCCACGCAATGGGGTGGCAGTTCACCGAGACGTACGAGCTTTTCGAGCCGGTGATCGCGCCGTACGACCTCACCACCAAATTTTTCAACGTGAAGAAGGGTCAGTGCTGCGGCATCCATCAGCAGGTCGTCGGCAACGTCGGCAGCGTGCAACGTGTCCACATGGATCTGAAGATGTACCTCGACGCGCGCGACCCGCACGATGGGGCCACGATAACCGGCGATCCGCCGCTGGAGATCCGGGTGAACGGCGGCGTCGCGGGCGATCATGCGACGGTGGCGTCACTGGTCAATGCGATCCCGCGCATCCTCAAGGCTCAGCCCGGCGTGCTGCTGATGACCGATATCGGCGTGCCGGCGTGGAAGTAATGGGATCTGAAGCGATCGACAACGGGGCGGGGCGGCGCCGGTAATTCTGTTAACGATCGCTATCGATTGCCAGAGGGTGAAGAGATGTTAAAATCAGTTCTGACAGCATCTTGCGCATCGCGTGCCGTTTGCGCGTTCGCGCCGTCGCGTGCGTCGGCGCAGCAGAGCTTGAGCAAGGGCTATCA